>JAJZND010000026.1:42349-54164 GCA_021848025.1 Microcaldota archaeon | reverse complement strand
AAAGTTTAAATAGGTTGAGATAGAATGCTAATATAACGGGATTATAATGAACGATAAGTCATCAGCATTAGGTTCGATAATAGACAAGGCAACTGACGCAGGCATGACGGTAAAGATGGTAAACACCGGTGAAGACAAGCTAATGGCTCCATACCGGAGAACCATGGAAGAGGTCAACAAGATGCCTGTGCTTGAGCGCACCAAGACAGTCTGCCCGGAGTGCAAGCTCATAGTAGACGGCACAATCTATAAGGATGGGGACATAGTAATGATAAGAAAATTCTGCCCTGACCATGGCTGGACCATGGAGAAGTACTGGGAGGACTATGACATGTATATGCGCATGAAGAACTACAACTACTTCGGCAGAGGCTTCGATAATCCCAACTACGTAAACAAGGGCGAGAACTGCCCATTCGATTGCGGGATCTGCGAGAGGCATAAGTCGCATACAGGCCTTGCAAACGTTGTAATAACAAACAGATGCCATCTTTCATGCTGGTACTGCTTCTTCTATGCAAAGGAGGGCGAGCCCATATACGAGCCAACGCGTGACGAGCTTTACAAGATCTTCAAGGAGCTCAAGTCGCAGAAGCCTATACCTGCCAATGCCCTTCAGATAACCGGCGGCGAGCCGCTGATGAGGAGCGATGTGGTTGAGATAGTGAAGTCAGCCAAAGAAGCCGGCTTCGACCAGATACAGATGAACACTACGGGCATAATACTTGCAGAGAAGCCTGAACTCGCAGTAAAGCTCAGGCACGCAGGTGTAAGCACACTATACATGAGCTTCGACGGAGTAAGCAAGCGCGCAAACCCCAAGAATCACTGGGAAGTCCCGAAGACCCTCGATGCGGTAAGAAAGGCAGGAATTGGCGTTGTGCTTGTGCCTACTGTGATAAGGACCATAAACGACCACGAACTTGGCAATATAATAAACTTCGCGCTGAACAACAACGATGTCATAAAAGCTGTAAACTTCCAGCCTGTCTCGCTTGTAGGGCGAATGCCTACAAGGATGCGCGAGAAGCAGAGAATAACCATTCCTGGCGCGATAAAACTCATAGAGGAGCAGACAAACGGCGTAATAACAAAGGACGACTGGTTCTCAGTGCCGTATGTCGGAGGGATAAACAAGTTCATAGAGGCGCTTACCGGAGAGTACAAGTATGACCTCTCGATACACTTTGCCTGCGGCGCAGGCTCCTACATCTTCCAGGACAGCGACGGGAGGATAATACCTCTTACAAGGTTCTTGGATGCGCCTGGCCTTCTTGAGCATCTGCAGAATGCCGTGAACGAGATGGGCGGAAAGTCGAAGCTGCAGCGCAGGCTGATAGCGCTGAAGGCGGTTACCCAGATTGGCAGGTTCATAGACAAGAAGAAGCAGCCGAAGTCGATAAACTTCTCAAAGCTGCTTATGTCTGTAATCTTCAAGCATGACTTTGCAACAATGGGCGCGTTCCAGCTAAAGTCAATGTTCATAGGAATGATGCATTTCCAGGATGAGTACACATACGACATAAAGCGCGTGGAAAAGTGCGACATACACTACGCAATGCCTGACGGAAGGGTGCTTCCATTCTGTACCTTCAATGTCTTCCCTGAAGTCTACAGGGATAAGATACAGAAGCAATACTCCATACCTTCAAAGGAGTGGCAGGAGATGCACCACGACTGGACCTACCACAGCGACAAGTACATAAGGAATGTGAAGGCGCTTGAAGCAACAGAAGCTTACCAGCGCACTTACATCAAGGGCACAGATTACTTCAACCTCAAGGTCAATCTTGATGAGGCTGCAAAGATAAGGGCAGAGAAGATGGCCAGGCAGCCGGTACAGGAGAGGCCTGTGGCACAGGTAATGATGGCTGCCGGAGCAGCGGGGCAATCTGGCAAAACAGTCCAGGAATCAGGCGTGACACTTGCAAAGACAAAGACTGCAGAAGCAAAGCCTGCTGCGCAGAAGGATGGCAAGAGTGAAGATTCATGCGCCTGCGGCAATGCATCGGGTTCATGCGGCTGCGGCGGAGCTGAGATGGAAGGCGAGGGCAAGGAAGGCCAATGCGGCTGCGGCGGCAATTGCGGCTGCTGATCGTAAGAAGCCCTCCAGAATCCTGCCGGATATCTTGCTTTTTCAGAGGTAATCTGTAATGGACAAACGCGAAAATCAGGAAGAGAATGCGTATGAGAAGGAGCTAAAAGAGATTCAGGAGAGGCAGTACTCGAGCGACTGGATAACGATAAATGGCAAGCAGTACCGTGTGCCGTATCGGATGGTAAAGGAAGTCACGTTTGCAGAAGTAAGCAAGAGCGAACTTATAGACCTTGAGCATGCTGCGCGCCTTCAGTACCGGCTGATGCTCATGGAGCCAATACTGCGCGCTAAGGTAGAATACGTAAAGCAGCGCATAACCATAGTGTACAATCCTACTGATGCAGATAACAGGAAGCCAAAGATAAGCCTGGAGGAGCTGATGGACACTCTCTCAAAGGAAGGAGTCCGCCTTTACAATAATCCGCGCGAAGTGCACGATTTCGATTACTTCAAGGAGATGTACAGCTACCACTTCGACCCGCCTGCAATACGCGAGCATCCTCCGTATGGATATACTGCAAAGGAATGGGAGAAGATGAAGGACGAGTATTACAGGAAGACAGGCGAAGCGAGGGAGAAGAACTGGGCTAAATTCAGAGAATGGCAGAATTCATACGCAATGGAGCATGCAGAGGCGCTTGGCATCAAGCCTGAAGAGATAAAGCTGAAGCCTGCTACTCTGAGGGAGAAAATCCTTGGAAGGAAGAAGTCAAAGAAAGGGGAGAAGGGCTTCTGGTTCCACGGAGTCTGAGCGCAGGCCACACAGAGCGCGCCAGCGATTCCTGCTCCTGATTTTCATTTTTTACGCCTAGCTGGAATGTGTCAGACTGCAGAGCTCTTAAATGCCATTCAGAATCACTTATTATGAGAAAAGCTGTAGTGCAGAGGTGGAGAATAAGCCAAGCTTGGGTAATGCCTATGAGGATAAAAGCATTTCCTGAGATGAACCTGCGCAGCTAATCAAAACTTTGCAGGTATTTCCTGATCTTCAGCAGCGCTTTGCTGCTTTCTTCCCATCTCTTATGGTCGCCATGGAACCCGTAAGCTATTCCGTATCCGTCGCTTCTGTATCTTGGTATCACATGCAGATGGAAATGGAAGACCGACTGGCCAGCAGCCGCGCCATTTGCCTGTACAAGATTGATTCCATCTGCCTTTAAATGCTCCTTGTAAACCGTTGCCACGCGTTTTGCAACCACCGCTACCCTCTCAAGCTCCCTTTCCGGAATCTCATAGATATTCTCGTAATGCGCTTTCGGCATCACAAGGGAGTGGCCTACTGCTGCTGGGTTTTTATCAGCCATTACCTTGACAAGATCGTCTTCGTACATGGAAAGGGCCTCTGTTTCGCCTCTGACTATACTGCAAAAGATGCATGAGTCCATAATATAACAATGAGCATTTAAGCTTAAAATAGTTTTTTTTGCTTCCTGTAATCGGAGAGCCCGGATACCCTGACCCCTATCTTCCTTATCTTCTTTGTTTTTTCCGGATTCTGCCTGTAGAGCTGCATCGCATTCTGAACAAGGCTCTCTAAGTTGCTTGTAGGCTTGATGCTCCTGCTTTTCAGGTGCTCTGTAAAGTCATGATATCTAAGCTTAAGCGTTACAGTCTTGAATACGGTGCCCGCCTTGTTGACCTCGCCTATAACCTCCTTAGAAAGTTCCAGTATTGCGTTCCCTATCTCCTTCTCATCTTCGGTATCTGCACCAAATGTCCTCTCCCTTCCTATCGACTTTATCTCTGAGTTTTCATGCACGCTGCTCTCATCTATGGCGTTGGCATAGTTGTGAAGCTCAATACCATAAGAACCGAACTTGTCCATTAAGTCCATGATGTTGGCTTTTGCAAGATCGCCTATTGTCTTATAGCCTATCTGCTCAAGCTGCTCCCCTATCTTCCTTCCTACGCCATAGAGATTGCCAACAGGCATATCCTTTATGAAGTCTTTCGCCTCCTCCTGCCTTACCAGCCTGATGCCATTTGGCTTCGCCTCTTCGCATGCCATCTTCGCTATCAGTTTGTTTGGGCCTATGCCTATAGAGCAGGGCAGCAATGCCTTCACTGCAATCTCGTTCTTCAATTCCTCTGCGTATCTTAATGAATCCTCATGCCCCTGCAGCTTCCCGGAGAGGTCGAGAAAAGCCTCATCTATGCTTACCTGCTCCACATTCTCCGCCTTTGACCTTAGGATAGCCATCACTTCCCTGGATTTTTCCTCGTAATAGTCAAAGTCCACCGGCAGGTAGATGGCATCCGGCTTTAGCTTATAAGCCTTTGAGATCGTCATCCCGCTCCTTATGCCATACTTCCTCGCCTCATAATTGCAGGTCATTACTACTCCCCTTCCGCTGCCTTCCTTCGGATCCCATCCCACTACTGTGGGCTTACCTTTAAGTTCAGGTTTGCGTATTTCCTCGCATGCGGCATAGAAATGGTCCATGTCGACTAGCATTATAATCCGCATATTACTCAAAAATAATCTCTTCTACAGGGCCTCTCGGCGAAAACTCCCTGAACGCCTGCGATTTGAATTTGTAAAGCTTTGCGCTCCTGTTCTTCCACGCATGTTCCGGCAGTCCTGCATCTACGCACACGTTCCTAAGGAACTCCTCCGTGCTCCATTGCTTTTCAATAGCCACTGCGGGCAAGATCAGGCCGCTCTGGTATCCATACTTAATCATAAGGCCATCCCTGCCCACCTTAATGCTATTCTTAATATCCGCTATCTTCCTGCTTTCAATAAGCTCTGGTTTCGAGAGCAGGTTTATCTCAACCAGCATCTCATCAAACTCCATATGCGAGACAGGAACAAACCTGGGATCTTCTGTGGCAGCCGAGATCGCAGCTTCGACAAGCATATGCTTTAAAGTGTTGTGCGGTGTTGGAAAGCCCATGCGGCCCCTCAAAGTCCGCGTAGGATAATGCTCTATAGTTACAAATACGCCTATCTCATCGTCAAATCTGGCCATCTGCCTCTCAACTATCTCATTCCTGAAGTTCGCCATGGTCTGATGCAGCTCTATGGCATTCCTGGCCGACCTTACAAGCGCAATGCCGTCATTCATATCATAAATCTTCATGCCAAGCCAGTAATTAATAGGTAAAAGTTTTATTAAGTCTTTTCTAAGGCGGAGAGAGCGGCAAAGCCAACGCGGGAGATAAACTTTCCGGGCAAATGCGCTTAACCGGTTCAGAATGAGCTGCGCTTCCTTCTTACGAAGTAAACTATCAGGACTATTATTATCAATACTACTGCAGCGGCTGCAAGGGGCACGTTTCTCTGCCCGCCAGCACGCGCGGGCAAAGTAGTCGGCGTCGTGCTCGTTGAAACTGTTGTAGGGGCAGTGGAAGTGCCATTTGTACGGTTCGAATAAAGAGGCTTGTAATAATCTGCAGTGCTTACTTTAATAACTTCCCGCAGGTTAGTATTAAAAGTGTTTATGCCTGACGAAGGGCCCGCGCCGAGCAAGACTGCCTGCTCCGATGGCTTTCCCATAGCTTCCCATACTGGATTGCCGTTATTTGCATGCGTAACAGAAGAAGAGTTGGTATGCAGTGCGTTTTCCAGAGCGCTTACTGATGTAAGGCAGTTGTCAGTAGGATCCGTAAGATTCGATTTCACTACTTCATTGCACTTTCCATCGAAGGCATTTGGCATTATGTTCGGATCGAAAACGAATACAGCCACTGCATAGAAGCCTATGCCGTTTGAAGACTGGCTGATGATATAGCTGTGTGACGGGTCTGGAAGCACTCCGACAGGCAGCCCGGAAAGCCCATCGGTATAATTCAGCTCCTTTTCCATCCTGCCGAAGACAGGAGAGTAGACATATACGGGACTGCCGGCGCATGATGCTGCAGTTGCACCTGCAGAGCAGTCGGTAAGCACCGCACTTCCGTTAAAAACAGGAAATCCCTGCGCCGTTGTGTTTGTCGAATTGAATCCAAAAATGGACAGCCCTGAATAAGCCGGAACAATGTACCAAAAAGGCGACGCACCGTTGGTGCCAGCTTCTATGCTGCCGAATTCGCAAGGCGAAAAGCCGGCCGCATTGGCATATGTCTGACTCTGATTCTGCGCACAGGTGTAATTACCTATATAAGTCATCGTTGCAATAGCCGCATTCTGAAATGCCCCGTTAGCAGTGCTATTGGCTGCAGGATACAGCAGGGGGGGCTCAGGCACGCCTGAGAGCGCATTTGCCTGAGCTACAGCCGCAAGCGAAATCATGATCAGTATGGAATAAACCAGAAGCTTCATGTTACCGCTTTATACTCACATATAATCTTTAAAAAGATAGTGCACATACGCAGGATCCCAAAGCCTTTCTTGGTTCTGTGCGCGGACGTTCGGTGCTAAGTAGTAAATTCAGCTGCGATGCTTACTGCACTCGATTCATTTATGGCGCCGCCAACCCTTGCTATCGAGAAAACAGTTACTGCGCTCCCGTTAAGCGCATAAAGGGTGAAGAACTCGGCATCCGGATTCGTTGCAGTGGAATCGAATACGGAATAAACCATTTTGCCTTCAGTAAAATTTATCTCAGAGTTTCCGCCTGCCGATCCGAATTCAAGGAACGAATTATATAGCGACTTTGCATCCTCAAAATTGCCGGTTTTAAAGGTCCTAGCTACAAATATCCCGGAAGTGCGCAGATTGTCTGCGCTTATAAAAATATAATTTCCGCTGAACGTTTGATTCTTATAAGACATATAATTCACAAGCGTTACATTGCTTCCTTGTATGGCGGAAATAAGCCCCGCCGGATAGTCGAGCGGCACAATGTAATTAGCCACAAAACCATCCACATTACTGGTGCTAAATGAGGAATAGCTGCCATAAAGGCCCCCAAGCTCTGCCTGTGCCTGGGCATTGCTTATATAGCTCTCATTATAAGCGGCCACAACAGTTTTCCCGGCGTGTCTGTGTGGCGCCATGATGAAATAAGCTACAAGTATTACTGCAATTGCTACTATTGCAATTGCAAATATCTTCACATACATTCCTTTCCTGCTGCCATGCGCATATGCATCAAACCTGAAGCTGTTGTTATCTGAAGCAGATGCAGGTTGCGTAGTATTTTCAGCGCCTTCCATAAAGATAATAGTAAATCTAGATATAAATTTAAATAGCATCCGCCTTCGGCCTGCCAGATTTTAATTACTGTTAGTAATTCTATACACAAGAATTATTATATATAAGCATAGAATAATATCCTGTATAAAGTGACCCAGAGATGTTTTTATGGCCGACGTTGCTCCGAAAGTTTATGTTATAGCCGATTACGGAAAGGGCGATGCTGCTTTCGCGGAGGTCGCTCAGTTTATAGATGCATATGTGCCGGGCGTGCGCATACACACGATCTCTGTGGAGCCATACAGCACAATCCAGACTGGTTTCTGGGTAAATCAAATGGCCCTGAACGACAAAAAGCTCAGGGAAAGGTTTAAGCTGGAGGGAAAGGACGTTGAAGCTCGGACAGGCAAAAGCTATCTTTACGTGAACACGGCCCCAAGAAGAGATGACTCAGGGCCAAGAAGGGATAACGATGGGGAAAAGCTTGTCTATGCAAGGCTCGCTACAGGCCTGGAAATTGTAGGCGTTTTTTCCGGAGAGACATTTTCCTTCGTAAAGCCGCTTATAAATATTTTCAGGGAATTCGATCCAGACAAAGTGCCTACAAATGGATCCCAGTTCAGATCCAGGGACATATTCCCAGAGGCGCTTGGCAAGATAGTGGCAGGCGAGTATTCGGTCCTTGGAAAGGAGCTGGCAATTGCTTCAATACCGGAGCCATCAGGTGGCAGGATAGGCCATAGGGACAAGTATGGCAATATTAAGCTGACTACAAAGGAATCGGAGGCAGGCGAATTAAGGCCTGGAGATATGATAAGCATAGAGATAGGGGGGAAGAAGAAGGATGCGATATTTACGGCAGGAATGTTTAGCGTAAATCATGGAAGCCTCTGTCTTGCACCAGGCTCATCTGGCCAGGTCGGAGACAGGTATCTCGAGATAAGTAGGCGTGGAGGAAATGCATGGAAGGATTTCGGGAAGCCCAGGATCGAAACGGAGGTCAGGCTGCGCAAGATAGGGGTATCGGGCCGAATTCTAGCTGCCGGAAACCAGAGATAACATGCTTTACATTATAAATATTGATTAGCAATAATGTTTAGTTAGCAGGCGGGATAGTTTTGAAACTATATGGATATCTTGGCATCGCACTAATAGCATTTGCGGAAATTAACTTCTATGCAAAAATAGAGCCATTCGCCACATGGTATATACCGATAGTGTGGTATGGGTACATATTGCTTATAGATAGCATTGTATATGGATTGAAAAACCGCTCCCTAATATCGTCTTATCCGAAAGAGTTCATTTTCATGGTGGCGCTCTCAGTGCCATTCTGGCTTATTTTCGAGTTCTATAACCTGTTCACAGTAAGCTGGATATATACCAATTATGTCTGGTATGTGCACCTTTTTGATTTCACTACC
The DNA here is from genome assembly GCA_021848025.1 of Microcaldota archaeon. Taxonomy (GTDB): domain Archaea; phylum Micrarchaeota; class Micrarchaeia; order Micrarchaeales; family CABMGC01; genus JAJZND01. The sequence continues at coordinate 45,562 of JAJZND010000026.1, read as the reverse complement.
ATAATGCCTGCTGTCCTTGAGACATTTTCCCTAATAAACTCTCTCGGCTTAGGAAAAAGGTTTGATAGCAACGTTACAGGCAAGGCAAGGCATCTGATCCAGAAAGTTGGCCGCGGAAGCCTTGCCATAAAGTTGCTAGTCGTAATAGGCGTATTTGCAGCACTTCTGCCTGTATTGGTGCCTATGATAGGATTTCCATTCATCTGGCTCGGCCTTTTCCTACTCATTGACCCTCTGAACTATCTTATCGGAAGGCCAAGCCTAGTGCAGAGAGTAAGCCGAGGAAATCGGAGCCTTGTCCTGCAGCTCTTTCTTGCAGGCATAATAATGGGCTTCTTCTGGGAATTCTGGAATTACCAAGCATATCCAAAGTGGCACTACAATCTTCCATATTTCGTACCGAGCATAAGGCTCTTCGAAATGCCTCTATTCGGGTATCTTGGATATCTTCCTTTCGCAACAGAAGTATTCCTTTTCTACGCCTTTTTCCGGTCATTTATATTCAAGAAAGGAAATGACCTGCTACTGGTTTAATATCCGAATCAAAGAATGAAACCCATGGTTTCCATAATCAGTCTTACGGTTCTGCCATTCTCCTTGTTTTCTGCTGCTCCCTCTATCAGTTTCAGGGCTTTCGGAGTATCCAAATCGTCATCCATCAGTGCGGCAAACTCCTGAAGGATAGCCTTGTTGATCCCACTGTTTCCACTTACGCTAGCAGATCTGCGTGCTTCGCCAGATATCTTTTTCGCCTCAGCGATCTCATCTTCATCAAATTCCCACACCCTTCTATAATGATGCGAAAGAAGCATCCATCTTATTGCATTCGGAGAATATTCTTTCAGCAGATCAGAAATGAGGATCAGGTTTCCAAGCGATTTTGCCATCTTCTCTCCCATGTGCATCACCATTCCTGTATGTGCGAAGTACTTCGCAAGCGGGGCTTTTCCTGTAAAGCTCTCTGACTGCGCGATCTCGCTTTCATGATGCGGAAAGATAAGATCGCGGCCCCCGCCATGTATATCTATCTGCTCGCCAAGGTATTGCCTTATCATTGCTGAGCATTCTATGTGCCATCCGGGCCTGCCGCGGCCCCATGGCGTCTCCCAGTATGGCTCGCCTTTTTTCCAACCCTGCCAAAGCACAAAGTCAAGAGGGTTTCTCTTGTTAGGATCATCCGGATTACCGCCTCTTTCTTTAAGCAATAGCATCATCTGTCGGTGTTTGAAATTGGAAAGCCTCCCATACTCTTTGAACAGGCTTACATCGAAATACACGTTACCCCCATTCTCGTATGCAAATCCTTTCTTCCTGAGCGAGTCCACAATTCTTACCATCATGGGTATGGAATCTGTGGCTTTCACATAGTGGTCAGGTTTCAGCGCATTAAGGCTTTTCATATCTGCAAGATATCTCCTCGTCCAGCGGTCGCCAAGCTTCTTCCACCCTATTCCCTCTTCCCCTGCCTTTCTGAGTATATCATCATCTATATCAGTAACATTCTGGGTGTAAATTATCCTGAAGCCCCTAAATTTCAGATATCTTATAAGCACATCGAAAGAGATGTAAGTGAAAGCATGGCCTAGGTGGGTCGTGTCGTACGGCGTAATGCCGCACACGTAAATCTTAACCGTTTTTCCGCCAAGAGGCCTGAAAACCTCCTTTTTTCTGCTCGCTGAATTGAATAGCTGAAATGTCATCTCCTTCACTTAAGCTCTAGCTTTATGAAAGCTTCAGCAAATTCATATCCTTTCTCTTTCCCGATCAGATGCGCCATTTCTCTTACCCATTTTACGCTCTCCCCTGAAACCTGGCTTTTATGGCGTGCCAAAGCTTTCTCCTTTATTTCCATTGTCTCACTGATATCCACAACTTCATTATGGCTGTCAAAGTTTGTCAGATAAAGGGTCTTGACTTTATGCGGCTTTAATCCTTCTTTCTCCAATTCCTTGAATGTCAGCCTGTCGCGCGCCATTGGGTACACTGCATCTATAGCTGCCTGCCCTGCAGCCCGATGATCAGTATGGTTGACAAACCCCCTCTTGGAGTATACGAGCGTGGGATCCATAGTCACCACCAAGTCCGGTTTCAGCTTCCTTATGAATCTCACTATCTCTTTCTTAAGCTCAAGATCAGCCACTAGCTGGGTGTCGTTGTGATTCAGGAAGAAGACGCCTTTCAGGCCGAGAATCTTTCCGGCTTCTTCCTGCTCCTTTTTTCTTATCTCGATTAATTTTTCCTCTGTCATATTGGGATCGTCAGAACCCTTGCATCCATTTGTGCATATTAAATAATAACATGCTGCGCCCTCTTTCGCCAACTTTGCAAATGTGCCAGATGCGCCGAAATCAAGGTCATCAGGATGCGCCGCTACGCCTAGAGCTATCATAAATCCACCCATATATTTCTTTATACTAGCCAATATAGACTCAATGTTATAAATACCTGCTAATTTTACCAAAATACCAGACACGGTTGGCATATCGCCTAGTTCCATATCAATCTTTATTCCCATATGTTTCCGCATGTATACTATTTATAAATCTGTACAGCAGATAATAGCTAGTCTATATAAAGTAAGGAAGTTTAGCCTTCGCAATCAAGGCGCCACATCTGACCACACATGGATTTAGATAAAGTCAAGTCTTACTATATCTCTTACAATTTGTACAGTTTCTCAAGCGGACTGGTAGGAGTATTCATGAACCTCTTCCTGCTTGCAACAGTTTCGCTTGCCGGTGTCATAGAGTTCAACATACTCTACTTTACCGGACTTGCGCTGGCGATGTTTGGTTGTGCATATACGCTTCCGCGGATAAATCCAAAAGAGCTATATATTGCCGGAGCCTTGATCCGGGCAGTAACCCTGATCTTTCTCATTGCAGCCGCTGGGCTTGTCTCAAACATACTGGTGTTTGGGCTACTTTATGGCGTATCAATAGGCACATTCTGGCTTGGAAACAACATACTGACTTCAGACATATCAAAGAACATTGACAGGAGGGAATTCATCTACAGGAATAACCTGATAAGCAGCATAGTTTCGCTTGCTGCGCCAACACTGGCAGGAATAATGATAGAATATTCCCAATTTTCAGGGCCGCTTAGGTTCATATACGATTTCCTTGCAGCATTCATATTTCTTCTCGCCTCAGCTTATGTCCTTTACAGTACGAAGCTGCCCCAGCCATCAAGGCCTATCAAGTTCAGCCT
>JAJZND010000026.1:0-42339 GCA_021848025.1 Microcaldota archaeon | reverse complement strand
TGAAAGATCTAATGATAAAACATAATGAATATAAGAATTACAAGCAGTATTTTTTCCTATCCCAGCTATTTTATATGCCTTTCTCGATACTCCTGCCTATCTACATCTTCGAAATTACAAAAAGCTATACAATAGCGGGGATATACGCGAGTTCGCTCCTTTTCGTGGCTGTTTTTGCGAATTATATTACAAAGGTAAGCAACCGGAACTGGAGTGCGACTGCAAAGGTACTGGTAGCAGCCTTTATTGTATCTTCCCTACTCCTTCTGGACCATAGCCTGGTAAGTCCTGTCTTCGCAATCTTTTCTTTTGCCCTAATCTATACTATATCTTCAACCCCGCTGAATATTCAGGCTTTGTCTAACTTCCTTGAGGTCATAGACCGCGGCTCGAAGGATAGGATTCACTTTTGGCTTAACAGGGAGTTTTATATCTACACGGGCAGGCTCTCCTCTCTTGTAATAATATTGGCATTCTTATTATTTTTCCCGGAGTATTCGATGTACATCCTATACGCGTTTCCCATAATTGCATTGTACAGCATCACTTATCTGAAAGTATCAAAAAGAGCAGAGGTAAAACAGGTAAATGTGCTGCATGATATACCGAATGCAATCAGATAATCTAAAGCTTATACCTGTAAGCTTCATAGCCAAATCTTTTGACTACCGAGAGCTTACCTCTGACGCCGTCATACAAGGCTATTGAAGGATGCCTTACCCCATTGAATGTAGTTGTCTTAACCATGGTGTAATGCGCCATATCAAGAAAGACAATCCTCTCCCCCTCTTTAAGCGGCTTTGCAAAAGAATAATCCCCTATAACGTCTCCAGCAAGGCATGTCGGTCCTCCAAGCCTGTAGTTGAATTTTTGTTCCCCTGGTTTTCCAGCACCTATTATATTGGGGCGATACGGGGCTTCCAGCACATCGGGCATGTGTGCTTCTGCCGAGACATCCAATATTGCAGTATCGATGTCATTATGCACTATATCCAGTACTGTAGCCACAAGTACACCTGCATTAAGCACAACTGCCTCTCCAGGCTCCAGATATACCTGAATCCCATGCTTCTTCTTGAACTTGTTTATCGTCTTGATGAGCAGATCCACATCATAATCTTTCCTTGTTATGTGGTGCCCCCCACCAAAATTTACCCACTTCATACCATCTAAATACTTCGCGCATTTGCGTTCGAAGTGTTCAAGAACCCTAACAAGCACATCTGCATTCTGTTCGCAGAGCGCATGGAAGTGCAGCCCGTCAATCCCGGTCAGATCTTCTCCTTCAAGCTCTTCCGGGAGTATGCCAAGCCTGGAGCCTGCTGCAGCAGGATTATAAAGCCCCTTTTCAACTTCAGAATAGCCAGGGTTTATCCGCAATCCAATTTCTATTTTTTTACCGCTTTCTGCGATCACGCCCCTATATTTCTTCCATTGCCTTATCGAGTTGAATATCACTATGCTGGAGTATTTTATCACTTCCCCGATATCCTTTTCAGAGTATGCGGGGGAAAAGGTAACTACCTCTTTTCCAAATTCCTCGCATCCCAAGCGGGCCTCCATAGGCCCGCTAGCGCACGTGCCATCCAATTCAGTGCGTATCAAAGGAAAAGTCCTATACATCGCAAAAGCCTTGAGCGCAAGCAGTATCTTTGCGCCTGTTTCACTCTTCACTATTGACAGAATCCCGAGATTTTTTCTTATCAGCGTTTCGCTGACAATAAAACATGGACTCTCAACAGCATCGGTCATCTGCGTAGGGAAATTTTTTAATTCCTCCAGATAAAAATTCTTCTTCATGATGAAAACACATCAATCCGGCAATTTGCCATCGAATTCGACCTGTTTCCAAGGCAATCCATATCTATTCAGGGCTTCCATGAACGGATCTGGGTCAAGCTGTTCCACATTGAATATTCCTCTGCCCTTCCATACTCCTTTCAAGACCATCATAGCTCCGATCATTGCCGGAACGCCTGTCGTATATGATATGGCCTGCGCCCCGACTTCCTTGTATGATTCTGCATGATCGCAGACATTGTATATGTATATGGATCTCTCTTTGCCATCCTTCTTGTCCTTGCCCGTTATTATATCTCCTATCACAGTTTTCCCGGTGTAATTTGTACCAAGTTTGGCAGGATCAGGAAGCAGTGATTTAAGGAATCTTATCGGCACAACTTTCTTTCCTTCGTAATCTACCTCATCTATTCTTGTCATCCCTACGGTCTTAAGGACTCTTAAGTGTGTCAAATAATTATCAGAAAAAGTCATCCAGAACCTTATTCTTTTCAACCCTTTTATATTCTTAGCCAGTGATTCCAATTCTTCGTGGTAGAGCAGATAGCTCTCCTTGGCTCCTACAATCGGATAGTCGAAGCTGAAATGCACGCTATCAGATTCAAGTATCGGGGACCTTTCAATCCATTTGCCATCTTCCCAGTATTTGACTATCTGGGTCACCTCACGTATATTTATCTCAGGGTTAAAGTTCGTGGCAAAAGCATGGCCATGGTTTCCCGCATTGCAGTCCAATATATCTACATAATTTATTTCATCAAAGATATTTTTCTGCGCGTAGGCGCAAAAGATGTTTGATACGCCAGGATCAAACCCGCATCCGAGTATCGCGATAAGCCCTTTTTCTCTGAATTTGCTGTCATATGCCCACTGCCAGCTGTATTCAAAATGAGCAACATCCCTTGGCTCGTAGTTGGCTGTATCCAGATAATTGACATTTGCCTCAAGGCAAGCGTCCATTATGCTGAGATCCTGATACGGCAATGCCACATTGATTACAATAGACGGTTTTACCCTGTTTATCAGAGCAACCAACTCGCGGACGTTATCCGCGTCTACCTGCGCGACTTCAACTTCACGCCCGGTCTTCTCCTTTATTTCCCTGCTTATCTCTTCACATTTTGACATAGTCCTGCTCGCGATTGCTATCTCCTCGAAAACCTCGGGCACCTGCGCGCATTTATGAGCTACAACCCTGGCTACACCTCCAGCACCGATTATCAAAACCTTTGGCATTCTTCTCGTCTCAATACAAAATTAATAAAAACAAGTTATTAAATATATCGTATTTTACCGCATATTTTACGACGAATAATGTAAAAGCGTATGGCGCTATAAGTGGAGGACTATAGTATGGAGTTTTGTCATCTCATCTATGCTGTGTTTTATCCCCTGCCTGCCTATCCCGGAGTTCTTGTCGCCACCAAACGGAAACTGTCCAATCCCGTGTTTAGGATGGCCATTAATATGCACGGATCCCGCCTCTATATTCTCGCCTGCTTCTATAGCCTTATTTATGTCCCTTGTGAATATGCATGCGTCAAGACCGTAGTCGGATCTGTTTGAAACCCGCATTGCATCTTCATAGCTTTTAACCCTGAGTATAGTAATAACAGGTCCGAAAGTCTCCTTCCATGCAATATCCATCTCTTCAGTAACATTATCCAGCACTGTAGGCTCGAAGTATCCTAATTTTTGTTTTTTCCCGCCATACAATACCTTTGCGCCCTTCTTCACAGCATCATTGACAAGCTCTTCTACAAAAGAAGCAGCATTTTCGTTTATCAGAGGCCCTATCGATACGCCGGCACTTCCAGGATCACCTAACTTCCATTTCTTAACCTCTTCAAGTACACCTGCAACAAACTTATCTGCTATGCTTTCTACAACGAGTATCCTGCTTATCGCATCGCATCTCTGGCCGTAAAACTTCAAAGAGCCGGTAACGCACTCGCTTACTGCCTGGCTTAAGTTGCAGTCCTCAAGTACTATTGCAGAAGCCTTTCCACCCAGCTCAAGATGGAGCTTTTTCATTCCAGCCACAGCTGCAATGCGCTTGCCTGCATCGCTGCTACCTGTAAAAGACACCATATCTATTTTCACATGGGAATTGAGATAGTTGCCCAGTTCGGATCCGGTGCCTGTCACTATATTAATGCTGCCGTTAGGCGCCTTAGATTCCTGCATGATCTTGCCGAACATCAAGAGGCTTATGGGGTCTGCACTCGCAGGCTTTATGACTACAGAATTGCCTGCAGCAATGGCAGGTGCTATCTTGGATACGGCCGCAAAGAGGGGATAGTTAAATGGAGTTATTGCAAGAATGACACCAAGAGGCTGCCTGGTGACAAGCGCCATGCCTTTTCCACTCGAAACTATATCTTCTTTTATTATCTCACCTCTGATATCCCTGGCTTCATCAGCAGCAAGCTCTAACCTCTCTACAGATGAGCTGACCTCGCCTTCAGCTAGGTCAAGAGTCTTTCCCGATTCTTTGCATATCATCTCTTTAATCTCCGCGCTGTTCTGGCCCAGAAGGCGGGCCATTCTGGAGAGCATTTCTGCTCTCTCAAACGCGGGCATATGCGCTACCATGAATTTGGCATTGTATGCTGCAGAGACGGCTTTTTCCGCCTCGACCTTTCCGCATTTCTGCACTCTTGCAACAACCGATCCGTCTGCAGGATTCATGACCACGAAAGTGTCCGGTGCCTCTATCCATTGTCCATCAATCAATGTTTTGTATACTGCCTTGCCATCTCTTACATCCCTTATTGAATCAAAAATTGACATACGATCAATACAATTAATCAGTTGCCTTATATAATTTTAACGGAAAGAACCGACTAAACTTTGACAACAAAAGCAGCACTAGGCATTTTAAAACCCAAGCGATAAAGTCATTACTGTGTTTCTATGGTAAAACTCCCTGTAATAATAATTAATCTTAAGAAATACGATGAAGTTTTGGGGAAAAAGGCATTGGTCTTTTCAAGAATAGCAAAAAAGTTGTCTGATAAGTACGGCGTTGCAATATTTGTCGCACCGCCGTTTCCCCTTCTGGGAGAGAGCGCAGAAATAGTTTCTACATTATCGCAACATGTGGATCCTTATGAAACAGGTGCATTTACCGGCTCCATAGTGGCAAAGGAACTCAAGGAACTCGGGGTCGCAGGCTCACTGATAAACCATTCGGAGAGGAGAATGCCGCATTCTGACATAGCAAAATGCGTGGAACTGTGCAGAAAATACCTGTTAATGTCTATCGTATGCGTTAAAGATGATGTAGAGGCAGGCGAGCTGGCAAAGCTAAAGCCTGATTTTATAGCGTTAGAGCCTCCCGAGCTTATAGGTGGGGGCATCTCTGTCTCTACTGCAAGGCCCGAGATGATAAAATATGGGGTAAAATCAGTAAAGGATGTCTCTGCGTACACCCATGTGCTCTGCGGTGCAGGTATAAAGAACAGAGAAGACGCAAAAAAAGCCATAGAATTGGGTACTGATGGCATACTTATCGCGTCAGGGATAGTCAAAGCAGCAAATGTGGAAGGTGCGGTTGAAGAATTAGTGGCTGGTATTCTTGAAGCAAGTAAGCAGCAATAAGAGGAATACCTGTGGCTGGTTTTATAGGGAAAATCCCTGCTCCAATAGCTTTTTGACAGGCAGGAAGAGGGGTTTTGGCAGTTGATTCCATCTGAACCACCTGAGCTCTTCGCACTTATCCTGCTCCCTGTTGCGCAATATGCCAGAAGTTATCCTGCACAGGAAGAAAAGAGTTATCGAGTGTTTGTGTTCCTCCATGAAGATATTATTTGTAACCGCTGCAAATCTGATTACCTTTATCTTTAGCCCTGTTTCCTCCAGTACTTCACGTTTTACAGCATCTTCAAATTCCTCATTAAATTCCAGCTTGCCTCCAGGAGGACCCCATGTGCCTCTGCCGTGCTTGCCTAATCTCTTTCCCAGCAAAACCTTTCCGTCTTTGACTATGAGCCCAGCTACTCCTATAAACGGCTTTTTAGACTCCTTCTTCATTCCACCAGCTTTTCTATAATATGAAAAATTGAAGTAATATTAATCTATATATTAGGCTACAACGGCATAGTTCAGCACATAAGCGATCACAAATCCAATTAGTATGCCTGTGTAAGTGTAAAGCATCGACTTTTTTATTCCTCCTTGACTCTCCGAGCCCCTATTAACATTCACATGAAAGAGCACCAGCACTACGTAAAGTATTGCGGCGCAGGCAAGCGAATCAAAGAAGGTAATGAAGAGAGTAGAGAAGAATACCAACCCTACGATGGTACCTATTATTGTAGGCAAGCCGCCAAGCAAGAATACCCCTACAATGAATTTCTTGCTGGTCTTCTCCAGCTTTCCGAAGAGAGGTGCAGCAATAGGGAAGCCTTCCGTTATATTCTGAGCAGAGAAGCCTATAACAGAAAGCACATATATCGGGAGGAGCCCGGCTGCGCCTGCAGATCCAAATACAAGCCCTTCTGTTATATTCTGAAATCCTATGCCTGCAGCAGCAAGCACCGAGGTCCTATGTGGATTCTCTGCAGGATCCCGGCTCCCCTTCGGCAGTACAAAAAAGGCAAAAGAGATTACGAAGCCCGATATGAAGACCAGTAAAAGCGGGTTGGATATCGTATCGTTGCCAAAGACTGCCGCTACATCTCCATAGATATCCATAAGCAGGAAAATAAGTATGCCTATGGCTATCGCATTGTACAAGAGCAACCGCTTCATGCTTGCTTTCCTGTCCATTACCAGTGGAAACGACAGGAAAATAGACAGGCCCATTATTACGGAAAGGCCTATCGTAATGTAAAAGTTGGCTATTGCCATCATATCACAAGTGCAGCATAAAGAATTTAACTACGTTCACACCATAGTTCATAACTGAGTTATAACGCAATAATCTAAATAAATTAGGCATGAGATGCCGTACTTAAAGTCATGCCGTTTTACAAGGCAAAAGCAGCTAGCCCGATTCTGCACAGAGCCGTATTCGGCATCTGCAGCTTCAATCAAGGATGCATCTTCTTCGAGGCAGAAGCGCTTTGGGGTTGCGGGGATTTGAACCCCGACATGCAGGTTACTTCCATTGCAAAGCTTTTATTTCCAGATTCTAATCATCGCTCATTGCTCAATCCTAAAATAAATATCTGGAGCCTGCCGCGCTGCCTGGTTACGCAACAACCCCCCAATATCCATTATATTCCCCAGTTTAAAAACCTTTATGCTCACATTCTACCTGCATTGCACCGAGCAATGTAAAAGTATTAAGAATGTTGGAGTATACTTCATACTATGCAGAATGGCGATGGCGAATCTGTCAATGGTGTTAAGGAAGAATACGACGCAATATACAACAAACTTATCAAGATAATTGTAAGTATGTCAAAGGGCATTTCATATTTAATAATAAGCGAATTGGAGAAGGCATATGATAGCAATGCAGTAAATGACAGTCTAAGGGAAAGATTAATCCCATATATGGCTGCATCGGGGGCATTGCTGTTTTGTGGAAGGAACATAGACATTGATAAGGTGGGCAACCTGCTTGAGGCTGTAAATATAACCCCGGATAACGATCTACTCCGCACATTGACTTATCTCAACTTTAAGAATTATGTGGTCTATCTAATATCGATATACTACCTACAAAGCTGGGATAAAGATATTAGTATGGAAAATTCCATACGCGTAGTAAGAGTATTTGGCACCAGCCCAGATGCGACCTTGGCCAGGTTTGCAATAGACTTCCACAATCGCCTGGAAAATGGGGAGATTGAAAAAGAGTACATTAAGAAAAGAGAGGATAAGCGCTTACAGACACTGGTACGCGCAATAGAAAGCACGTCAGAAGTAACTACCAATTTGATAATATCCGAGTTCGGAAGGGGCATGACGGATAAAAGCATATTGGAAAATATAAAAATAAGCAGAAACATGGCGCTTTACATCATAGCCGCAGGCACTCTTGCATTTGCAGGAAGAAATATAGATACTCCTTCAATAAAGGGCCTACTGGAGGCCATTGACGTGAGGGTAAATGAAGAATATATGCGAAGCCTGTTTTCTCTTCATTATAAAAATCACATAATATACTTAATAGGGATATATTTCCTTGTCGCAGTGGGCAGAAAACCGGAGGTACAGAGCCTACTCGACGTCATACGTGCAATGTACATAAATCCGGATTATACGGTTGCAAAGTATGCCATAGAACTCTATAATAAGATGCCGATCCCTCAAAAAACTGGGTAATATTTATTAACTTTCCTAATGAGATAGTACTATAGTTATCAGTGATTTGAATGGCAGAGGGTAAGAATAGGATAAGCACCGGCATATTCGGACTGGACGAAATTACGAGCGGGGGAATACCTATGGGAAATCAGGTTCTCATAGCGGGCGATGCAGGTACTGGAAAGACGCTGCTCTCATTCGAAATCCTGTACAGGAACGCCAAGATAAATATTCCATGCACTTTCATAACACTTGAGGAAAGACGCGATTCCCTGCTAGAGAATATAAAAAGTGCTTTTCCGTATTTTGACGATATGAATGAGCTTCTGGAAAGCAAGCTTATAATACTTGAGGAAAGGGAAACAATAAATGCCATGAATTCTTCGGAAAATTGGCAGGTATTCATAGCGGGCATAAATAAAACATTGCAGTCAAATAAATCAAAAATACTGGTAATAGATTCTATAACAACACTGCGCGCACTGGCATCCAATGACCGCGTTTTTACACGCTCAGTAGACTATATGATAGAAAATTTCAGAAACCTAGGCATAAATACCATAGTAACTTTGGAAACGGCGTGGCCTCTGGGAAAGACCACTGCAGGATTATATGGTACTTATATGTTCGATGGCATAATAAAAATGCATGAAGTGGACGTTTCAGGAAGTTCTCAGTATCTAATAAAGATAATGAAGATGAGGCAGTCCGACCATGTAAAGGCATCGATGCCTTACGAGATAACTTCAAAGGGCCTAAATGTATTTAAGTAAAGTTATAAGTCAGAGTATAGTTCCGGCGCTTCATAAGCCATTAATTTGGGATTTAGGTAAAGAGGTAAATTACTAAATGATAAAGGCAGTAATCTTCGATCTGGGGGGAGTGGTTCTGAATTATACAAATGACCCGTATTATTCATATCTTCACAAACTCTCAAAGAGATCCCTACATCTGATAAGAAAGGTGGTGGAAGGGAAGCTGATCCATGAGCTAGAGAGCGGATCAATCAGTTTGGATAATTTCGAGAAGGGAGTATCTATGGCTCTTGGCATAAAAAGGAATGAAGTTAAATGGTTCTCCTTTTATATGGACAGGGTCACTGTAGATCATGAAATGGAACGCCTTGTAAAGAGGCTTAAAGGCAAATATACAACAGCATATCTTTCCAACATAGATAAACCCCGGTATGTTTATACTAAAAAATTATTGAAGACATGGTATTTTGATTACAAATTTGCTTCTTGTAATATAAAGTCAAGAAAGCCTAGCCCTGCAATCTACAACTATGCGCTAAAAAAGATGAAAATAAAGCCTGGAGAAGCAGTTTTCATAGATGATAAGATCGAAAATGTCAGAAGCGCAAGAAAGATTGGAATCCATAGCATAAGGTTCAAGGGGATAAAAGGCCTCAGGGTTAAGCTTGCGCATCTTGGAGTAATAAGCTAAATATATAAATCCAGAGAAGGCAATAGAATATGAGCTAGGTGAATCAGTGAATGAGAAGAATGAAGTAGGGATAACCGCAAAAAAATCGGGCAACTTCGTAGATTGGTATTCTGAGGTGGTAATCAAGTCAGGCCTTGCTGAGTACGGGCCAGTCCATGGAACCATAGTATTCTCCCCAAATTCATATGCCATGTGGGAAGAGGTGCAGAAAGCATTTGACAAGATGATAAAGGAGACAGGCCATAAAAATGCCTACTTTCCATTACTGATTCCAGAAAGCCTGCTTAACAAAGAAGCGGAGCATTTCAAAAGCTTCGTGCCGGAAGTATTCTGGGTAACCCATGAAGGCGAAAAGGAGCTTACAGACAAATATGCCATCAGGCCTACATCCGAGACAATAATATACTATTTCTTCTCAAAGTGGCTCAGGAGCTGGAGGGATCTGCCGATACTTGTAAATCAATGGTGCAGCGTTCTCAGAGCAGAGATCAAAGACACCAAGCCCTTTATAAGGAACAGCGAGTTCTTATGGCAGGAGGGCCACACGGCTCATGAAAGCGAAGCGGAAGCAGACAAGGAAGTAATGCTAATACTTGATTTCTACCGGAAGATAGCAGAGGAGTATCTTGCGATACCGGTAATAGCGGGTAAAAAAAGCGAGCTTGAAAAATTTGGAGGAGCATACTACACCACAACAATAGAATCAATCATGCCGGACGGTAAGGCGATCCAGATGGGCACATCGCATAATCTGGGGCAGAATTTCTCAAAGCCATTCGGAGTAAAGTATCTGGGCAGGGACAATCTTGAGCATTTTGCATGGACTACTTCGTGGGGAATCTCAACAAGATTACTGGGCGCCCTGGTAATGACGCATGGCGATGATTCAGGCCTCATAATGCCGCCGAAGGTTGCGAGCACTCAAATCGTCATAATACCAATAATGAAGAAGGAAAGTTTAAATGAAGTAACCCAATTTGCAAAAGAACTGAAGGGCAAGCTGTCACAAAAATTCAGGCTAGAGCTTGATTTGAGGGACGATGTCACTCCCGGATACAAGTTCAATGATTGGGAAATGAAAGGAGTGCCATTGAGGATAGAAGTAGGTCCAAAGGATATTAAAAACGGGACGGTTGTTCTTGTAAGAAGGGATACAAAAGAGAAAAAGGAGGTTAAGCATGCAGCTTTAGAAGAAGAGGCATCTAAGCTTCTAGAAGCAATACAATCAGCTCTCTTTCTAAAAGCAAAGGAGAACCTCAAAAGCTTTATCACAGAAGCCAAGACTTATAAGGAGCTACAGGAAGTGATAAAATCAAAGGGAGGATTCGTAAAGATAAACTGGTGCCTTGGCGCTGACTGCGAGTTAAAAATAAAGGAAGATACAAATGCGACAAGCAGGGTCATACCTTTCGGCGAAAAGCGGCATGGCAAATGCATAGTCTGCGGAAAAGACACAGAAGCGGTAGCTTACTTCGCTAAGTCTTACTAAAGCAGATGCATTAGCAAGGGGGGGGGCGAGAAACCCTGCGCCCTTCAGGGATGGAGAGAGCAAACCGCAAAACAACAAAAAAGGCATATAAACATGAATGACGATATGAAAACATACTCTGCATCAAAAGAGCGGAATCCATGATGCAGAGGAAGCCTACACCGTTTGCTGGTGGGAGGATGTCGCGCTAAAAGGTTGATTTATTGGCTGAGGACAAGCAGGTATCTGCAGATGAAATTTTCAAACAGTTCAAGGAACACTCCATCTCTGAATTTTTCCGGAGAAACAGTCAGATGCTGGGCTATTCGGGCAAGGTGCGTTCACTCACAACAATAGTGCATGAGTACGTAAGCAACAGCCTGGATGCGTGCGAAGAGGCAGGCATACTTCCCGAGATCTCTGTAGAGGTAAAACAGCTGGACGAGGATAAGTATTCCGTAAAGGTCAGCGATAACGGACCCGGGATACCTTCAAAGCATGTGGGCAAGGCCCTCGCCACTGTCCTAGCTGGCACAAAATTCAACAGGTACGTGCAGCAACGCGGGCAGCAGGGAATCGGTGCATCCGGATGTACCTTATATTCGCAAATCACCACCGGCAAGCCCATACACGTCAGCGCATTTACATCGAAGGAAGGGTATGAATGCGATATAACCATCGACATAAAAGGCAATAAGCCCATCATAAACGGCATGGCAAACTCCGGGACAAAGGAGGGGGCGCATGGAACTTCCATCTACGGGGAATTCGGCGATGTGAAATATGAGAACAGCGATCACGGCGTATATGAATATCTTAAAAGGACGGCGCTCTCCAATCCGCATGCAAGCATAAAGCTGCTCGACCCTGAAGGGAAGGAAACCATCTTCATGCGCAGCACCGAGGAGATGCCGAGCAAGCCCAAGCAGATAAAACCGCATCCATTGGGCATAGGCACAAATGACCTGATAGAGTTTGCGCATAGGAGCGAGAGCAGGAAAGTATCTGCTTTCCTCATGGAAACATTCTCAAGGATCAGCCAAGGAAAGATTGCAGAGTTAAAGGCATTGGAGCAGGGAATAAATTTCGAGATGGATCCGCACCAGATGAAATGGGATGATGCAGAAAAGCTTGTAAGGGCGTTCAAGCAGATAAAGTGGATCGCCCCGGAACTTGATTCGCTCTCCACCATAGGCGAGAAACAGATGGGTGTTGCGATAAAGAATATACTTAATCCTACCTTCCAGAGCGTCATAGAGAGGAAGCCGAAGGTCTTCAAGGGCGGTGTACCCTTTGTGGTAGAAGCGGGCATAGCCTACGGCGGCGGCGCAGGCAAGGAGGTCAAGGAGAAGAAAAACGATGAGACAAGGCCATTGGGAGAGGAATCGCCGCTTGCGGAAGGCAATGTGCTAAGGTTTGCAAACAAGGTTCCGCTTCTCTTTGATGCTTCAAACTGCGCCATAACTGATGCTGTAAAGACAATACAGTGGAAGAGATACGGAATAGCGAATTTCGATGAAGAGCCGATAAGCGTTATGGTGAACGTTTCGAGCGTCTATGTCCCGTACTCGGGAGTAGGAAAGCAGGCCATAGCCCAGGAAGAGGAGATAATAGAAGAAATAAAGCTCGCGGTAATGGACTGCGGCAGGACGGTGCAGCGGTACATAAGCGGCGTAAGGAACATGAAAGCTCAGGAATCAAGATACAAGACAATAATGCGCTATGTCAGCCAGCTCTCAAAAGACCTGAGCGATATCACTGCGATAAAGCAGGAAAAGATAGAAGAACAGCTAAAATCTCTTATAGAGAGAAAGTACAAATCGCTTTTCGAGGCACCTCCTGCCTCGCATGATACTGCATCTGACAGTGAAGAGAACGATAACGGCAAAGAGAAGAATGAGAAAAAGGACGAAGCAGAAAGAGAAGAAGATTGACGCAATTCATACCTGCAGGTGAAAATCAGAAGCATAATGCCTCAAATGCTCCAGGCAGGCAAATCCTCAGCTATCAATATAATGCTACACGCTACTCTACATCAACTGGTCCAGGTTTTCTGTGCTTATCAGCCTTATGTATAAGCATGCTATGCTCATCTTCATAAGCTCAGCATCGTTGCCTTCAGCAGCATAAAGCCTGTCTAAGAACTCTGCTTTCCTTTCCTGGTCTATAAAGACAAGTACGGCCTTGTTGCCGGAATAGATATGTATCTTCTTTGCACTGGAAAGCGCCGAATATATGAACACATACGTCTGCATGCCGCCCTTGGTCACGAGCATGTCAGCATTTTCAATTGCATCTATCTCTGTGAAGAGCATTGCATGCGAAACGCAATAATCCCTGAGCTTCCTGAAGACCACAAGGTATTCTATGTCATGTCTGGACGAGTCCCTCCACCTCTTAGGCATATAGTATCCATATTTTGAATCCAGGCTCCCGCTTACGGACAGCCTGTCAAGCACTTCCATTGTATTCTGCAGGGTTATTGAGATAGGCATGCTATTGTATCTCAGGTTGCTCCCTATGCCGCTCTTTATCTCTTCGGCTGTGAGAGGCATGTATTTCCAGTGATAGTAATAATTTACCGTGTCAAAAAGGTTGATAATAGAACTGGAGTCCACTTTGACTTCTGTCTTAGTATTAGGCGGAAATGTGGGTACATCGATATAATACTCATCCCGTGTAGGGGCCTTAGCCACGAGGTTGAGCAGTATTATTGCAACAAGGGCAATCGCAACTTCAATGTAGAACGGCGAGATTTGCGTAGGCGAGGCATAGAGCACCGAGTACGTATAAGTACTGTTAAGAGTGTAAAAAGTGAATGTCTGATTTCCGTGAGCTATCTGCACGCCTTTAGGCAGTGTGTAGTTTATAATGCCATCCGTCACAGTTCCGTTCTCAGTATATGCGTTGTTGATGCTGACCTGGTAAGGCACTCCGCTTACAGGCTGCCCGTCGCTGTAAATTTCAAAAGCGAACATCCCTTTCTGGAAGTTCAGGTTTATCGGGGTGACGTTCAGGCCCAGCACCTGGAACAGTACGCTGCCGTAGCTCTGCCCATAAATGCTCCTGAGGAAGCCAATATAGTAGCCTGTAGGAAGGTTGAAATTGTAATATTTCACTATCTCAAGCGAAGTGTTGAAGAAGCCTATGGGTATGCTGTAGACGTAGCCTAGCGTAGAGGTATACACGTCGATGTGGAAGGCGACCGAATTCAATGACTTGTTCAGCAGGTTTACGTATATAGGTACAGTAGAAGTTGCGCCAATTACCGAGGGAAGGCTGAAGAGAGCGCTGTTGGAAAGGGTTATTGTTACAGGGATTTCCGTATATGTTATCCGGGATCCATTGTAGTTTCCGGTCTTTATATATAGCATGGAATATGAGCCGCTCACAAGCGATTTTACAAGAGAGGAATTCGCCAGGTCAAGAGTTTTCTGCAGAGATATTATATCTGTGAAGCCTCCTACGCTCCTATGGTTTCCGTAAACTTCTGCGCTGAAGTTAAGGCTGTCATTTCCTATAAGGAAGGTAGTCATCCAAAAGCGCCGCATGAGCACCTGAGAAAGGTCACTTGCGGCTGCGCTTATGTTCTGCCAGGCATAGCTCGGATAGTTGCCAAATGACACAATGCTTCCGTTTTCAGCAGCAACGTAGCTCAGCGGTCCGTACAGTTTCCCTTTCAGGAACTGAAACTGGGAGGAATTGAAATAGAGGCGTGAGCCATTTATCGATGTATTTATCCCCGGCGGGAAAGCCACACTCTCCAATCCTGTCGCATTCAGATACCCGCTTGTTGCCGAAGGGGTGATATAAACCTCCCCATTATCATCCATCTGCGAGAAATTCCTGCCTATGTATATTATTGTATCTCCTCTGTTAAGCATGTTAATTATTGTAATGTTGCTGCCGCTTGAGTTGAAGCCTGTCCCGGGCAGCAGGCTTGCAGGCATTAGTCCAGAAGGTATTATTATTATGGAGTTGTTTACTATCTCGCCCAGTTCGCTGAATGTTATGTAATGTACGTAGCTGCTGTTCTGCACAGCATCATATTTCTTCAGATCAGCAAGAAGTGCAACATAAAGCGCCTGGTCGTTTATGCAGTTAATGCACGAGCTTCCTGTGTCGAGCAGGTATATCTGCTGCACCGGATTATCCTTGTACGTAATCAGTGAAAGATTCATGTAGCTTGCATTGGTCAGATTGTAGTGCACTATTCCGAATGAGACAAACGACTGAGCGTTATTGTAGCTGGCGATGCCTGTCTGCGCTACGCCTATAAGCTCGCTTATGCGGCCAGTAGGCTTTATGCCATACTGGCCTATTATCGAAGCTATGGATAAAGCGTTCCTTAAGTACAAATATGTTATTGCTGCAAGCACAACCACGATAATCATTATCGCAGCTATTACCTTTTTAGACGGCATAAAGACCAGTGTGAATGTCAAAGCTGTTTCTTCTTTACTATGTATTTGTCAACAAGCGACTGTATTGTCTTTGAGACTATATTTGGATTCCCGCTGACTCTCTTTACTATATTGTATATGCGCATGTATTTGTACTGCTTGTTTACTGCAAATTTATATTCCATAAGCTCAGCTCTTCAGTTCCAGATAACCCTTTGAGACCATCTTATCAAGTATCTGCTCCACCCTTGGCGCAGAGATTCCATGGTTCTTCGCGAAATCATTAACCTCTATGGTGCTGTTGTGCACCTCCAGCCAATCCTGCACCATGGCCATGAGCGATTCGTCAGAATATGTCTCAAGTTTCTCCAACTGTGCCTTGAGTTTCTTGTTCTCTTCGTCCAGCTTCGAGCTTTGCAGCGTGAGATTCCTGTTTGAGGCTGAAAGTTCTAAATTTATCCTCTTCACTTCCCTGTACTCTGAGACAAGCGAACCGTACTTATTGAAGAGCGCGCTGAACGGCTGTGAAATGCCTGTCAGTATGTTTCCAAGCACAGAGTCAATGTACTGGTAGAAAGAGCCCTGGTCAACCTGGCAACGGTCTGAGACCATAGAGAGCAGAGAGGAGGCATACCTCAGCACTGTAGCCCTCCTCATGTCTTCGCTGCTATCCTGCACTATCGAATATATCAGCGTAAGCTTGTTCTCAGAAAAGTTCAGGATATGAAATAGGTATGGCCTCTTCTTTATATTTCTGCTCTCTACCATCACGGCAAAAAGCGCATCCCCAGAAACGCTTACAGAATAAAAAGGCACCTTCTTAATCTCTACCGCCAAATCCTGCATACTTCCAGTAATACGCGCCGGGAATTCTGCTTTCTCAACACGCGGGGTAATGTTTACATCTTCAGCCACAAGACCACAATCTTATCAATGATAATTGGTATATACTAAAGTTTATATACTGTGTTATTTCTCGAATAGGAGAAAAAACGGTACTATTTGGAAGTCAAGCTATAAAGGCTTTCCATGCCAAAAAGAGAGCCGGCGTCTTTGCACTCACAGTGCATCCTTCTTCTTTCCCACAGTTTTCTTGCCTTCTTTATATTTCATCAAATCCAGCGCTGGCACATAATTTATCAGGGATAGGAGGTACAGGAAAAGAAGAAGCGCAAGCATCCAAAGCAGTGTGGTTATAAACGGCGCGATAATCATGCCAAAGATTACGAAAAGCGCGCCAAGCACGATATAGATCCGCTGCCTTGATACAAACCTCTTCCTGTATTTCTTGTATACTGGATAATCCTCTTCGCATACTACGAGCAGATTGTGGCTTTCGGACCTGAGCACTGTCTTTTTGAACCATCTTATAAAGTCTATTACATAATCCTCCTTGACAGAGATGCCGGTTTTTTCCTTTCCGCAGACCATGCAGTATGTGTGCTGCTTCTTAGCCTGCATCATTCCACCTTCAGCTCCACAATCCTGCCAAACGCACTCTTTATCCTCTCCTCGTCAAGAGAGTTAAAGATATTTGTAACAGTCACATCGTCTACCCCTATCCTCCTCAATATATTCGCTATCTCAGGCTGCCTTAGCCCGGTCTTCTGAAGCATGCCTACGAATGCTACTGCATTCGAATGCCTGTGCATCTTATTGAGTGCAGTGACAAGGCCCTCTATCTTTTGCGTACTGACCCCTAACCCAGTAAGCACCCTTTCAAGCTCTATCCTGCTTATTATAAATGTTCCAGTCATCAAATCACATCTGCGCTGCTAGGTATCCGAAGACGCGGGTTATCAGCGTGTCAGAGAGGCCTATGCTTCTCAGGAATGAAACCATGACGTTCTTGTCAATATTCTCTGCAGAGAGTATCTGCATCATAGCCCTTATGTCAATCACCCTTCCCTTGCTGTCCATTCCTTTGAATATCTTCTGTATGGCTTCTGCACTGAAGCCTGCATCTACGAATTTTGAGCTCATATCTATCCTCTCAAAGGAATAATCCTTAGGTATAGTTTTCTGTTCCTGCTCGGATGGCGTGAGTATGTCTCCTATGGTTATGGTGTATGTATCGAGTGGCACTTCTCCTACTATCCTCTCTATTACAAAGACATTTGGGAATTGGACAGACGTGTTAAAGGACATGTCAACGGCAGCCTGTCCCACCCCGAAATTGCCTATCTCTTTCCTTATGTAAGCCGAGAAGTTGAGTGAGCCCTGCAGGTAGTCCAAGAATTTCTCAAACTTTATCTTGAGCATTATTGTAGTGCCTACGTTAGAGAAGATGGCTTCGTTTATATCTGTGGGATTCTGAGATGCGACTATGAGTCCAAACTGATACTTTCTGCCCTCCCTTATTATTGTTATAGCGTCGCTTCTCTCGTCGTTGGCTATCTTCCAGGCCTCATCAAGGACCACTAGCGCCTTCAATCCCTTGGTCGAGCTCCACCCCTCAGCGCGCATTATCACTTCGAGCGTCTGGAGAATGAAGAGAGCTGCCATGGCCCTGAACTTCTCATCAGGGAGCCCGGAAAGATCTATGTCCACCAGCCCGGAAGTGGCAAGTTTGCCAAGGTCTATTGTACTCTTCTTGGCGAAATAGTCTTCTCCATCCCTGGAGAACTGCCTTAACCTATAAATCGTATTTTCCAGTTCTGCAGGATACTGGTATGTGCCTTCCTGCAGCTTCTCCTCAAGCAGCTTAGTAACATCCTTGAGCGTTGGCACCTCCCTCCTCGGATCTGGAAGCGTTGCGAGCCCGAACCCTGCATTCAGATAAGCCTGCTCAATAGCTTCTGCGGTAAGCCTCCGCTGCTCAGGGAAATCAGAGATGTCTGTAAGTATGTCAAAGGCATTCATAATCTGCTTTACGCGGTCGAGAGGTTTTGTGCCTGAGAGGTCCATCAGATTCATGTAGTCCCCTTTTGCAAGCGAGACTACCACGCCGCCGCTATTCTTTACCCAAGCTATGTATTCTCCTGCCCAGTCGACTATTATTGCATTTGTATTCCAGACGAAGCTGGCCCGGGTAAGGAAAGTCTTCACAAAAAAGCTCTTTCCAGATCCGGTAATTCCCACTACGGATATGTGCGGATTCGCAAGATTCGCAAAATTCCAGGTAAATGGCACTCCAAAGAGCTTGGTTATGCCTATAAAGATCGAATCCGTAGGATCATTGAGCAGAAACTCGTAAGGCGGCTCCGGAGGCCTGGTTACGAAGATTCTCTTTGAGAGCTCATTGCTCATTACGTTCTGGATACGCACGATCGACATACAAATGCACTTGGCTTTCAAAGCTTAAATATATTCCATTCATTTTTGCAGCTGGAACTGCCTGTTAAGCAGGTCAAAGTCCATGATCCTATAGTTAAGTTTGTTGAGTATATGCATCTCCCTTCCAGTCACGCGCATTATACTCAGGTCGAATGAATTGAACACTGTAATCAGCTTGTTTAGCTGATTGGTAAGGTTGTCCGTAGCCTCTTTCTCGCTGACTCCGACTGCAACTGTCTCTATGTACATTATTGTCTTTACAGGCCTTTCTCCTGCAGAGATCCTGTCTATCCTTGCCTGTATTATATTTATCTTCTTCTGCATATCCTGTATTGTAAGGGTGTTTGGATTGCCGCTGCTCATTTCCCGCGACATCTGAAACTGCAGGAAACCCCGCCTACCTTCAAGCTCTTCCCTGTGCTTCTGCAATTCTTCTGCGAGTGAAACTACATTGAACTTGAACGGAAAGTCTATGCTCATCACTATCCTCTCCCATTTGTCTGCGCCGCTGATTATGCCTGCATCCTCTTCCTGGTTTATGTTCTCCGCAGCGAAGATGTAGTTATAGATGTTTGCCGAGAGATAGCCCTGCGCGTAGTACAGTCCTTTTGTGTATTTTATCACGCAGTTCTCGGTCTTGGGTACCATGTAATCCTTCCAGAGGAGCACCTTTATCCCAAGCACCTGCGTTATAACTGGGAAGATCACGAAGTCTGCATAATTAAGTAAGAGTATAACAAGCATAGCCAATATGGCCAAGACGATTATGAGCGGGGCAAATGCGCCGTATGCACCATAGCCTGCAATCACGATGAATATAAGTATGCCGGAAATCGATAAGTACATTATAGTATATTCATCCATCTATAGCGCCTCTTCTGTAGCCTTTTCCTTGAGCCTCTCAGTTACCGTCTCTACAGGTATCATATGGTCTGGCTCTATGAATGTAAGAAGTTCAATACCTTTCACTACATATGCACTCACTCCGAATATGGCACTAACCCCAGCAGCAAAATCCTCGGCCTGCTGATTTACAATGGTCAATGCCTCTTCTTCATTGCCGCCCATTGCGCTGACCATTGCATATATAGTGAGCGCATGGGCCTGCGAGGCGCTGACATTGTCCATGAGATTCTTCCACATTGTGACTTCGCCTTTTATTCTGTCATTACTTGCCTTGCTCCCTCCGGGCTTCGCCCCAAGCGTGGCGTACCGCTCCTGAGCCTCGTTAAGCTTGTTCCTTATGCTTGTAATATATTCATCCTTGTTTATCACGTGCATCTGCGAAGAGATCTTGACAGGTATCTTGCTAAGTGTTGTCATCCTTGAGAAGAGGCGTGCAAAATCGAGCTTCTCATCATTGCTCATCTCAGTGGCAGATCTGTAAAGCGGAATTTTTACGAACGCGCTTGCGTAAACCTCCTGCCCCTCATGCATCAATATTGCGGTGTTATTAGGCGCTATGATAAACGGTTCATCTGCGCTGAGAACTATGGTTCTGCCTTTCATCTTCAATGCAGGCACCATCAGGTACGTATAGTATTTTGTGGCAAAAGCGAAGACAGCAATTATAAGTGTTATTATGGCCAGAATTGGCGAGATCACAGGGGACGGAATCACGTAGATGAAGACAGCGACAACTATTCCTGCACCTACAAGTACCACAAAGAGCAGGAGCTGCAGGTTAAGTGCCAACACAAACACCGATCAATTAAGAATAAACTGGAAAGCTTATTAAATTAACGCAGGGCAGTGCTAATTACGGCGCTATATCCTCATCCTCCCTGAGCCCTGTGCCATGCCCCCTATGAATTCTGCTATCTGGACTATAATCTCATAGCTTATGCCTATTATGAGCGAAGGCCAGAAGACAATTGCAAGCCAGAAGCTTCCCATCTGGCTCTGTATGTTTGTCAGCGTCTCTATCAGCGGAGAAGAGGGAGTCAAGGCGTTTATCTGTGCATCTGTCCCCTGCCCATATTGCTGGAACTGTGCCGTATTCGCATCAAACTGGTTTATCAGCTGCTTTGCGCTGAAGGCGTATGCGGTGGCAAAGAGGATGGGCATTACAACATAAAAGCCTATTGCAATAGCTATCATCATGCCGCCTATGCCTCTAGTAGGCATAATTGCGCGAAGTATTATGCCTGGAATGAGAAAGACGGGGATGGCCATGTAAAGGAAGATCTGGATCAGGTAGAATTCGCCGTATAGCAGCATAATCCCGTCAAGCAGCAGATCTATTATGGTAAAAGCCGGGATATAATAGAGATAATTTATTATGTATGCGAAAGTTTCCGGTATGCCCTGGCAAACTTCAAGTATGCATACCTGGAGTCTTATGCTGGAATAATATCTGTCAAGAATCTCTATATAGAAGGCACTGTAAACCTCCTGCTGCACAGAATTTATGGTGCTTGCTATGTACGTAAGCGATGTAGTGTACGGATTAATGTTGCCTACCACGACGCTTGGCAGCAGGCCAAGCATAACTGCAGAGATGAAGAGAAACAGCACTACTATTATCGCGGTTGCGAACGCCTCATAAAGCTCCCCAAGGCCAAACGTCCTCAGCCGCTCGTTTCGCAGGAGCCCTCCGAAGGTCCATATTATTATTCCCACTGCCAGCGAGAACATGATTGCGGCAAATGCAATGGGTTCCCAGTAGCTCCAGTCGCTAGAGAGCGTCTGGTTTATCTGGCTGCAGTACCACGGTGCGAGAGCATTGACATTAAAGCCTGTCGCTGCTCCGCTTACCGGAGCGCAGTAGGTGGAGAAGTAAGAGGAGTGGGCTATGCTGATTAGAAGCAGTGAAAGCGGGATGAGATAAAAAAGCATTCTCCTCATGCAAATCAGCTCACAGCAACCTCGTAAATAGAGAGAGGAGGTCCATGCGTTCTCCTATCGCCTGCGAGAAGTCTATGATGAAAACGTCGACAAGCACAAGCTCAAGCACAGGTATGAACATAAGCCCTGAAATCACAAGGCCGAAGTACTCAAAGAGGTAAGAAGGGAATGCGCCTACCAGTTGTGTATACGGATAACTGCCCAAAGAAAAGAACGAGAGGGCAGAACCGGTGAGCCCTGTTGTCAGGCTTGCCATCAGATTGATAAACATAAGGGGCACGCCAAAAAATGCGATGGTTCCGCTTGAGAGATTTACAAGAGAGCTCAGTGTATTGGTAGAGAGCGCATATACTAAAAAGCCGTAGTTTATCGAAACAAGAAGCGGATAGATAAATCCTATCCCTATTGCAAACGCTATCATTGCGCCACCGAATGTGCGCGTTACCACAAAAGCCCTTGCGATCAGCCCGAGGGCCATAAAGATAGAGAAGATTAATGCTGAAGCTGCGATAAGTATAAGCTGGACCTGGTTCAGCAGTATCAGGCCATAGAAAAGGTCGAGTACTGGCCCAAGGAACTTATAAGATGCATATTGCGGGAAGATCTCAATGCCGGAAGCGCCTATTCCTATGTTACCTCCAAGGTTGCCGGTGCTGCTTCCGCTGCTTGGCGAGCCACCAGTGCCGCTTCCACTGCCTAGCGATCCGCTTCCAAAGTTGAGCGAGAATCCTATTTCAGGTGCTACAGCAGAGGTAAGAAGGAAAGTATAAAATATGTATAAGTTTACGTTAGCTTCGTAAAAGTTGAACAGGAACATGTCGCACGATGCTACCGAATAAAGGTTGTTTACTTTAGTAGGCGATTGGGATGCGCATTCAGAAGGCGTGCTTCCCCCGCTTCCAGGGAAGAGCTTCACGCTCTGCAGGGTTGATGCTACGGGTATAGTAAACAAGAGCGTGCCGAATGCAGCAAAGATGAGTATAAAGACTACCGAGAGCAGCGCGTCATAGATCTTTACCCTAACCCATGTCTTTATATCATTCCTCCCTATGAATTCGCTCAGGCCGTATATTATGGCCATAATGCCTATTACTATAAGTACTGCTATCAATGCAATGGGGAACCATGCTCCGCATGGTGCCGTAATATAGTTGACCAAGCTTGCCGCGCCTCCTGTGGCAGAGCACCCGCTGATCGCAAGTGCATATCCCCCAGGCAAGAGAAAAGGCAAAGGCATCATATCAATCTACTCAGTATCCTATTCGCCTGCAGTGAAGGCGAGCCGAAGAGGTCTCCGAACACCTCCAGCAGGTCGTAGGATATAAGAAATGCTATGGCAAATCCTATAAACTCAAGTGCGAATGCAGCTACCATGCTCGCATATACCTCTACATTGCTGTTGAATGCGGTGTTAATGTTGCCTAAAAGGGCCAGCAAGGCATCTATACCTCCGGTAGCGATGTAATGCGTAATGTCATTCGAACTGCAGATATCCGGGACTGGCTTTCCGCTGGGCGAAGTAGTTCCTCCGTGCGAAGTAGATCCATTGCAGTATATGTTACCAACGCTACTGCCAAAGGTAGTGAACGGATAAAGCAGTGCAGGGAAGAAGATGTAAAACGAGACGAATATTGCTATAAGCGCACCTCCTGCCGGTCTCGTCCAGGGGAAGGCCCTGAGCACTATCCCCAAATAAAGGAAGATAGGGAAAAGATAATAAATGACGAAGAGCATGAAGATTATGCCTAATCCTGTCATAATGAATGCCGTAAATGTGGAGGTCTCAACGAAAGTAAGCGAGACTATTGGACCTATTCCCTGAAATGGCTGGGCCTGAAAACCTGGCACAACATAAGAAATGACGCCTCCAGGTACGAAAGTGAGCTGGAAGTCGTCAAGTATCTCGTAAATTACGGCATTCGCAAGGCCCCCGACCATGTCAAATAAGCTGGTTATTATTACGTTGTTGAAGATGTTTATGCATGTATTGGTATAGAAGCCCTGCACGCCAGTGGAAAAGCCAGACGAAGGAGCAACTACATTAAGCGAGCCCAGGTTAGCAAGAAAAGACGCTGCTCCGAATATGGTCCCTACTCCGAACGCTATTACTGCTATTATCACTACGTTCGCAAACGATTCAAGAAGCTCGGCGCGACCGAATCTGATAAGTTTGTCTATTCTGAAAGCTACTCCTACTCCGTATACTAATGCGATTACAGTAAACACCATCAGCACTATGAGGAGGGCTATGCTAATCACACCTCCGAAGGTACCCTTTATGGGCACCGATCCAGGGCTTAGCACGAATGAAGTCGAGACCACTGCTTTGCTGGGCGTAAAGATAGGCGTGCAGTACGTGCTGCCTATTGTAGTGGAAGAGGACGCCACGGCGAGCGAAGGCGAAGCTAACACAAAAAAGGCAAAGAGCAGTGCGAGCGCGTATTTTTTCATGGCCAAACCTACAACAAGCGTCCAAGCCCAAAGATATTCGTGTCCCCTCCAAGCAGGAATGATAAGCTTCTGGCGCTTCCTAGCACAATCAGGAGATTGAGTACCGGCACTATCACTCCTATGACTGAGATAATCCCATAGAGATTTTCAAGCGCAAAGAGCGAGTGTATTACATTTGGCCAGTTGCAATTTGTGAAAGGCACCGCAGGCACCGATGCACTGAATGATCCGAGCGCAGTGGAGAGTGTAAGGAATTCTCCATAGCCAGGTATGGCATAACCTCCCACTATCTCCGCTTCCCTGGTAATCAGTGACGTGCCAGGCCAGCAGCCTTCGTAATTAAGCACGTAGTCTGCGCGCGGGAAGGAGAAGAAGTTTATGGTGCCGGAGCTGTAATCTATTACGTTTGCAGGGGTGTCAGTTTTGCCTATTGGCAATCCTTTAAGTGCAATGCTGTTGCTTATCGCATTTACGGTTATCTCATTCGCGCCTATCGGCACTATGTGCGGGTTAGTAAGCGAGGAATATTCAAAAAGCATTATCAGCGGGAAGATAACCAGAGCCGAGAGCACCAAGGCGATGATAAGCCCGCCTGCCCTACGGGTAAAGGTAAAGGCACGCAGTAGTATGCCTGCAGCGAGTATATACGGCCATGCGTAAAGCATAAGCAGTATCGCCATTTCCTCAAGCAGGCTCATGTAAAAGATCATCTCTGATTGCGTAGCTACAGGGAAGACAACTCCCCTGAGAGTTCCGTACGCAGCAAAAGGCGCATAGCTGATAGAAGCGTAGAAGGCCCCGATGTCGTCAGGTAAGCAGGTATCATTAGGTATGCAAATGCTTGCTGTAGGGTTCAGTGCAGTCAAGAATCCAGTATAGCTCTCGAAAATGTAGACTGCATTTAGATTAGTGAGGCTCTGGTTGGTTATGTTGGCTATTATTATGTAAGAAGCTCCGAGGCCGTAGTCGATGGAGTTGGAGACGCTGAGGGTGCCGCCTTTGGCCTTGCTTATAATGCCGTTGCAGAGGGTGTTTGTAGGGGTGTAATAGCCGTTAGGTGCGGCATTTTTCACAAAATCCAGATTGGCGCCAGTTAAGGTGTTGCAGATGCTGCTTATGGTAGACGGAGGCACGAGATTTGTGCTAGAGAAAACAGCATTCCCTACAAAATCAAGTGCCGCTATTATGATAAAGACTGCCACTGCTGTGCCAAAAGCCTGCTGGATCTCGTTGATTGCAGTTGCCTTTATCTGCGCATTATTGAGAAGGTATCCTGCAACATAGTAAAAGATAAGCAGCAGCACGCTGGCCAGCACAGCTATCATGATAACGCTCAGCCACTGGTTCAGCACATTTGCATTTGTTATGGTGGTGGGAGTCTTGGGCGCGGCAGCTGCTGCGGATGTAATAAGTAAAGGCATGAGCAGCGCGCATGACAGCATAAGCAGTATGGACGGCCTCATCGTAGCTTCACCAATTTGCATACCCTGTCAAATCGTACAGTGTAATCCATTTCAAAGCACCGGGCCAACATGCATAAAACTGGAAGCAGCAGCAAAGCTCTTTGTAAGCCCTATTGCAAATCCAACTGTTATTGCAAGGTCAAGCCCTAAAAGTATAATGCCCTGGAAGACGTACTCTGCCACAGAAGGTATAAAGTTCTGCACAACCGCAGGCAGCCTTACCAGGCTTTCAAGCATTTGCGTCAGCATGCTTCCTATTCCTCCATTGCCGCTTACTTCTGCGCTGTAAACACTCAGCGGCGCACCGATGCCTAATTTCACTGAGCTTTTCTGCTCGAAGAGCGGGCTTACCGGCAGATTGCTCAGCGGATATGAGCCAAGATAGCCGGAGTAAGGATTGCATACTGTTCCGTTTGTGCAGTAGAGCCATCCTGTAATGTAGCTGTCCATAACTATTGTCATGGGGAAAACGAAGTAGAAGGCAAGGGCAAGAGCAATGAATGAATTAGCAGCCTCACGCAGCCTGGGCCCTGTAAATGAAAGCGATCTCATTATGATGGCTACCGGCAGCACAACACCAAGAGCGAGCTGCTCCACCGCAGGCAAAATAAGGAATACTATTACAAGTATCCCGGAAGTAAGCACTACAATCACAGAGAAGACCTGCGCGAGTATTCCGTTGTACTCGAAAAAGACATATGTTGCTTCATCCCCTATGCCGAATTCAACGCTGAATGGGCCTCCGCTAAAATGGCCCAGCGGGATGCTGCTTAGGAAGTCGCCTACCAGGTTTCCATCCACCAGCAGTATTATCCCCTGCGACCACAGGTTCGAAATAAGCGAGACGCCAGTGGTAAAGACAAGGGTTCCGAGATAGAAATGCGAGTACTGGAATGGATCCTGATAGCCGCTGTATGGGCCCATAAGCGCTGCGCCTGCATTGCACGTAACATCTGCAAAGGAAAGTATGGCCACTATAAGCAGAACGCTTATTACGCCCTGAACCAATTCAAATTTTACGAGGCCTTTGACCCTCTCGCTCTTTGAAGCAGGCAGCAGCGAGCTTATCGCATATATCAATGACGCAATAAGCATGAATGCCAGTACAACAAGCATGTTTATGTTTATCCAGCCGGCCTGGTTCAGGTATGCATAGGAGCAGGTAGCCTGGTAAGTCGTTGTGGCTGCGAGCATGAAGTTTGCAAACGAGAAGAAGCCTATCATATCTACACCAGCTTAAACCTCTTTCCGAGCTGAAGTCTGATTGTGCCACCGAGTGTTCTTGCTATGGCATCGGTAAGCGGGAAGAAGATCACCAAGTCTATCATAAAGAGCACATACTGCTGGAATATTATAAAGAGCTCATTTTTCATAAGGAAGTTAATATCAGGATAAATGTTGTCTATGCTGTCAAAACCGTAGAATGTTCCAGTAAAGAGCGTGTTTACGCCGTTGCATATGATTGCGAAGAAGCCCGGGCAGCTGTTGGAGAACGCTGTGCTTGATGAGGTGGTGTCGTAGAGCAGTGGCTCGAAGTAACTGCTAAGGGGCGCATTGATCAGCAGCAGCAGCGAAGGCCAGATGAGCGAAACACCTATGCCGAGAGCCACCAGCGTTCCCCCTATGTTCCGCAGGAACGGGAAAGAGCGGAAGACAAGGCCGATAGGTATTAGCACATTGAGCCCTATGAGCACAAGCAGGGGAAGCAGCTTCTCTTCAGAAATAAAGAAGATGGCCATCGGAAAAGCCAGGAAGACAAGCGCATCGTTTATGAATGAGACAAACTGGCTGTGGAAGACGAAGTTCGAGCCGAGCATGAAGTTGCTGAGTATGACAAAGTTTATGCCTGACCTGAACTCCGGGAGCAGTCCTAAAATTCCTGGCAGTTCAGTAGGCGGTATCGGTATGCCCTGATAGAAGAGCGCAAGGCCCGCATAAGAACCGGGATTTCCTCCCTGCCCATCAGCAAAGACACCTATGCCGCCATATGCTCCGTTCACTTCGCCCAATCCGAAAGAGAGCGTGACTACGTTTGCCATTGAAGCCTGTAGGGAATTATCCACTGTGCAAAGATAAGTTTCAGACTGGTAGACCAGGGCATTTGCATTCGCGGCGTATGCCGGCGATGCTCCTGCAGCTGGCGGCGTGATTCCTCCGAGCAGCAAGGAGAGCCCGCTTACGAACGCTATTACCGAGAAGATGGTAGCTACAAGAATTGCAGATTTAGTAAATTCCCAGTACTCCCTTGGCAGCCAGCCTGCTATGCCTATGGAAGGGAGAATCTTGTTTGCGATCCATCCAATCGCTATCACGTCTAACGAGATAAGCAACGCGAGGAAAGAGAGCTCCAGCCCACCTGTCTTGTTAATAATGGATAAATTAAATCCCGCAGTGTTCGCTGCAGCGCTGCACGCATTAGCTATGCCAAGAAAGAAAAGCATGAAAAGCAGGACTTTGGGGATGCCACTGGCTAGGCGCATAGTGCTATATCTATGGCAAATTATATAATTAGATATCTATGAAGAGAGCGGAGCTGCTTCAGGAAGAGCTTTTGTGCTAAGGACGAGAGAGGCACTTAAATGATCTATAAAAGCTACTCCTCATTTTTCTTTACCTTCTCCCAGCGAGGCACAGGCACCACCCTCCTGCGCCTCAATTGGTATTCAACAGGCCCCTCTCCTACTCTATAGACCCTCCTGTTAATTGCAGGAGCACTGCCAACCTCGAAAGAGGGGTACGTGGTAACGTTTTCATTGCGCCATCTTCCAGAAACAGAAAATATGCCATCGGTAGGAGGCTGAAATTCCCTGTCGCCTCTTTCTTTTAGCTTGTTAATAGTATTGACGTTCCTATGAAACTCAAACAATCGCTGCGCCACTCCACTTGTACCTGTTTGCCTGCCATTTATTTTTATAGTAGGCAGAAGTCCGCCTGCTTCTACCCCTCCACCTGGTACAATTTTGCGATTAAAGCTTACCTCTATTCTTCCAGGAGGGTTTCCTGATGTCAGCCGGGCATGCTCGTATGAAAGCTTGCTGAGTAGTCTCTGCTCTTTCTGTATCCTGCCCATCTCATTTTCATAAACATCCTGCGTTATTTCACCGCGCGCAAGTTTATCCTGTGCAAATGCTATCCTTCCGACCTCAAGCTGCGAAACATTTTCCATGGCATTTTTGTTTTTCTCTGTCTGAGATTCATACTCTTTTTTCGTAAATGAATGCGGGCCCGCTCTGAGAGCTTCATTGTACTTCTGATTACTGATAATTTTTAACGTTTTAGCGCGCTCTATAGTAGTCAGTGCAGCCGGATCTCCACTATATCTGTAATCTGCAATTGCCTGCTCTG
Source organism: Microcaldota archaeon (assembly GCA_021848025.1). Classification (GTDB taxonomy): domain Archaea; phylum Micrarchaeota; class Micrarchaeia; order Micrarchaeales; family CABMGC01; genus JAJZND01. The sequence continues at coordinate 13,579 of JAJZND010000026.1, read as the reverse complement.
CTTTTACCCTCTCTCTCAACTTATCTACTTTGCTTGGATCATTGACTCCGTATATCTTCTCGAAAGCACCTATCTGTCCTCCCAGTCCATATACGTCCTTTGAGCCATATAGAAATAATTCAAGATCACGCAAACGTTTTTCCCTTGCTCTGGCTTCCTCACCTGCTTTTTCTTGCCGCGCCGCCCTTCCTATTTGCTGATGAAGCGCACCCATGGTTACATTGCCTTTTTTGTCAGTTACTCCATATCTGAGCCTTTTTGAAAGCGCAAGGCTGCCCTCTGCGCTCCTAACCTTAAGCTGCGCCATAGCATCCCTCTTATACAAATTAGATGCATATCTGTCTCCCCTGAGTCTCGCAAGACCTGCCATGGCCAGAGAGCCCCAGATGGTCCTTGTAGCCCCTACGTCTGCACCAGTGTAAGTGGTTCTTACTGTTGTAGGAGGCACAGTGCGTCCCCTTCCTATTTCGTTTGCTTCTTTCATTTCATTTAGGAGTTTTTGCCTTTCGAGCAAAGCCTTTCCAGAAACTGCATTTAACCGCCTCTGCTGCAGGTTATGGCTTGTTATCTTGGAAACATTGTTCAGATGTCCATTGGCGACCCTAAACTGGCGGTTTTTAAGCGCCATCACGGCCCGCCTTAATTCAGTTCCTGCTCCAACTCCTATGGCACTTGTAGGCACTGCTCCTATTCCCCTGCTTCTGGAATCCAATATCCTTCTTATAATTTCCCTATTCTCAGAGCTCAATCTATTTGTAACAACCCCGCTCCCGGGAGGTGCTCCAGGAGTGGTATTTGGTTTATATTGCGGAGATTTCCGCGAGTCAAGGCTTCCGCTAAGTTGCCCCTTTGCTGCTTCTGTCCTTGCAGATCTGGCATCTCTCCTGCCCTGCGGAGTTGATGACTTTGCTATCCTTCTAGCTACCGAGCTGCCTCTCTGATAAAGCGCCATGCCGCTGCCAAATATTGCAGGTGCGACAGCCCATCTTGCCATATCAAGGGTTTTCTTCTCCCATGGCTTGAGCGGTCTCTTAGGTTTTTCATTTAATGCTGCTTTTCTTGCTGCTTTTTTTGCTGCTTTTTTAGCCTTAACTTCTGGAGACTTCCTCGGCCCCCTTATATTCGGATCGAGAATGGACCTGAAAGGATAGCTTCCTTTACCTGCCATGCTGCCTTTTCCGCTTGGTCCCATTCCTGCAATGGTTCCTATGCCCAATATTGCAAAGATGCTGTACCCTCTTGTAGAGCCTGCCGCGGCAGCTATAAGTATCAGTATTATAATTATCGGTATCAGCGCATTTATCGCGCCAATAGAGAGCAATACAGCAAATGCGAAAAACACCAGCACACCAGTATAATTATGCCCTAGATGATATAAAAGACATACTGATTTATAAAAGGATCAGTAAATGATTCAGACGACAATTCCTAAACCCGCAAAAAGCTATATATCTGGAAAGACGCATACAATAAGATAAGAATGACACGCAGAAAGGAAAAGGAGCCGGTATCCAATACGGCAAGCGGCGCTTCTGGCACAGGTGAAACCAGGAGTGCTGGAGCATCACGATTAAAGAGGTTTTTGCGCAGAGACAATAGCATTTCCAATGAAGGAGGAACCTATAGAACGCAGCCTATACCGCTGCCGCAGCTGCAGCGGCGTCAAAGTCCAGAAGAGCAAGAACGTGCTTGGTCGGAGAGAAATCCATGGTTTGCCAATCATCTGAGATACATGTCCGGTATGCCTGCCGGTGAAGAGACGCGGAGCAGCAAAATTTTAAGTTCACCTTCTGAAACTGAACAGCGTAGTTCATTGCAACTTCTGCAAATTACAATACACCATGAGCCTGGCATAGATGCAAGGGACAGCAGGGGCGAGACAGAGCTCTTCCGCACTATAACTTCTGTAGTGAATGAAATTAAAAAACTCGGTGACAAACGCTGGCTCATACCAAGAGCCATAGAAAGCGATTTGAATACGGCATACTCATTGATCTCACGCGGCGCAGATGTTAATGCAGTTAACAATGAGAGGCGCCGGGCTTTTGACAGGATTAATTTCTTTGACATGAAGAACAGCGATGCAATACCTGTTTTGCTGCTCTCTGCAGAACTTGCAACAGTAAAGGCAGATCTGAGTAAAAGGGCTGCCACCGCAACTGATCAGGATTCTCTGTTTAAGAGCGTAAGGTGGGGGCACCTGGAAACTGCTAAAGTTTACCTGGAGCATGGCATAGAAGCAGACATAATGGACAAAAACGGCAAGACATTGCTGATGACAGCGATAGACCTGGCAAGTCCTGCTTTAAAAGCAGGTCCTCCGATGTATCCTAAGGATCAGTATAAATGGTACTGGGGAGCATCAACCATAGCATATCTGCCTACAAAAGATGAGCTAAGCTCTTTTGTAGACCTGCTGGTAGATACCCTTGCAAAACCATATACTAGTGATAATACAGCAGAAGCTTTGAGCAAAGCCCGCGAAAAAGTGCTGCAGAATCTTGCAAGGGATGTGGTAAAGTATGAAGTTAATAATTATAGTGCAGATGAAAGAAATCAGTTTAGTAGAACAGGGCAGCTTGTAAATCATATTCCGTTTAGGCTAGCTTCCGTGTTAGATGGCAATGTCGGTAAGCAGGCAGAAGCCTACAAACTGGCGCAGTACATAGAGCAAGAGATAGGAGAGGCCAGGAAATTGGTGCGGTGAATATAAGGGGTTGAATCATGAGAGTGAGTCGTGTAAATACAGAGGAACATAAGCATATGCCACAACTAGATGCAGCATTGCAGAGAAAAGAAAGCAACGCAGCTAATATTAAAAATAAAGTTTCGAAAGCATTTGCGTCTTCCATGATTGCGGCTTCACTTGCAGTGCCATCAGCGCTTTCGTTCCGTGAAGCGTACAGGCAGTCTCCTGCTGCAGTAATGGTAAAGTCTGTTGAAACAGCAAATGAGTCTAAAACAGGAACCATAGAAGCTCATAAGGCTGCAAAAGAAAAAGAAAATTGGGAGTCAAAAACCCTGAACAGCATAGAGAAGTACAAGCCAGTAAAAATAATAATGCGAAAACTAGGGCTTGCCAAGAACAAGCGCGCGCAGGATGAAATAATTATCGGAATAGCAGCATTGGGTGTAATTGGCGTAGAGGAAGCATTAAGAAGAAGATACCATCCTGTCAGGAATGGGCTGCTTAGACACAAATACGGCGGCCCAGAAAATTCTGAAAGGAAGAAAAGTGATTTAGATCGTAAATTGACCAGGGCAATAGAAAATGGATCAGCGAATGAAGTCATAGGACTGATACGAAAAGGAGCCGATGTAAACAAGCATTATGGCCCTGTGAATTTCGGGTACGGAGCAGGTTCATTTACTGATAAAAACTATTATGCTCGCACTCGCTTTGCAAGCGACTTCACGCCTTTGATGCACGCATCAACACCTGCAGTCGCATTGGCATTGATAGAAGCTGGTGCGAATCCATTGGCTACCGATAAAAACGGCATATCTGCAATAGAATATGTGGTAGTGAATATGATGCCTGAAAAAGTTATGAGAGAGATTTTTTTAAGAAATGAAGCAGTTAAGCAGACTGGTGAATTCATCGAGGCACTCAATGAAATCGGAGTTCATGCTGCTGCTAAGGTGGCCTATGAAAAGCTCAAGTCATTGGAAAAGGCAGCCATAGAATCTTTTGGATATTAATAGCAATTAAGGGTCGTATTTAAAGCCTATCCGAAAGGAAATTTACGATCTTTTGAAAATTCGATTATGTATATTAAAGAAAAATCAATATCTCTGTAGCCATGTTAATATAGTAAAAAATAGCAATATAATTTACAGGGCTTATACGAGTGAATGGATTAATTTATGAAAGCTACACTATTGCATGCAACAAGCGCCGCTTCAAAGGCAAATCAACTAGGTGAACTGAGTAGAGACACCAATGTAAGAGAATCTGCGCATTATAATCTAAGAAGGGCAATAAATACATCTTTAGCTACTGCTGCAATTTCACTATCGTCGATTGCTGCCTTTACAGCTACAAGTAGTGCGCAGCAAACAACCAGCACTGTTTTTAATTCTACAACTGTTGTGCGTGCAACTAGTAGCAAGAGTAATGGCATTATAAAGAAAGTAGAAACCACCACATCGGAAATACTCAGAGAGGCAGAAAAATACAAACCGGTAAAAGAAGTGATGCGTGATTTAGTAATAGGAAAAGACAGGTCTGCACAAGATGCTGTAATCATAGGAGCTGCGGGGACTGGCCTTCTTGCAGGAGCGTATGTCTATAGATTAAGGAGAAGGCGTAATCTACCGAGAAAAGATCCTTCCCATCCTGATAAGATAGAGAAGCTAAGCCAATCTAAATCCGAGATAGAAAAATTCAAGGAGAAAATAGTGGATAGTGGATTAGTAAACCATGCATTTCACTATCGTGGAAGGCTGCGGAGCAGGTGGCTTAAAGATGACAAATACCAGAGAGTGTTCATGAAAAAGTACAAGTACGGAGACCCATTAGGCATAAGCTATAAAACGCCGTTGATCGTAGCTTCAGATGCAGGCAGGTATGAAAAAGTAAGATTGCTGCTTCAGGAAAGTCAGGTAAAGCCGCTAATGCATAACATACAGAGTGCATTGAGACACGCCCTTTTAAGAAGGCTTTTAGAGGTAGAAGCTGCTATTGACAAAGTAAAGAAAACTGACTTGTATGGGCCTGACTTTATTCCATTAGGCAAAACTGAAACCCTTGAAACAGTAAGGCTATTATTACAGGCAGGAGGGGACATAAACAAGGAAGAATTAAGTTATGGAAAATCTTATCTAGTGCAAGCAATAGAAGACAATGATATAGAAAGTGCAAAATTGTATATACGATACGGGGCAGATATACGCAAGCTATCCCCGACATACGTACACGAACTGCCAGACCACACGACTTATCTAGAAGCCCCGCCAATCTTCTTTTCTATAGCACATAGAAGAGACAGAATAACGAGGTTGTTGTTGGACAATGGGGCTGTTGAAGGCGTTACTGGAAGTTTAACTGCCACTTATATTGAATCCTACTCAAAGAAAAATTCTGAAATTCTTTTCAGATATAGGGCAAAAAATATGCCAGGTAGCCCAGAATTCTTCGAATATAAACGTATAGAAAAGGAGCAAAAGGTAGAAGATCGCCTAAGAGATCGTGATTTATTAACCAAAAATACGGAAGTAGAATAGCAGAACAAGCACCACTAAGAAATAACAGAGAAAAATTCGTAGTAAAAGGACCATATTTATGGGAAAATAATCAATACCTTCAAGAAGGGTCAATAGAGACCGCGCTAAGTGAAGCAAGAAGAGCAAGACAATATAAGCAATATAAAGAATTTATGCTTTATGTAAAATTGACAGAAGGGAGCAAAAGAGGTATATATTATTGGTATAAAAGCCATTTCAGGTCAGAAAGCCCTGAATATAAAAGAAGAAAGATAGGTGCTGAAATGGATGCTGAAGCTCTTGCAATTCGTAAAGAAAAACTGGAAAAATTACGACGCGAAGAGGAAGCGGAAGAAATGAGGAGATTACGCCTCAGGAAGTTGGAAGCGATGCAAAGGTCCCGAGAGAAAAGGAATACTCCTTATCCTGGTATGCCTCCAGAGCCTGGCTCGGTAATAGACAGGCCCCAGGGTCCTACGCCATAGTTTATACGCTTATTCTATAAATCCTGCACTGCCTATTTATTATTCTATACATATAAAATTCAAGTTACTTCAAATGCCTCAGTGGTGTAATGGCTAGCATAGGGGACTGTGGATCCCCAGGTCCGGGTTCGAATCCCGGCTAAGGCCCTTCAAAATAACAATCCTGCTTGTCGCATGCTGCATTTATAGTAATGCTTATATATCAGGATTTTTACATCCACCAATAGGTGTTAGGTGCTAATTATTGTCCCACCAGATCCCCATTCACCTAACACCCCTTATTCTCTGATGGCAAAGCCTGATGAAGGGAAGATCGCCTTCTTCCATCAAAGCTTAAACGGTACATCTGCCATGATGGCCAGATAAAGTTAAAAGCCTTTCCATCTTATTCAAATACTAATGAGATATGTGATAAAATGGCCAAACAAAAAGATGCGGCACTGAGACTGAGCAGTGGGTGGGTTTTCGGTTTCGAGTTTCTAGCGAGCTTATTCTTCTTCTATGCCATAATGACTGCTACCGGTGTAGGGGCTACTTTTCCGTGGGCTAACGGCTCAGTCTGGCAGCCTTTGCTGTATGCTGCAGCAGTGACCGGTTCGGTGCTACTGCTCTTCACGAGCATAGCGACTTTCAACAGGCAAAATGAGCGCGGCACCAGGCTTGCATTTCTCTCAAATGTCGTCGCGGGCTTCTCTCTCTTCGCACTGACCGCAGGCACGAGCGTATATTTCGGCATAAGCCTTATCGGCTTTATACTGGGGTTCATAGGCAGTGCATGGTCTTACTTGGAGTAAACCTGCAAATACAAAAGCAATCTTTATTTTATTCGGGCTCTTCTGGCCCATTTCCATATCTTCCTCCTATGCTTGAATTAAGAGCCGGCGTGAGTGAGTAAATGAAGACAAAGATAATAGCAACTTATGGTCCTGCGTTGGACGGAAAGGGAGTGCTCGAGAAGGCACTGCGTTTTATCGATGTCATAAGGATAAATATGTCGCATGGCGACGCTCCGCAGTGGCTCGATGCTAAAGAACGGATAGAGCGCGCCGCAGGCAGGCTCGGCAGGGAAGTTGCATTCATGGCAGATCTGCCCGGGCCCAAGATAAGGCTCGGCGTCCTTGAGCATGATGTAGCGGTAAAGAAAGGAGGGCAGATCAATTTCTATTACGTAGGCTCAAAGAAGCCGATCAACGCGCCGAATCCTGTGCCAGTAGAATACGATCTAGCCGGCTCCGTGAAAGAAGGCTCGCTTGCATTCATAGGCGACGGCTCGCCCCAGCTCCGCGTCACAGGCACATCAGACAATGCCATAACGTGCGTTGCGCTTGAAGACGGCATGCTCAGGAGCAGAAAGGGGCTCAGCATAAGGAATCTCAGGGGCGGAGTCTCTCCTCCTACAGATGAAGACATCTCCCTTGCCGAGTTTGCAAGGAAGCACGGATTCGATTTCATTGCAGAATCTTTCGTGCGCAAGCCCGAGGATGTCGAGAAGCTTAGAAATGAGTCCAAATTCAATTCAATAATAGCGAAGATAGAGACAGGGGATGCGGTAAGAAGCATAGATGCCATTGCGAGGGAAACTGAGGCGCTTATGGTTGCCAGGGGAGACCTTGCCCTTGACGTAGGATGGACATCGTTCCCGGCAATGCAGATGGAGATAATAAGGAGCGCAAGGAAGCACGGCAAGCCTGTCATAGTAGCAACCCAGCTCCTTGCCAGCATGGTCAATTCGAGCAAGCCTACCAGGTCGGAGCCTAGCGATATAGCATTCGCAGTCTACTCCGGCGCAGACGCTCTGATGCTGAGCGACGAAACCGCGGCGGGGAAGTATCCTGTCGAGGCGCTTTCGGTGCTCAGCGAGGCGGCAGGCAACTTCGAGATCTTCCAGGGCCACAAGAAGCATTACACGCTTTACGAGTCACCCGGCACGCTCGCCGCCGAGATAACCGCCGCAGCTTCAGATATCTCTTCAAGATATAATCTATCCCATATCTTCGTGCCCACCCAAAGCGGCGGAACAGCAATGATGCTTTCAAGGCACAGGCCAAATGCGGAGATAGTGGCGCTTTCGCCTGATCCTGGAATAAGAAAGTCGCTGAAGCTGCACTGGGGTGTCAGCAGCATTGAGATATCCCCTTATCGTTCAACAGACCAGATGCTCAAGCGCATAGGCAGCATTGCAGAGAGGATGGGCATAAAGAATTACGCGATACTGTCAGGAACTCCTCTCAGGAAAGGCTCAACTGACACGCTTAAGATAGTCGCACCACGCTACGTCGGATAGAAGCGCTGCGGATACTTTATTATACCAAATCATATTCTCTGCACATTCTTCTCAACGAGCACAATCTGGCTTCGCAGCCCTGCTCTGCGACAGCAGGCATGATGTTGCGGCAGTGACTGATAGAAAGATAAGCTTCACACGCTTACTATGTAAAACCTGCTGGCCAGTTGAAAAGGCATGGCCTCCATGCGAACCACGCAATCCGAGTGCTGCGCTCTACGCTGTAAAGCCGCGCGCGCTATTTGCCGCTTGCAACCGCAGCCGCATGCTCTGCCCGGTATGCATTGTACTGGCCCATAAGCGTAGCATTGTAGTTTATCCTGAAGATCTTCGTATCCTGGTTTATGTATACTAAAGAGAGCGTAGCCGCGCCATTGTCCCATGTGCAGGCAGCCGCGCCGCAGAAGAAGAGAAGCTTCATCATGTTGCTATTTGCGAACCTGTCCGGCATTATGTACGCGCTTGTTATGTTTACCGGTACGCTGTGATTAGGCACTTCAGAATATTGTATAAGCAAGGTGTCTCCGTTGGTTATGTTGTAGCCCGACGTATGCACATAGCTGAAGTTGCCGTTGCTCTCGTCATAGAAGCCTACATACGAGAATGGCGAGACTGCTCCGTTGCTGAGCACTGCATAGCTCTCCACGCTTCCATTGTGTATTGCAGTGTAAGTGGTTGTGCCTGCAGGGTTGAAGAGTTTTAGCTCAAGCGTGCCGTTTACCTGGTTGGCTTCAGAGATCTCATTGAGTATAGCTAGCGTGTAATTGGCTTCTGTGCTTGCATTAAGCCCTGATTCCTGGAAGATGCCAGTGCCTTCATCTATCCAGAAGTACCTAGCTATGATGTAATCTGGCATGCCGCTTAAATTGCCTGTAAGGAATTGCGGGTCATTGCTGGTATTGAGCAGCCATCTTGCAAACGAATCTGCCTTCTGCACATTCTGCGAGCCTACGCTGTCTGTAACGCTTGTCCTGTTTGCTATGCCTTCTATTACGCTTCCGTCAGGCCAGATGGCAAGCGCAACGCTGTTTGGGCTTGAATTGGCCTTGAACCACTGCAGTGCGCTTATGAATGATGGGTTTATGCCGTCTGCCTGCGTCAGAAGCGCGTCGTACTGCATGTCCACGTAAAATATGTAAACAAGAAGCATGAGCACCAAAAATGTGCCTGCAAGTACAACGAACGTATAATCCGGTCTCTTGCTGAAGATTCCCAGTATGATTGGTCCGGCCCCAATTACAATCCAGTAGAGTGTATATGCTGCGAAGATGGCGAGCGGCACGGAGATGAGGGAATTGAAGCGGACCGCGAAGAGCTGCAGGTATGCAGTCACTGCAAAATAGCTTACGAAAATGAGCAGGACAGGCTTGTATTCAAGCCGGAGCGCAGGGGCGCCGTCAAACCAACCTCCATTCATTCCGGAATCGTACACGCGCATGAAGAAGTAAGGTATAAAGCCAAGGCACATCACTATCCACGCGAGAGAGTTCCTGACGAGCTCTGCTGTAGCCTGCGCCACAGTCGAGCTGGAAAGGCTGTTGAAAGAGGAGAGCCATATGACTATTGACATAGGGGTGCTAAAGAGAGTTGCTCCGAAGCTTGCATAGAGGAAAGCCGGAGTCGGGCTTGTCAGCTCCTGTATGGTTGCAGTGAAGTTGCTCGTATTAACAAATCCGTTATCGTAAAAGACCTCAACAAGAAGCGGATGGAAGAAGAGGTCAACGACACCTGTGATAAGGAGGACTACAATGGCGATCAAGGCGAGCCTCGCCGGCACGCTGGAAAGGAATTTGCTTTTAAGCGGCTCGATTCCATAATTCAGCAGCAGCCACATCGCTGCAATTGCAACATATACTGGAGTGAATCTCAGGCCAACGAGCAGCTGCCCGCTTATAAAGCCGGAGGAGAGGTAGAAATTGACTAGTATATGCCATACTATGAGAGCCAGAACAAGGTAGCCCACCCTGCCGAGCACATCCTTCTTGTCGAGGACGAAGGCCGTTACCATTATCAGGAGCAGCGATATTATGTACACAAGCCCTGCAAACGGCGCGCCGTTCCATACATAATTGCAGAGGCTGAGGAAGATGCCCGAGAGGAGAGCAAAAACAATGAACCTGTTCCTGTTTTTCTCCGCTGTAAATATCTTGGCTACAAAAATCAGCGATATAAGGAGGAAGATCGTGATAAAGCCGTCTCCCCTGTATATCAGCGCGCTGGTTCTGGCGGCATCGCCCGCGCTCAGCGCAACAAGCGCAAGCACGAGAAAGAGGAAGAATTTGTCCTTGTTGAAGAATCTTGCAAGGTAGTAAGCGCCTATCATGTCAAAGATGCCGAAGAGGACAGGCACCAGCCTCATTACGTTATAATAGCTTATTCCCGTCCATCCTATCAAAAGATAAGGGAGCATGGTGACCCAGTAGAAGCCATTCGGCTCAGTAACCGCGCCGCTCAATGGCCATCCGGAAATGCTGAGATATTTAGGTATGTGGTAGCTGTTGGATATGGCTGCCCTTATTACTGAGAAGTGATAGAAGCCATCCGGCTCGTAGAAGCCGAAGAACCTCAGCATAGAGGTCCTCTCTACCACAGCAGCGATTATCAGTACAATAAATGCAGCGAGGAAGAGAAGCTGCGCCCTCGAAATGCCTGTCCATTTCCATTTCTGCTTGACGTGCGCTTCCTGCTGCGTTGCTTCTTCCACTATATCACAATATTTCATTACACTTGTTAAGAAAAACTATAAAAGGTTTGAGATGCGAAGGAAAAGGGCGGAGAGCCCTGAAAAAGAAGGTTAAAGAAGAAGGCAAAATGAAGAGCCAAAAAAGCCTGAAAGGCTCATGCGCAGGAACTTGAAATCCGCATCCCAACGCTTCGCCAAGCAAGTAAAAATTTACCTATTATGTAACTTACTCCGCAGCGACGCAGGCAGAAAGAAATATGCTTCTATTTTGGATTCAAAGGTGTACGACCTTGTTTTTGATTCATGCGGAGCGTTGCGATCTTGCCTTTGTAGCGCTCGAGTATACTGTCAAGCGTAATTGCACCAAGGTACTTGCCCTTCTCCACCACTGAAACCCACGTGCTCTTGTTCTTAACCATAACCTCCCATGCCTCATCCGCAGTATTTTGGAGCCTGAGGTACGTGCTGCCGGTTCTAATTAATGGCCTTATTCTCTCCGAACCCCGCATATTGTTTATATCAAGCAGATAGACTACGCCCATCAGCTTCCCTTTCTCTACCACCGGAAGGGACGCAAGGCCCTCTGCCTTCATCTTCCTGGTGGCGCTGGATATTGTTGAACCGGGGCTTATTGATATGTCATGCAGCCCTATGCTCTCTATTGTCATCTCCGTGAGCATAGGAACGTTGTATTCGCCAAAATGGACTGGCGAGTCTTTTCTTGTAGGCACCTGCGAACGGTATATGGTATTGTCTCCAGATACGAAGTATGCTATCAAAACGGCTATCATCGCGCCTGGAAGAAGCTGCAGGCTGCCTGTCATCTCAACCACCATTATAAGCACTGATATCGGCGCCTTTCCCGCTGCGCCGAAGAAGGAGAGCATGCCTATTATTACGAACGGTGCAGCTATTGCCGCAAGAGACGGGCTTATTGCATGAAACATTAGGAAGATGAGAAGCCCTGCACTTGCCCCGATCTCTATCCCCGGAGCAAATACGCCTCCACTGCCTCCCGAGCCTATGCTGAACGAGGTAGCTATAATCTTTACGAATGGAAGAAGCAAGAGCATCAGGAGAAGCGGCACTCCGAATGTTGGGATCTGCTGTAGCGATCCGTTCATCAGTATCTGGACCCATCCGTAGCCTGTGGCAATTATCTCGGGAAAGAAGAGCGCAAGGATTCCAACTACAACTGCGCCAATTGCAGGCTTTGCGTACCTGCTTATCTTAAGTTTATTGAAAAACCCGTGAATACCATAAAATGTCTTTATATAGAATATAGCGAGAACCCCCGTGACTATGCCGAGTATGGCATACATGGGAAGATGGAGCACACTGAATGGCACTAAATTGTAGCCGAAGATCGGCGTGAAGCCAACCACCGAGCCAAAGATAGAGTATCCTATAGCACTTGCTATTATTGATGGATATATTACCTCAGTCTCAAGGTCCCGCTTATACAGCACTTCGGCTGCGAGTATCGCCCCTCCTATCGGGGCTTTGAAGATCGTGCCTATGCCTGCGCCTATGCATACCGCTACTGCCATCCTCCTGTCATTATCGCTTAGGCCAAGGGTATCCGCTATAAAAGATCCTATCCCTGCCGATATCTGGGCAGTTGGACCTTCCCTTCCTGCGCTGCCTCCCGAGCCTATAGTTATTGCAGAGGCTATCCCCTTTACAAGAGGGATCCTTCGGCGTATCTTTCCCTGGTCGTAGTGGAAGGACTTTATTGCTGCATCGGTGCCGTGCCCCTCTGCCTCCGGAGCAAACTTGTAAACTATCGCTCCGGACAGAATGCCGCCGATTACTATGCTGATGGGTATATACCAGTAATTTCTGACATCGTATACGAATCCTGAGATGCCACCTTCACCTGCAGGGCGCGGTATGCTCATGCCTACAAGAGACCCGAGAAATATGTGCTCGACGTAAATTATCGCATAGTAAAATGCAAGGGCAGAGATGCCGGATATAATCCCAAGAAGAGATGCCACTATAAGCCATTTCTTCATGTAGGGCAGAGACGCGATCTTACTCATTTCATTCATTATGGTATTTATGAAAAAATTAATATTATAATGGTTTGACACCTACCATTAAGGCCTTGAAATCCGCATCCCAACGCTTCGCCAAGGCCAAAGCCCTCACATCGCATAACCTTATTGCGCAGGAAAGAAGACAGAAAAACACAGAGTGGGGCTTTTTCAGGCCTGCCCTGCTCTTGCTTCTCAGAAGACATCGTTGAGCCTTGAGAAAATACATTTTATGGTTGCCCCTTTCCGTAATCTGAATCTCTGGGTTTCCCTTACTTTCTCAATCTCATCCAATTTCTTTAAATGAAAGGAGTTCTTCCGCATCTTCTGCACTCTTCTTTTATTTCTGTAGAATCGTATGCTTAATCAGAAGACATTTCGCAGCGCAGTTGAAGGCGAAGACCCTCTTTACATATCCCAAGGGTTTTTGCAAACAAGGTCTTGTCATGTTTTTGCGGGTTCTATCGAGAATATAAAGACATTTCATGCTCAGCCTCTGCAGTCATTGTATCTTGTATTCAAATGTATCTTGTATTCAAATGTTGTACCCGGGCTCATATATCATATAGCCTGTCAACTTCCTGCTTACTGCGCAGAACAAGGCGAAGAAGAGAAAGGAAACGTTTAAAAGCGTACTTCTACTACTGTCTAACAAATACGTGATACGTAGAAGTTCTGTATAACAATCGCCGAAGTTTAATAATCTTTTTATAAAAAAAAGATTAAATAAAACATCACTATTTAAATACTTTACACTTTTATCTATCTTCACAAAATACTAATGTGATAGCATGAAAAGTCTATACGCAAAGAGAATAGCCGCCGTCGCGGCAGGATTGTTGGTTGGTCTTGCATTCGCGGGCCAAGGATTGACGTTATTCAA
>JAJZND010000018.1 GCA_021848025.1 Microcaldota archaeon | reverse complement strand
TCGCACCCATGCGAGTTAGGACGGTGCTGCTCTATCCAAGCTGAGCTACGGGCCCATGTTACATCCTGCCTATTGCTTCTATACCTAATAACCATAACATATTATATAATGTTTGCCTGAATGCGATAACGATTAGGATGCGTGGAAGCATCAGCTCCCCGCTGTTGAGCACATTGGCCTTCTCATAGAATCTCGAGAAAGCAATAGACAGATCCAAAGCATAATCAGCTATTACGTTAGGGCGCATCTCTCTCTGTGCGCGCTTCACTATATCGCCTGCATGGCCAATCAGTTTAATAACTTCAAATTCTTCTTCCAGCTCCAATTTTTCAAATATTTCCTTCTTTATTTCAAGATTCAGATCGCCTGCCCTGTCAAGTATCCTTGATGCGCGTGCATACATGTACATGCAGTAGGGCCCGCTGTTTGAATCAAAATTAAGGGCTCTTAGCCAATCGAATACGACCTTTTTTTCCGGATCGACTTTGAGAAACTCGAATTTTATTGCAGACACTGCCACCTTCCTGGCAATTTCCTCCTTCGCCACTCTGCCTTCGGATTCATCAAAATCTTTTATTGTCTCCAGTGCCTTCTTTCTCATCTCGCTCAGCAGGTCATCAGCAGTATAGTTTCTTTCTGCGCCTATCCATCCGCCTGTTCTGCCGCTCAGCGAACCTTCAGCCAGCTCAATCTCACCATATGCCAAGTGCCTTATCTTGTCCGAGAAGGATGCACCGCCGATCTCGGCTATTGCACTCTTTAGTATCTCCTGCGGATACTTCTGTGCAGATCCTATTACGTTAATCGCAGAATCAGCACCCGCGAAGTCCATAGGCTTTCCGAACTCCGCGGTAGTATAAGCGTATTTGCTGTTTGGCTGCTCGACAAATTCTTTGTAGAGGAATTCTGACTTGATTATGCCTAGCTTCCACATGTGGAAGGCTATGTCTTTTGCAACATATGTGGGTGCTCCATTGCTCCTTACAAGGACTTTTACTGGTCCGCTCCTGCCGCGTCTTGGTCTTATAATTATGCAGTCCTTGAATTCACCGTCTTCAGGCTTTTCGGTTACTCCTTTTTCCTCCAGCATAGCGAGTGCTTTTTCAAGCAACTTTGCCCTCAGAACATCGCTCTCCCAGATTAGTACGTCGTGGTATACGCCGTATGCAAATGCGGTTTCGTATTGCGCGCGCACGCATCGCTCTGCAAGCTTCCGGGCCATATCCCATTCCTTGCTTCCTATAGTCTCCATCTCCTTCAGCAGCGCGTTTACTTCGCTCTGGGCTTTCTTCTCTTCCATCTCTTTGTTGAACTTTACATAGAGTTCGCCCAGAAATTGATCATACTTCTTTCCTGTTTCCTTTGATTCGTGCTTCAACCCCCAGAGTATCACAGCCATCTGCAGGCCGAGCTCCTCTATGTAGTCTTCCTTCTCCACGCTATAACCGCAGAATTCGTGCAATCTGGAAATTGAGTCGCCAAGCAGTGCGTTTCGCAAATGGCCAATATGCCATGGCTTGTTGGGATTTACGCTTGGAAATTCTACTATTACCTTCTCCCTGCGCTTGGGCCTGAAGGCGCCGTAGCCTTCTTTTTCTTCCACAACCCGGCCGATAACAGCTGTAGAGTATTCTTTCCTGTCCAATGAGGCATTAATGTAACCATTGATAGGAGTCAGCTTGGAAATAAACCTGCCTTTATGTGCGTTTTCTGCAAGTTTTTCTGCCACTGCCTTTGGAGCTTCGCGCATTATGCTGGATATCCTGAATGCTATGGATGACCCGAGATCTCCGTATTGGCTTTTCTTGCTGGAGATCGAAAACGAAATCTCGCCATCGCTTATCTTCGCGCCAGGGTAAGCTGACTTTATGCTTTCCCTAAGCCATTCAAGGAATTCGCCTCTTCCCGGATCAAATTCCGACAACTATTACACCTTTTTTCCTACTTCTTCAAGGAATATGTGCCTGAGCTCCTTGCCGTGGCCTTTCTTGGTATATAATCTTGCGTCGTATAGCGTCTTGCTGCCTATCATCCTGAGAACCAGCGCGTCTGAATCTATTATCGGAACAATGCTGCTGCCCCTCCTTATAAATATCTTCGTCTCCTCATCCACAAGGCCGAGGGACCTGAGCGTTACCGGGAAGACCCAGTTCTCGTTTATGCCTGCCTTCTTTGCAATGCCCTTCCTGGCATCTGCGTCATTTTCCAGAAGATCTATCTTTGCTCTGCGCTTGTCGTTCCTGCCCGAACCAGGATTTGTAGTGACATAAGCATATGAGAGTTCCGGAGATTCGCGTCGCAGATACTGCATTATCAGCTCCCTGAGCATGCTATTTTTTCCCTTCGCAAGATATTCATGCATCGCATAATGCACCGCATCATCAGTATAGCTGGTTATATCTTCCTCATTCTGCGTCTTAAGCAGTTCGGTAGGATTGCGCAGAAATCCTTCTTCAACAAGCAGATAGTATATGCGCTGGAGAGCGAGGCTGATTGCCACAACCACTTTATGATGGATAACTACCCTATAAAGATGGTAGCGGCCCAGCAGAAAGTTCTCAACCGGAGATGCATCCTTGTCGAACACTATCTTGTCTTTTTCGAAAGACATTATTCGCATCAGACTGGACATATTCATGTTTCCGTATAATACACCAGTATTATACGAATCGCGCAGCATGTAATCTGACTTGTCTGCATCTATGGCTGAAGAGAGCAATATGGAAAATTCATTCCGTCTATCTCCTTCGATCAGGCTGGCCAGCTCATCAACCCGGTAATTCTCTATCTTCTCCTGCAGAAACCTCTTTATTATGCTTACCCCGAATGTGACGTGGTCGGCCCCTTTCAATTCATGCCTGATTGCATGCTCCAGGGTATGCGAGAATGGATAATGACCTATGTCATGAAGCAATGCAGCGAGCCTGAGCTTCTCAATCTCGTCATCGCTTACCTCAGTATATCTCACAGAATTCTTGGCGAACTGGTCTATCATGAACATGGTGCCAATGCAATGGGCAAGCCTGGAATGCGTGGCTCCTGGGAAAACAAGATACGCAGGGCCAAGCTGCTTTATCTCGCGCAAACGCTGAAACAAGGGCGTATCTATTATCTCCAGCTCCTGCGCAGTTATGCCTATGTATCCATGCACATTGTCATATATCTGCTTTACATACTTGAGGGGCATGATTAAGAATTACGTGATGAGGTTTAAATTAGTATGCTGCATTTTCCTCACGTAAAACACGATACAGGACCATATTGCAAAGATTACTTATTATAGAAAAGTTTTAAAAGCTAACCTGTTTTCTTTAAATATCATAAAACTGCCTTTATAATAGAATTCCGTGGTTCTAATTGAACGGGCTGTAACTACAACAGCCCCTAAAAGGCTACCTGATAGTCAGAAGCACTATGCATCTGACCCTATGAAAGAAAAAGTGCATGCACTGTTAGGAGACATGCTAGATAGCACTCTGCTAACGTTTAGGAAGCCTGGTGAGATAAAGGTATTGCACTTTGCAGGTATAGATGCGGCAGAGACGCAGAGAGTATATCTGAGCAGAGGCATACCTGCAGGCAATATAACCACTCTCGAACGCAGTCCGCAGGTGGCCGAGCAGATCAGGAAACTTGGACTAGGCATCAACGTAATTACGAAGTCCTTGCAGGAATATGTGAAAGAGGAAGTGGCACAGGGAAGGAAATTCGATTTTGATGTGCTAAGCATGGATTTCACAGGCCCTCCTAATGCGGAAGACCTGCTAACCGTAAGGGCAATAATGGACAATTCCAAGAAAAACCACATCTTACTTCATTCTGCTAATCTTTTGAAAAGAGACGCGAACAGCCTGATACTCTATCACCAGGGGGCAGCGGAGTATGAGTACATAATGCGGCTCGACGATGCCATTGAGCTACCGGCAGGCATCATGCCCACGGCAGGTGCGACCTTAATAGGCCATGATGCGGTGTGCACTTCCTTAAACGCCTTCGATAACGAATTTGCAAACTCGGAAAAAACAACAAGAAAGGACTTGAAGGCTTTTTATTATCCATACCTAATTCTCAATCTGGCCAAGCCGCCTTTTAGGTTTTCTTACTTTTATGACATGATCAAGTTTGTAGGAGACGTGACCGGAGCCAATGCAGAGAACAATGGGCCGGTCCGTAGGATTTCTAAAAGAGACGCCAGCATGAAAGAATTCCTAGCTCCCGAGGATTTTGTGGAATATGCCAAGGAACATCTGACAGCAGCTCAGAAGATGGTCGCCGCCATTGACCAGTTCGTTTCTGAGCGTGTGGGAAACACCTTGAAGGCATATAATAAGGACAGCAATATTATCAAGTATGCGATAATCGGGGCTATCAACGAGGCCCTCCTGGACAGGATATATGTTCCTCTGAAAGAGGCCAACTATTCATATATATCTGAGTCGGGCTCCCCCATGGTAGGGAGCATGTTTTTCTTTTCGTGGTCCAGGCTTCTGCATGAAGCTTATATGGATGTGGCTAAAGCCTGCGGTTTTCCTGAAGGCTTCAGGATAGAGGATACAGAAAGGTTGGGGAAAGCGATCGTCGCTCTGGGCAAGATGCTCTCTAAAAAAGAAAAGTTAGATGAGAAGTACGAGACTGCTCCCCTTAGCGCCACGCTAGAGCCGCGTTTCCTTGGCAACTCGTCTAAGCCCGTACTGAGCAAAGGCAGGTTTCTGGAGGAACTGGAAAAGACGGACTTGGAAGGACCGGAATTTTTAGCATACATAAAAGATAAATACAGAGGATGGGGGAAGCGGCCGCTGGCGCAATGGAAAGCGCATTATACAATGGGCACTTACGGAAAAGGCAGAGCACATGGCGAATCCGCAATTGAGGTATTCGACGAGGACTCCGATATAGAAAAGATTACAAAAGAAGAAGTTTATGACCTACTGGCATCAGGAATTCCGCCTAAAGAGATATATGATGCTTATCCTACTTCATTCAGCGTGAGCCAGCTGAGGGCATTCAGGGCTTGGATAACCATGCGCGACGTAAAAAGGGAATGAACTCGCATGAGCTTTAACCTTCTTCACTCAGTTTCTCAGCGCATTTTTTATTATGGTCTTTAATATTATGTAACCGTCCCAGAATGTGCGAAGCTTCGGCTCCTCTGCTGATCTCTTCTTCTCGGTGCTTGGCACCTCTATAGTCTTCAGGCCGAGCTTTGCGGCCTTTATGCTTATCTCAGCTTCTATTCCAAAGCCGCGCTCCCTCAGATTCAGCTTTTGCAGTATCTTCTTGTTGAAACTCCTGTACCCGTAGCACATGTCGCTGTAGTGGGACTTGAAAAGCGCATTTACCAAGAACACAAATGCCTTGTTTCCAAATGCCCTGATTGCAGATATGTCTTCAGAATTGCCGCCTGCAATGAATCTGGAGCCCATGCAGATATCATAACCTGATTTTATACCACTGACAAGAAGCGTAAGTTCTCTAGGCTCGTGCGAAAGATCCGCATCCATGGATATCAGTATTTCGCCACTTGCATTCATGAGCCCTTTTATCAGCGCACTCCCTTTGCCTACATTGTCGTAGATTATCCTGGCTCCCATATCTTCTGCTATAACTGCAGTGTTATCTGTGGAGTATCCATCTACAACTATTACCTCATACTTTTTGCCGGACATAATTTTTTTTATCCCAGATATGAGGTGCGGCATATTCCTCTCTTCATTAAGTGCGGGTATTACTATTGATATCTTGGTACCGTTAGCTTTATTTCTGGTATTGCTTTCTTCCATGGAGCGACGCCGTGATTTATTCAATAGTTTGTAAACGGTTCCGATATTTAAGAGTTCCTCTTTCCCTGAACCTTGCTACTCTTGCATAATCTGAGTCATCGAAAAAAAGAGCCACCGCTATAACGAAAATGGCTATATCCCTCAACACTATATCGCTAAAACCAAGGTAGTAGGTTACTGAGAGTATTATCGAAAGCATCGTCAGCGCTGCGAGCGCAGACGCGAATCTCAGATATATTCCCAGCAATACGGCCGTTCCTATTGCAATGAGAGCCGCACCATGAAACATCAGGAAGGTATCTGCAGTCATTATGGATGATACAAATGGCGGCACATACATTGCCCAGTACGAGGGCTGGATTATCTCCCATATGCCTATGCCTATGAATACTATAGCTAGGCTAAGCCTGGTCAGCAGATGCCGTATCTTTGCATTTCCCGTCATATCCACCAGAGGCTTTAGGAGGTGGAGTTAGGTATGCTGAATTTGGGAAGCGTGACTACATACCAAGTGCCTCCGAATGCACTGAGACCTTCCCCGTTTATCTGACCTGCTGCTTTGTCACCGCTGAAGTAATAGAGCGGACGTCCATCATAAGTGAGCTGTTTGCTGCCCCCCGTTCTTGTTATTGTGCCGAATGCAGATGCATTGACGCTGCTTGGAAGGGTAGAGAAGGTAAGGTTGCCAGTAACAATGTATGGCGGCCAGTATGTTGCGCATGTGCCATAGCATGTGCTGTTACCGCTGTATGGCGTATCTGCCGTGAGTATGTAAAGAGACCAGCCTGTTGAATTTGCAAGATAATTGCCGACCTTTGAATTGTATTCCTCTGTGAAGCCATATTTGACTGCTCCGCTGCTTGTGCTGGTGCTATTGGATGCATAGCCGCTTGATGCTGTCGTAGTGGCGGTGCTTGATGTAGTCTTTGCAGTAGAAGTTGCTGGAGCCGCTGTTTTGCCATGGCCAGCAAGGATGTATGCGCCTGCTGCGATTATTATGACTATTATTACAACTATCCCTATGATTCCAGCTGTTTTCATGTAATCAGATAACCTTTTGCACATTAGATTATTTAAGCTTTGGCTCGGACAACAAGCAGGGTATCGCATGTACGGGCTAATGCGTCCTTATGAATCCATTTACCATTTCAGATACTTCCTTTGGATTGGTGAAATGCGGCGTGTGCCTTGCGCCATTTATAAGCCTGAGCCTGCTTCCATTTATGTGCGATGCGAAGAGATCAGCAAACTTCGGTTTTATTATTGAATCATCGCTGCCCCATATTATCAGGGTAGGCGCAGTTATCTTACGGAGATCATCTGCGCTCAGCTGGTGCTCTGAAAATTCATCATCGAGCATGCTTTTTATTACATAGGTGTGAGTAGTGAGAAGCTTTGCCCTTGAGAGTATATCTGCCTTGTAAGCTTCGCGGTCCCTTGTGCCTCTCGTCTCGGAGAAAAAGTTCTCAAGGCCTGCTGAATCCTCGAGGATCAGGCCGCTGAGAGGATGCCCCCTGACCGCATATAAGGCGCAGACCCAACCGCCGTATGAATGCCCAAAAAGAAAAGGCTTGCTTACCTTCTCCTTCTCAGCCAGCGTCTCTAGCACCTTTATATGTATGTCAACGGTATAGTTTATTCTTGGTGCATCTGAATTGCCATGGCCAAGCATGTCAAGCATATAGACACTTAAATCAGGATCTAGGAAACCTACCAGCCTGTGCCAGCTTCTTGAACTTGCAGCAAGCCCGTGCAACAATATAAGGCTTTTAGGTCCGGCTCTGTGCGCTAAATATGCTGCCTTTCCATATTCCGTATCTAGCATCATCTTGCTAAAATCCCTGTCGTAATCCATCCAAATAACCGATAAATTGAATTAATTATGCAGAATGCCAATAAATACATGAGTGCAGCCTGTTCCGCGAATGCTTACGCGTTCTGGCTTAAGATCGACCTGACAAGGAGCAAGAAATTGCTCGCCTCCCTGAGCCGCCTGTACGCGTATGACACCCATTCCCTCCCGAATGGGAGATAGATGAAAATATTGTAACCTTTACTGGCAAGAGATTCTGCATATCCATTTCTTATACCGTTCAGCATTGCGAAAGAGACGTCTTTTTTGTACCTTTTCTCAAGCTTCATTGCCTCAGTTATCATCCCGGTATCGTGGGTTGCAATAGTAAACTTTTTATATGTCTCGAAGAGCATCCGCATCAGCCTTGCGTAGTTTTCAGTAACCTCTGCCCTGGAGGTAAAGCCGGTTTCTGGCTCCGGCTTGTATGCCCCTTTAACAAGCCTTACCACTGCATTATATCCTGAAAGGGCTTTAATATCATTTTCACTTCTTTTCAGATATGACTGTATGCAGATGCCAGTAGTGCGGCTCTTTACATGCGTCTTGTAAAGCTTTATCGTGTCATCCACATATTTGCTCTCTTCCATGTCAAGCCAGACAAATATGCCCCTTTTCTCCGCCTCCTTTACTATCTCCGAATAATTCCTTTCAAGCAGCCCGTAGCTTATCAGCAGGCCAAGCTGAGTAGGCTTTACCGCTATCGAGCCCTTTATCCTGTTTTTAGCCATAAGAGAGATAAGTTCCTCGTATGTCCTGACTGCTTCCCCCACTTTTTTCCTATCGTTGCTGCCGAAAGCTTCTCCAAGATAATTTATCATAGGCTCCATTCTCTTGGATTCGATCTGCCTGGCCCTCTCTATCGCATCCTTCAGCGAAGGCCCCGCAATCCATCTGCCTGCCATCTCCCGTTCTATGAAATCCCTTGCAGAGATACCCATAAAATTATATAGAAGCAATTTTTTAATAATCTGGTGCTTCCTTGAAGGTCTATTTTGTAACCTCCAACAAAGACAAGATACTTGAGGCAAAGAGCGTGTTTGGCGATGGTCTTGAAACATATGACTTGGATCTGGAAGAGATACAGTCGATGGATATCGAAAAAGTAGCGAAGAGCAAAGCGCTTGAAGCATATAAGATTGTTGGAAAACCTCTCTTTGTCGAGGATACAGCCGCTTATCTTGAGTGCATGCACGGATTTCCAGGCCCGTTTGTAAAATGGATGCTAGCCACTGCAGGGACCGCAGGGATAGCAAAAACAGCGGACAGACTCGGGAATGCACGCATGGTAGCTAGCGTAGCAGTGGCCTTTTACGATGGTAAAAGAATGAAGGCTTTCTCTGCGTCCTTGAAGGGAAGGGTGGCAAAAAAGCCAGCAGGAAGAGAGGGCTTCGGCTTCGACTTCATCTTCATACCTGAAGGATACAGCAAAACTTTTGCGCAGCTGGGAAAGGAAGTAAAAAACAGAATAAGCCCGAGGTCTGCGGCACTAAGGAAGCTTAAAAGGCATCTAGAAAAAACGCGGTATTCAATACTTTAGGCCTATCTTCCTAATCGCCCTCTCAGGATTGTCATAATACTCTTTGCAATATTCATTTATGCTTTGTAGATCGCGAAGGCCTTGCTTATTCAATTGCTCGAGTATTCTTCCGCGCCGCTGCTCCTCTGCTATTATCTCTATGGGCGGCGTACCGGTAAGCTTAGCCAGAAGGTCCCTGTACGTTATGCTAGGAAGTATATCGGAGCCTTTGTGTGTCTTGTAATCGTACGAATAGAGATCCGAGAGTAAAACCTGTGTCTCTATTCCTGATATCTCCGATATCTGCGTTACCTTCCTTAAGTTCTTGCCATTCTCCTGCACATGTGAAATCATTATCATTGCATCTATCAGCGGTATTATGTCCTTTTCTATATTCATCGGAGCGTGTTCAAGCCTGGTCACAACGTCCCGGGTAGTACTCGCGTGTATTGTTCCCATAGAGATCTTACCTATGTTCATGGCCGTCATCATATCCTTGGCTTCCTCGCCTCTTATTTCGCCTATTATCAGTATGTCCGGCCTCATTCTCAGAGCATTCTTTACCAGATCCCCTATTCCAACATCAAGACTGGTTTCAAGCCTGACGCAGTTCTCCTGGGTTTCAGTGTTAAGCTCATAGGTCTCTTCTATCACTATGACCCGTTGCTCTGGCCTGAAGAAACTGAACATGGAATTCAGCATTGTGGTCTTCCCGCTGGCAGGCATTCCGCCTATAAGAAGATTTGCAGGTCTGACCTTCAGCCCCTCAGCATAAAGCCAGAGCCTGCCGGCCATATTGTAGCTGAGCTCGCCCAGGTTTATCAGATCTATTATGCTCATTGCAGTTTTCTTGAAATTTCTTATCGTAACATCTGCTCCCAGAGGAGATTCTATGATGTTTGCCCTTGAGCCATTTGGCAGGTGTACGTCCAGTATATTTTTGTTGGCTGTAGTTGTAGTTGTGTACATTTTTAACTTCTTTATGAAAGTTTCCAGTTCGTGCTTGTTGGATATCCTCTCTGCTACCTTTTCATCACCCACTCGCGAGTGGTATATGAAAATATTCCGTGTATTGTTAATCATTATATCCTCGACCTGTTCATCCTCGAGGTACTTGTCTATCGGTGCAAATTCTTTCGCATCTTTTACTATCCTGCTTATGTCTTCTTTTGAAAGTGCAGGGTTTATCGATTTGGCCACCTCCTCTATGTAACCAGGTATCTCGGTTTTTTCAATCGGACCGCCCAATTTGCCAAAGAGTGCATCGAAAACATTGTCTTCTAGCTTCCTGAAATCTTCGCTTTCCATCTCAAAACCGGTAAACACTGAAGAGTAGAACATAAATATTATTAAATCTTGGCAGGAAGAGTTTATGCATATTTGGGATTATCTTTTTATGCTTTGGCATCTCACTTAAAATGAATAGGATGGAGCTGCTGAAGTATGACATAATTATAATTGGGAGCGGAATAGCGGGTTTTAAGGCTGCAATACATGCATCACAGGCATCAAAGGATCTCAAGATTGCAGTAATATCGAAGCTTCATGCCATGAGAAGCCACTCCGTTTCTGCTGAAGGCGGAGTTTCTGCAGTTCTCTACGGAAAGGAAAGGAATGATTCATACGACCTGCATGCTTACGATACAATTAAAGGCTCGGATTATCTCGCGGATCAGGACTCTGTCGAGATACTTGTAAAGAATGCACCGCAGGAGATAGCATTCTTTGACCACATCGGCGTCCCTTGGAATAGGGATGAGAAAGGGATAGTCATGCAGCGGCCTTTTGGCGGCATGACCATACCTCGTACGGTCTTCGCTGCTGATGAAACCGGCTTCTTCATGATGCGCGCACTATACGATGAAACAAAAAGCCTCGGCAACGTAGATATTTTTCATGAGCATTTTGTGACCACGCTGCTAATGAAGAATAAGGAGTTTGCCGGAGCGTATGCAATAAACCTTGCTGACGGGAGTGAAAAAATATTCGAAGCGAAGGCGTGCATTATTGCAACAGGAGGCTTTGCGAGGATATATGGATTTACTACCACTGCCCATTCGAGCACAGGGGATGGAACCGCGCTTGCGTACAATGCAGGAGCTTCGCTGAAGGATATGGAGTTTGTTCAGTTCCATCCCACCGGCTTAGTGCCAAACGGCATACTCATAACAGAGGCTGCGAGAGGGGAAGGCGGTTATCTAAGGAATGCCAAAGGGAGGCGATTCATGGAGGACTACGCGAAGGCCAAGATGGAGCTTGCCCCCAGGGACATAATATCCAGGGCAATAATAACGGAAATAGAAAAGGGCAATGGCATAAAGCATGGCGAGTCAGACATGGAGCACGTACAGCTTGACCTTACCCACCTTGATCCGAAAAAGCTGGACGAAAGGCTGCCAATGGTAAAAGACATAGCAATGAAGACTATTGGCGTAGATCCCGGAAAGGAGCCTCTGCCAGTAAGACCGGCGGCGCACTTCACAATGGGAGGAATAAATTCGGATAATGAAGGCCGCGTTCTCGATGGAGCAGAGAAGGCGATGAGAGGCCTCTGGGCGGCAGGTGAAGCAGGATGCGTGAGCGTTCATGGTGCAAACAGGCTGGGTAGCAACTCTCTCAGTGAATGTGCAGTCTGGGGACGGATAGCCGGAGAGGAAGCTGCCAAATATGCCAAGACGCAAAGATTTGCGGATGAAAAAATCCTCTCTCAGTTAATTTCGGATGAAGAAGGGCGGCTCAAGAGCATATTGGAAAAGAGCGGTGACGTAAATCCTTACGAGCTCAAGGAGCAGCTGAACAGGGTGATGGACACTTATTTTTATGTTTACAGGAGCACTGGCAAGATGAAGAAAGGGATAGCGCAGCTTGCAAAGATAAAGAAACAATTTTACAGCGTGAGGGTTGAGGATAAAGGCAGAATATACAATACCAATTTCAGGGATGTACTTGAGCTAGGCAACATGATCTGCCTTGCGGATATAGTCGCGCAGTGCGCTGCAAACAGGAAGGAGAGCAGAGGTGCGCATGCGATGCTGGAATATACGAAAAGAGATGACAAGAAATGGCTAAAGCATACGATTGCATTTAAGTCAGGAGACAGTACCCAGCTATCTTATTCGCAGGTCAGAATAACCAGATGGAAGCCGCAGGAAAGGAAATATTAAGTGGGTCAATGGAAAAGAAATTTGATCTGAGAGGAAGGCAAAGGAACATATTAAGGCTACTTGCTTTTGACAATGAAGCTTTTATCCACATGGCTTTCTATAGGATATCGGTCTTCGCTTCGTTTATAGCAGGCCTTTTGGTTGCGCTAGGTCTGCTTACAGGAATCGGCGCGATGGATACAATCGCATTTGCAGCCATAGCAGTAATGTGGGTGCTTTTTACCCCGCAGCTTTTTGAAACCTCGAAAGCCTTTTCAGTCATATTAAGCAAAGGCGCTGTCTTTGGAAGGCTTAACGAATCATTCTTAGACGCATACGTAAAAGAGAGGTTTGTATATAAGGTATACTGGGCAGTGCCGTACCTGATAATGGTTGTCTGGGCGCTTGGTTTTGCGTCGTTCGTTTATCTGGTGGTCATATGAAGAGTGAGCATGCATCAAACTACATTTTCCTCCTTTACGGATCCATAGCAGGAATACCTCTGCTGATGATACTTTATGTAATATTTAGGCTTATTGGAAACGGTGCAGCAGCATTTGCAGCCGAAGCGCTGCTTGTTCCTGCATTTTTCGTTTTTGGGATACTCAGCTTTATAGAAATTTTTGGCCATGAAGAATCAGTGCCTGCTGCAAGCCTTTTGTTGAAAGCTGAAGGAGCTCAATATCATGAAGGCACTGACTCTGGAAAGAGCGTGTATCTGAATGTCAAGAAATTCAACCCTGCCAAGGGCCAGTTCGAACGGTTCAGTTATAAAGTAAAGATAACGAGATTTACAAGCGTACTTGATGCATTGCTCACGGCAAAGGCAAAACACGATAATACGCTCTCAATCAGATACAGCTGCAGGATGGGCACGTGCGGATCGTGCGGCATGGTGGTAAACGGCAAGCCTGTGCTGGCATGCCAGACAAATGCGCTTGATTCTTCTAAAGATGGTGCAGTGGAGATAGGACCTATGCAGGCTCATCCGCTGCTCAAGGACCTAGCAACCAACTTCGACGAATTCTTTGAGGAGCACAAATCAGTTGACTCCACTTTGTACAGGAGAAACAGAAATGAGAAATATAAGGCAAGAAAGGTATTTGACATGGATAGAGAAGAGATGGAGAAATTCCTTCCTTATTCCTATTGCATAATGTGTGGCCTGTGCCAGGATGCCTGCCCCGTCTCCAATTCTAACGGGAATTTTCTGGGACCACAGGCTCTGGCGCAGGTATACCGATACCATGCAGACAAACGTGATCAGAAAGGAACTGAGAGACTGGAAGCGGTTGACTCGCTCTCTGGAGCATGGGGTTGCGAATTTGCAGGAGCATGCTCAAAGGCGTGCCCTAAAGGCGTTGATCCGGCTTCAGCAATACAGTTGCTCAAATCAGAAATAATGAAAGCGAAAATGGCAGGCAAATTCAAGGAAGGCGCTTAGCATGAGATACAGGATGGAGAGAGACGTATTGGGGAATGTCAGAATACCTGCAGACGCATATTACGGGTCAGAAACCTGCAGGGCTGCAGGCAATTTCCGTATTTCAGGTCTTAAGATAGACAGGGAGTTCATAATCGCATACGTAAAGCTAAAGAAGGCTGCGGCAATCGCAAACATGAAGGCAGGGAAGCTTGATAAGGGAAGATGCAGGGCGATAGTAAAAGCCTGCGATCAACTTATAAACGGAAAGCATCTGGATCAGTTTGTTGTCGATGTTTTTCAAGCAGGGGCTGGCACAAGCACAAACATGAATGTAAACGAGGTCATATCAAACATATCGATAGAGTTGCTGAAAGGGAGAAAAGGGGATTACAGGATAATGCATCCTAACGACCACGTGAATATGTCCCAATCGACAAACGATACTTATCACACAGCAATACACATTGCATGCCATGATGAGTTGAAGATGCTGGGCAAAGCACTCGTTTCCCTCGAGAATGCGTTTGCGAAGAAATCAGTTGAATTTGGCAGGATAAAGAAAATAGGCAGGACGCATCTTCAGGATGCTGTTCCGATGAGCATGGGTAGTGAGTTTTCAGGCTATGCAGGCGCAGTCTCCAAACTGATAGAGCATTTAGGATATGTGTCAGGATTGCTCCTTGAAGTGCCTTTGGGCGGGACGGCGCTCGGCACCGGAATAAATGCAGGAAAGGAGTATACTTCGCATGTTTACAAGGAGCTCTTCAGGGTTACCGGTGCGAAGTTTAGGAAATCCCGATTCATCTTCACTGACATGTCCCAACTTATAGAAGAGCTTTACCTCGCTGATTTTCTAGGAGACTCTGCGGCTGTATTGACCAAGATCGCCAATGATTTCAGGCTGCTTGGCTCAGGGCCCAGAGCAGGTCTGAATGAGTTGATACTGCCAGCTGTCCAGCCTGGCTCTTCGATAATGCCAGGTAAAATAAATCCAAGCATAGCCGAAGCGCTGAATATGGTCTGTTTCCAGGTAAGTGGCAACGCAGGTGTTGTTAGGGAAGCTGCCAGAGCGGGGCAGATGGAACTCAATGTTTTCATGCCGGTAGTAGCATATGACCTGCTCTACTCGATCAGGATACTCTCAAATGCAATAAATATGTTTGTGGAAAAATGCGTGCGAGGGGTCAAGGCTAATTCAGCATTCATAGAAAAGGAGCTAAGCATGGACCTTTCCATAGCAACGGCACTCAATCCTTATATAGGGTATTCCAAGGCATCGAAGGTTGCGAGATATGCATATAAAAATAATATAAGCGTAAAAGAAGCATGCATACAAATGGGAATACTTGATAAGCAAAAGCTTGAAAAGATACTGGATCCCAATAAGATGTAATGTCGCAGCTGCTTGCTCCTTCCACTCGCACTGCAAAGCTAAAACTGCGGTGCACCAATACCTTCCGGAGAATGTATAAATATGTTATTGCCTATTTCAATTCAGAAAGGGCCTAGTTTTGCCTTCCTGCGCGATGGCACCTGTTTGCTAGCTGGACTTTTTGACACTGCTTACGGGCCCGAGTTGATGGTTGCATGAGCAATGACATGGGATTCAGGTTTCTCGTTTATTCGAGGATCTTCAGGAGCGTTGCGCTTATCTTCATGACCCTCAGCACGCCCCTTTACCTGGCACTGCTTGGAATAAGCATAGTGCACATAGGGCTGGTGTATGTTGGGGTCATGTTGTTTACGGCCATTCTCTCGGTCAGCTTAGGCATGCTCGGGGACCGGGTAGGGTATAAGAAATCATTGCTTATAGGCGAGGTGCCTCCTCTTCTCGGTGCATTGATCCTTTCGCTTACAGGAAGCATAAGCATGGTTGTCATTGCAGTTATCCTGGCAGGGATAAGCGGACTTGCAGGAGGGCTTAGAGGGGCATTCTCCCCAGGTATGACGGCACTTGTTGCCAGCAACTACCGCGATAAGCAGTTAAGGATCAAGAAGCTCGGTACTCTTATAATCGCAGCCTCGTTAGCCAGCGTGTTTGGTGCAATATTGCTGCTGAGCCAGTCATATCTGCTTGCATACGTAGGCGCAGAGGAAGCTTTCAGGATCCTCTTCGGGATTGCCGCGCTTCTGCTCTTGATCTCGTTTTCCAGCATACTCTTCGTAGGAGAAGGCGAGAGACCGCATAAATCCACAAGGATCATGAAGCCGGAAAGCTTCAGGCATATGCTGCGCATCTCCTCTCTCAACATCATAAACGGCGCAGGGCTTGGAATGGCTATGCCGCTGCTGCCTCTGATGTTTGCCATAACGTTTCATCTTCCATCTGATACAACGGCGCTTTACGTTGGCATCATTTACATTCCCTCTTATATAGCTACAGCGTTAGGATCTTATCTTTCGAATAGGCGCAGGAGCATATATGCAGCCAGGACAGCCTCGTACGTCAGAATAGCCTCTGGACTGCTGCTGATCCTGCTGGCTGCCGTACTGTCTGCGCAATACTATCTGGAACTACCGGATGCCTTGCCGCTTCTTTCATTAGCCGCCATTGTTTTTGCATCAAGGTCGTTTATGGCAGGATTCGGATCCTCATCGGTAAGCGCAATGAGCGTTATGAATATACATGGCGAAGATTACGGCACTGCTACAAGCATGCAGGGTCTTTTTGGAAACCTATCGCAAACGAGCAGCGGGCTGAGCGGTTACCTTATGGACTTGGCATTGCCTGCACCTCTGGTGGCAGGAGCCATACTCCAGATACTGAACGGAGTGATGTACGGCAAGCTGTTTACCAGGGAAGGATCTATGAGGCAAGCGCAGGATAAAGAGGATAAGCATGCAGTATAGCAGATGCGATTCCTGTGCCTGGCTTATTGCATCTGAATGCTTTAGATGCCCTATCTCCCATTAAGCCATGCCTTATTTAATCCCCCTCATGATGTGCGCAAGCTATAAAAAGAAGAAATCCCCATCAGGAATGTGATTTAGATGGCTGCTAACGAGGGGAATGATCAGGATGCCGAGCAGGCTGTGGCTCAATTAAGATATCTGCAGAACATATATTCGCAGCAGTATGAGATGATCGAGAGTGAGATAGCGACCTACTCTCTGGCGTTGAGCGCGATAAACAAAAATATTGAGATGCTTGAAGATCCTGACAAGATAAACAACAAAGAGATGCTGCTTAACGGGGAAGGGGGCACATACATAGTTGCCAAAATAAAGCCGGTGGAGCAGGTGATAACGTACGTGGGAGCAGGTTACCTTGTTGAGAAAAGCCTGGAGGATGCGAAGGCTTTCCTAACTGATAACAGGAAGAAGCAGGAAGAGAACCTCAGACGGCTTTCTGAAGAGAGGCTTAAGATCGAGAAGGAGCTTGTAAGCATCTCTTACAAGCTTAGCGCATACAATCAGCAGCAGGTATAGTAAATGTTCGAAGGTCTAAAAAAGAAATTTTCAAATTTTATAGGGTCCATTGCCAAGAAAGAGGAGGAAAAAGCCGAAGAGACGCAAAAAGAAGAGGGAGCTGTCGGAGGGAAAAGCAGCGAGCCTGGAGCAGCAAAAATAGAAGGCAAGGAAGGCGCAGAGGGAAAAGCGAGGGATAGCAGGCAGCCTGCAGAAGCTCCAGGTGAAGGACATCATCTTAAGGAAGTATTGCCTGAGGCAAAAAAGGAGCATGATGTAAAAGCAGCAGATAAGTCTGCAGGTATTCAGGGGCAATACAGAGAGCATCAGCAAAATGGAGATCTAAAAGAGGAAAGAAAAACAGGTAAGGAAGAAAAGGCTCTCGGGGCAGAAGCGCAGACTACGCAGAAACCCGATGCAGCCGGCATAAGTGCCGGAGCAGGGGAAGTGAAAAATGCCGCGCCAATTAGGCATGAAAGAATGCAGGCAACAAGTACCGCTCCGGATCAGCCGGCCAGAAAACCAGGCGTCTCCGCAGGAACCAAGATAAAAGGTCTTATATTCCGTGAGGTAAGCATAAGCGACAAGGACATAGAGCCATTCATTGAGCAGCTGCAAGTCGCACTTCTTCAATCTGATGTAAACTATGTAGCTACAGAAAAGATACTGAACTCAATAAAAAAAGATTTGACCGCTAATCCTATCAAGGCATCACAGCTTGAAGCCCAGATCTCGTCAAAGATAAGAAATGCTATTTTTGAGATACTGAAAAAAGGAAAGAAGGCAGACCTTGTGAGCATGGTCAGAGAAAGAAAAGAAAGAGGGGAAGTACCGTTCAAGATACTCTTTCTTGGCCCTAACGGAGCGGGCAAGACCACTACCATAGCAAAAATGGCCAGGCTGATGCTTGACAACGGGCTATCATGCATCATATCTGCCAGCGATACCTTTAGGGCTGCTGCAATAGAGCAGAGTGCCATACATGCAAAGAAGCTTGGAATCGAAGTCTTGAAAGGCACTTATGGCGCAGACCCCGCAAGCGTGGCCTTCGATGCGGTTGCCCATGCGAAGGCAAGAGGCATAGATGTTGTCCTGATAGACAGTGCAGGCAGGCAGGAGACAAGCAGAAGCTTAATGGAAGAAATGAAGAAGATGAACAGGGTCATAAAGCCGGATCTGAAAATCTTCATAGGAGAGAGTATTGCAGGAAATGTGCTGCTTGAGCAGCTGAAGGAATTTGACAGCGCCGTAGGCTTAGATGGGGTCATACTGACCAAGCTGGATCTTGATGCAAAAGGGGGCAATACGCTCTCCATAGCAAGCGAAACTGAAATACCGATCCTTTTTATCTGCACAGGAGAAGGATACAAAGATATTATGGCTTATGACCCTGATTTCATAATAAATAATATAATACCTAACAATTGAATCAGAACCGGTAAGCTCCGGCGTGGATTAACAAAGGCAGGCTAAAGCCCAAGCGCATCTGCCATATTTGCGAGCTCATAGCCGGTAGTCTTTTCGCCTGCGAGAAGGCCGCTGGAATTTGCCATCGTGCATAGGCCTATGCTTGGCGAGCCGGTATTTGCAGTTGACTGCATTAGAGAGGGAAAGAACTCCTTGAACCGTTCGAACTCCTCGTCCGACGCATGGTTGCTCAGGACCATTCCCTTATTCGTGAGTATGTTGTTAGCACCTACGGTGCTGAATCCGCCTGTTTTCGTTCTGATCGTCTCTACATCCAGCAGATCCGATATTTCTTTCTCCTGCCTGCTGGTAAATTCCGGATTCAGGACAGCCAACTTATCATTTGCCAGTATATTGTTGCGCAACGCATTGAGATCCGTATCTAGCACTTCTACCGAAACGTTTCCAAGCTCGTTTCTCAGAAGCTTCAGTTCACTGTCCTCTGTCATGTTTGACAGCAACACATGCCCTGAATTTGCCACCGCATAGATGCCGACTAGCTCGGAACCGCCAACTGAGCATCTTACGGCCTTACAATTCAGCGTTTCTTTTATCACTGACTCGCCACCCCTGCTTATATCCCTGCCAACCAAGATAAATTTATCTGAAGCAACGCCGAACGCCCCTATGAAATCACTCCCATACAGGCTGAACTTAGCGTACGCCATTCCTACTTACCTTTGTTTTTGCCATTTTGCTGGTTCTTGCTTTCAGGATTTGCTTTCTGATTCTGAGGCTTGGGTTGCGAGGTTGACCCTTCCTTTGCACCTTTTTCACTTTTGCCTGTGCTGCGCCCTTCCTGCTTCTGCTCCGCAGGCTTCTTTGCATTCTTTGCCTGATTTGGATCCTTCTGGCCTGCCGCATCTGCAACAGGTTTTTTGGGCTTCAGCTCAGGTGAAAGATCAAGCTTTACAGAAGTGCCTGTCTTCTCCACGCTTACTTTTATATCGCGCATGCGCATCGCATTAAGCATCATATACCTGTTTAGATCCTGACTTATGGAAATCTCATCTGGTGAGACGGAAGCAAACCTAGCTATCTCCTGCCTCAGATATTTGTAAGAACCCTGGAGTCTTCTTGTACTGTGTATCTTGACAAGCCTCCTGCGCAAACTGATGTTTCTTATCTCTGTTGGCATTCTGCTACACCTTTATCCTCAGTTTTCTCCTTCTCCAGTCCCTCTGAAACTTGTTGTACTGGACTTTCCTGTGTGTCCTAAGTATTGCAAGTACAGGCACCCGTCTGTTGCGCTTAAGTTCCTTTCCGAGCCTAAGCTTCTTTTCCGTGCTTTTTTTGCTCATAACATCAACTTATAAGTTCAATCGCTTTATAACTGCATTTAATTTATTGCATCATTTGTGCTTATATTCTATTGTAGGCTCAGGCCTGAAAGTCAACTTGCCAAGTATCTGCTTAAGCTGCTCCTCTGTCAGTTTGCCCGAGAGCCTATTCTGCTGCACCATTGCGAGTATTAAATTTATTAATTGCGAATAAAGTTCCCTGTTTGAAATGCGTACGTTCATAAGCCTCTCATATGCTTCTGGAGTCATAAATCGTCTTGCCAACTCCCTTTTCTGCTGCTCCTCCTGCATGACCCTCATTCTTTTCTGGAGAGCCTTCTGGATTTTTTCATCTTCCTGATTGCTTCCTGCCTGTTCCGGCACTTCAAGCACCATCGGTCTTTAATACTTCATTAGCCACTTTGTCCAAGAACGATCTTCCTGCCTGTGTTATGACCCTGCCCTTCTTGGTTTTCTTTACATAGCCGAGTTTTTCCAAGCCATCGAAAGCATCCTTTATAATGCTCCCTCCAGCGCGCATGTGATGATGCCTCCTGACGCTGTGCTTCTTCCTGGTGCCATACCTTGTCCTCAGGCGAGAAATTCCAATAGGCCCGTTCACGTATGCCTGTCTCAATACAGAAGCACATCTGATATACCAGAACATCTGGTCTTGCGGCGTTCTCTCTTTTCCCGCGCCGCTCTTGACAAAATCTACATACTGCGGCTTTGAAACCTTCGCTTCGGAAAGCTTTTCAGCCGCCTTCTGTATAAGCATTGAACTATCTACCTCTAATACGTTTGCCATTTAAAAAACACCGGATAGACTTAACTTATTTATACTCTATTATGATGCCATAAATTTATATATCTGTTTCTTTTTCGTACTGTAGTAGGTTGACATTTGCATTCTAACGCTTTATCGAAGCCAGAAGCCCCGCCTCGCATGCCCATTACGTAGGCAATAAGCCAGGAGGGCATGCATTGGGCCTTTTCCAGGCCTACGAATCTTGTTATTTGGCATTGCGATGACTTCAATGAGTCTTGAGAAATGCGCTCTATAGACCATCTTCCCCAATAGTCTGGTTCTCTAAGTGCCTCTGATTTCTCCATATGCTTCTGCTTCTGGATGATAGGAGCTATTCCACGTTCCCTAAATTGCTCTTTAATATCTGCAGAGAGTGAACGTGCTAGGATATGTTCCCATAACAAAGCCTTTTTATCCCTTCCCTGAGCATATATTACTGTCTATTGCTAATGTTGGTAGATATGATGAAGCTCAATATAATAGAAGAAGAAGCAAAGAGCATGATAATAGAATTTGAAGGCTCCGACAGAGCCATACCAGAACTGCTCAAGGACAAGCTCATGCAAAACAAGGATGTGGAATTTGCAGGTGTAATGAAGACACACCCGGAGATAGGGCAGCCCAGGCTGGTAGTGAAGTCAGGCAAAAATACAAAGAGTCTTATACTAAAAGCACTTGGAGAAGTAGAGGAGGATATCAAAGACCTCTCTTCCCAGATAAATAAGAAATAATGCCGATTAAGCGTGGCGCAAGGATTCTTGCGCTTGATGATGCCCCATTTTCAAGGAGGAGCGTAAATTCGTTGGTAGTTGGAGTGCTTGGCAGGCAGGGCATTCTTGAAGGAGTGCTCTCCTTCAAAGTGAGGGTATCAGGAAATGATTCGACATCAAAAATTGCCTTAGCCATAAAAAAATCAAGGTTCAGGGATCAGGTAAGAATATTGGCATTGAATGGCGGCACCTTTGCAGGGCTTAACCTGATAGACATGAAGAAATTGAGGAAGGAATTTAAGCTGCCCATACTTGCGATAACAAGAAAAAGGCCTAGAAACGAAATGCTTTTAAGAGCGCTGGAAGCATCAGGCGCAGGCAAGAAAAAGATAATGCTTGCTAAAGAGAACTTCAGAGCATGTACGCTTTATTCTATGCATGGATATTACATACAGAGCATGGGCATGGAAAGACAGGATGTTAAGGCTTTATCCCTCGAAGCTGCAGGGCTGCTGAGGCTTGCCCACATTATAGCAAGCGGAATTGCTAATGGAGAATCTAAGGGCAGAGTATAGGCGATTCATTGAAACTATTTGATAAGATATTCGGATGGAAAGAAAATATTATAGCTTCAGAAATATCCGATAGTCACCGGCTTACTATCTCCAAAAGCGACTACGGCAAGACCCTGAGATATGATGATGTAGTATATTCAAGGATAATGAATGATTCTATCTACACTAAAGAATACTGGGATTTCTTGCTGCCGCTTGCATTTTTCAAGGAGAGGCCGAATATGCTCATGATAGGGCTGGGTGGCGGCACCATCCCGTATCAGCTTTACAAGCTTATAGGCAACAATTTTAATCTTGACGTAGTTGAGAACAACGATGCCATGATAAGATTATTTAGCAAGTTCGCAGGGCCAGAAGTAAAGATAAACCTGATAAAGGGGGACGGAGCGGAGTATGTAAAAAGATGCAGGTACAAGTATGACGTGGTAATATTGGACGCATATAAAGGCGGCTTTGTTCCTGATGCATTTTTAACTTATGGATTCACTGAAAATGCAAACAATTGCCTCAAAGAACAAGGCATACTTGGAATAAACTTCATCAGCTCCATGACCGGCACTGACATGTTTAGATCATATCTTGCAGGACTCAAAGACAGGTTCGATGTATATAGAGTGGACACGCTTCCGTACAGCATAAACTGCGTGCTGCTCTGCCTGAAATCTCTTGGAAGGACAGAGATAATTGATGGAATAAAGAAGAATATGACCATAACGCATGAGAATGCATACATACTTGATGGCTATACAAAAATGGCTGCGCTTTGAAAGCAGTGGCTATAGAAGGCTCTCCTCTTCCACTTCCACTTCGTTTACCCCTTTTATCTTGCGGAGTTTTTCCTCGAGCGCAGAGCTACCGTCAGAATCTTCATGAATGAAAAGTACCTTAAGCACTTTTATGCCAAAAGCGACATCCTCAAGCTGCATGCTCTTCGGCTGCAGCGTTTCCTTCACACTTCTGCTTACTTTCTCTTCTTCACCATTATTTGGATATACCTTGAAAAGAGTAGCTACTTTTGCCATGTTACGGACCTTCAAAATTGCACTTTGAGCATTTATACTTCGTATGCGTCTTTCTGCACTCGTGACATCTTACTATCACTTCATTACCGCATTGGGGGCAGTCGAATATCGCATACTTTATTGTAAGCTTTCCACATGAAGTGCATATCTTGCCTTGTGTGCTTGGCATAAAATCACAAATAACTTATTAAGAAACATTGATGTATAGATATTCATTTATATAGAAATGTATAAAAAGATGAGTTATAAGCAAGCATGGACATGTGGTGTAACTTGGATAGCACGCTGGCTTGCGGAGCCAGAAGCTCCGGGTTCAAATCCCGGCATGTCCGCAGTGATCATTAAACCTTCTGCACGATGTCATTGCCTGCTCTCTTTGCACGGGCTCCTTTGGCTGCCTTTATGTCATGCGCAGCAGTATTGCTGGATATGAAGCCCCGGCGGGAAATGGCCTCCCTCTCATACAAAATCTGGGAGATGGCTCCCCATTATAATTCGTGCTCACTATAAGTCAGCTGAAGGACCATTTGATTTCGTATCCACGGACTCATTGCAAGATGGCCTGGATGCCTGGCGATTTAGATAACTGCGGACCTGCAGAAATTAGCCATTTCTAGTTCTAACTCTAGACTTGTTCTTTTGCTCCTTTAAGGATCACGCTTATGCTATAAGCTTCAAATCCATTAGATTTCAAGGCGTTTATTACCCGCTTGGCATCAGCATCGCTCTCTACCAGTGCCATTCCCATTCCCCCACCACCGCCACCACAGAGCTTGGCGCCATAAGCCCCGTTTGACATCGCAACAGAAACCGCCTTATCAAGTTTATCGGAAGAAACCCCAAGTTTTCGCAAGAGTTCATGGTTATGGTATATCTGTTTTCCAAGCTCTTTCAGGTCCCCGCTTTTAATCGCGTCTATGCATCTCAGGACAATTCTGTCTATTTCTCTAAGTATCTTATCTGTGCCCTCTTCATCTGCATCGTGCAGTGCTCTTACTTTCTCTACCATCTTCGCCGTAGGCGGCTTTGGCCCAACATCCATAACTACGAAGTTGATGGGCGTTGAGATTTCCAGCGATTTTATTCCTTCAGATGCCTTGAAAGTTGCATAACCTCCGAAATATATGGGGCCAACATCAAGTCTACCGCCTGTTTCTACCCCATGTACTATCCGTTCACCGTCCCTTGATATGTCTATGGCAGTCTGGTCTTCTAATTGCTTTCCAGAAGCTTTGACAAGGACCATTGCAAATGCGGTAGAGCATACTGCGCTGCTGGCATACCCCTTCCCTATCGGCACATCTGAATGTATGACAACCTGTTTTCCGATAGGACTTATACCCTGCTCAACAAGGAGTCTGGCCGCTATTGTTGCATACGGGAGCATCTCCTTTCTTATCTCGGCATGCCTGGCTATATACTTTGCAAGCCCAGTAGGCGTTTTGTCATCAGGTTTTTTGGGCGCTGTATCCCTTTTACTATAATCCGAGTAAAGTTTCCTTAAGGCGGGTTCATCGAATGCAGCAGAAATATTAAGATCTTTGAGAACTATCTCCAATTTACCCTGAGTTGAACTACTTAAAGTTGCAGTTGCATACGGCGGTACTGCTGCAGATAAGCTGGGCCCCCCAAAAACTACCGAATGTTCTCCGGATATTTTTATATTGGAAGGCACTTTTACCTCTACATTAACCACATACTCACAGGATTATGTTGCAATATGAAATATATATGCATTTCCAGCAATGCACTGTTCATTATATTGGGCTTTGCATGTGCGAAGATGCTGCCGGTACATAAAATTAAAAATAGAGGATGTTAGGTGAATGGGGTTTGGTGGGATTTATAAAAAGCACCTAAACATCCAATTATAATATGGTTAAACACCTATTTAAATATTCTTAAATTTCTCAATATATAAGAGCTTTATTGTTATTTTGTAATATTCCCTTCGTTATTAACTAACAGAAGATGCAGTTTTTCTGCACGCCAAAGACTTAGAGATCAGATTCAGCAAAGATAAAGCCCGTCTAACTTAACTGTCCGTCTTTGCTTTCGGTGATCAATGCACTTATTTACGACTAAAAAAGCACGATAATATACTATATACGAAAAGCCCCCTGCGGAATATTTAGAGATATACTTGTTATTTTGGCAAAACGGCATTGAAGTATTAAAATATAAAGCCGTTATGATTTTGGAGATTTTACGGAAAAAATAGAAAGCTTTTTATAGTTAAATAAATTATATTCAATAATCATTTGTTACTGATTATTCGGGAGATATCAATGCCAACTCTACTTAAACCATCACAGGAAAGGTCACGCGAGACCAGGCTGATTTTATCGGACTGGAGTGGGGTATTCAGCGATAATAGGAAAGTCGTCTATAGTGCAGCCATGAGAGTAATGGAATCTCACGGCAAAAAAATATTGGAATTCTCAGAATGGCTACGCTCATCGTACAGAGGTCCGGCAGAATTATTCAGGGAGCACGGCATTGGAGATAATACTGGCTTCCTAACCGATCAGCAATATAAAGTTAGGCTTGAGGAGGTAAAGTCTAGCTCGGAACCGCCAACTGTATACTCTGATGCAAAGCTTGCATTGGGCGAGATTTCAAGAACAGGCATACCTATAGTAATACTAAGCAGCCGCCCGGCATATCATGTAATAGCAGAGGCCAAGAGATCCGGAATAGACAGCTTTTTTTCTGAAATTGTAGGTGGCGTAAAGGATAGAAAGAAAGGGATCTTAGAAATGCTGAATAGAAGGGCGGTTGAGCCGCAGTACGCGATTTACATAGGAGATAACAGATACAACATAAGCGCTGCGAAAGAGGCTGGCGTATTCTCCGTAGGAATAACGACTGGCAACCACCACAAGTCCAGCCTGCAAGCAGAAGCGCCTGATGCGCTAGTGGATTCGCTATCCGAACTTACTCAGGTTATAATGCCTATGCTCAGAAAAGGTACAGACCAGTTAAATATTAAGAATGACATCTATTATTAAAGCCTGTTTTTTAAACAAAGTGAGCATGAAATACTGCGCCGTTTAAGGATATGGGAATGCCGCAAAATCACAAATGGCACCTGCTGGCTCTTTCTTTTGTCTTTCAGAGTGTAAAATGCAACTATGCACTGCCCTTAAACGAGTACAAGATAGAGTCAGAGATGGCAAATCAGGATAGGTTATTGCCTGCGATGCATCCTAACGCAACTGCCTCAAAACGGTTGGATGCATTGTCAGTGCCGGCAGCTATTGTAAGCAGCATCCCGCAGGCCATCAGCATTGTTTCCACGCCCTAAGCAGTGAATTTTGAAATAAACAAGAATATGCACGAGGCTGGAAAGGTTTAGGAACTGATCAAACCTCTAAAATCGCACGCATGGTTGGTACATAGGGAAAAGGAGATAATACATTTCTGGTGACATTTCCTCCGGATTACGCACCGCCTGTGCTATTTTATACGGGCTCGAACTTAAAGTGATAATATATGAGGCCTTCTTCTCCGTCAGCATGCATTTTCCTGAATACCGAATGCACCTTTGTCCCTATCTTTACTTCTCCATTGCCTGCGTCCACTACATGGCCTTCTACTCTGGGGCCTTCTTCAAGCTCCACCACTGCCACAGTATATGGTGCACTGTCCTTGAACGCCTGGGCAGGTACGCGTATCTTGGTCACAGCGTACACCTTTCCATTGCCGCTTAGCTTTGTCTCAGTCATTTTGGTCTTCCTGCCGCACTGCCTGCAGACTATCCTCTTAGGGAAGTATATCCTTCCGCAGTTTTCGCATTTATTGCCTACCAAATTGTACCTTTCGTTTATCCTTCTCCACAAGCTAGCAGATGCCCTTTCCATTTTTACCATCAATTGACTCTGTTGAGTATATGAACCACTGCAGTGGCGCCGCTACCCCCCACATTGTGAGTAAGTCCTACTTCTGCTCCGGCCACCTGTCTCTCCCCTGCCTCTCCTCTCAGCTGCGTCACTATCTCTGCTATCTGCTTTACCCCTGTTGCGCCTACCGGATGGCCGCATCCTTTCAGCCCTCCGCTGGTATTTATCGATATCTTGCCATTGATCTCAGTTTCACCATCCTCTATCGCCTTTGCTGCCTTGCCCTTTCCATAGAAATCAAGATCTTCCATTGCCAGTATCTCGGCTATGGTAAAGCAGTCATGCACCTCAGCAACATTTATGTCTGTTGGTTTTAACCTTGCTTTTGCATAGGCGTCGCGGCCTGCAAGACGCGTTGCTTTAAGTTCAGTCAGGGAGTCTCTGTCGGCTAATGCGAGCGTATCGCTTGCCTGCGCGCTTGCAGCTATCTTGATGGGTGTGTCATTGTATTTCTTTGCACTCTCAAGCGGTGCCAGAACTATTACTGCCGCTCCGTCTGATATCGGAGAACAGTCAAGTACCTTAAGTGGGTCAGAAACTATCTTTGACTTAAGCACTTCGTCTATAGTGATCTCCTTGTGAAACTGTGCGTATTTGTTCTTGATTGCATTCCTGTGATTCTTTACCGCTACGCTTGCCATCTGCTCCTCGGTTGTCTTGTACTCATGCATGTGCCTGTTTGCTATAAGTGCGTATAGCCCTGGAAATGTTATGCCTTGGGCGAGCTCCCACTCCTGGTCGCCGGCTCCTCCAAGCGCCGTGGTTGCTTCTGCCGTAGTGACATCAGTCATCTTCTCCACACCGCCGATTACCGCTATATCGTACATGCCACTCGCAACTGCAATGTATCCCTGCCTTACCGCGCTCCCTCCGCTGGCGCACGCATTCTCTACTCTTACTGCCGGTACATTCTTGAAGCCCATCTGGTCTGCCAGAAGTGCTGCGAGATGCTCCTGGCCTACAAAACGACCGCTTGCCATGGTGCTGCCATATACTATCTGTATATCCTTGCTCTCGATATTCGCATCCATTATTGCCTGCATTCCGGCTTCAGCGATGAGCTCGCGGAGCCCATGCTCCCATCTCTCCCCGAATCTTGTAAGGCCTGCCCCTATTACTGCAACATCTCTCATAATCACACCTAGTTCTTTACGATAGAATTCCTGTTCTTAAGATAAACAGAGTAGTCGACGTAGATCTTGTTCTTGTTTATAATGTCCTCCACCTTTGCCAGTCTCTCCCTTTTCTCAATTATCGGCTCTTTGGCTTCTATGGCGAATGAATCGCTGCCTGCCCCGGAACCGAAACTAGTCACAAGTATTTTGTCGCCGGGTTTCGCCTTGTCTAGTACGGCAGCGAGCCCGAGCATTGAAGCTCCAGAATAGGTATTCCCTATCTTCGGAGTCAAGAGACCATCCTGGACCTGGTGCTCTGCAAATCCGAGCTTCTTTGAAACTACTAAGGGAAACTTGCCGTTTGGCTGATGAAAGACTGCGAACGCAAAATCTTCTGGCTTTAGCCCTGTTTTCTCAAATAGCAGTTTTGTAGCGCTTATTATGTGCTTGAAATAAGCAGGCTCGCCAGTAAACCTTCCCCCATGCGAAGGATACATGGCCCCTTCCCTTCTCCAGAAATCCGGCGTATCGGAAGTGTAGCTTGCAGTAGCCAGTATCTCTGCGATAACTTCCTTCTTCTCCTTGCCCACTATAAATGCTGCGCCTCCCGCGCTTGCAGTATATTCAAGCGCATCTCCAGGTCTGCCCTGGGAAGTATCGCTGCCTATTGACATGCCGTATTTTATCATGCCGCTGTCAGTCATGCCCATAAGCATCTGCAATCCGGCGGTTCCTGCCTTGCATGCAAATTCAAGATCTGCAGCAGTAAGATTGTTGCCTGCTCCGATCGCCTGAGAAACAACGGTTGCTGTGGGTTTGACTGCATATGGATGGGATTCTGAACCAACATATATTGCGCCTATCTCCTTTGGGTCAATGCCGGCATGATGCACTGCCCGCCTGCCCGCTTCAGTAGCTATCGTAGCCGCATCCTCATCATGTGAGGGTACGCTCTTCTCCGTTATATTAAGCCCATTCTTGATGCTCTTTGCGTCTTCGTCCCATACCTTGGCTATCTCTTCGACTTTTATCCTGTATCTAGGCACATGCGCGCCATAACCTACTATGCCAGCCATATAATCAATTACTTAAAATTGCTTAATATTCATGTGAAGCATCGTTGCTGCTAGCTTAAAGCCCTTTACATCTGTTAGTTATTTGTCTAACATTATGGCGGTGCAGGAAAACGATTATTATTCTCCCCACATCTCTGCTTTTATGCTCTTCTCGTTTACGCCGAGGCTTATCAGCGCATCTTTGAGGGCCTTGACAAACGCAGGTGGCCCGCATATATAGCTTATCCTGTCAGCACAATCCGGAGCATCCCTCTTTATCATTTCAGCGTTTACATGCCCTTTCTCGCCATTCCAGCCGTCTCCTGGCTGCGGCCTGGTTACTGTGACTGTTGTCTTAAGGCCTATGCTCCTGCCAAAAGCCTCCAGCTCGCCCTTATTTATTATCTCGTCAGGATACTTTACGCTGTATATGAGCCTGCAGTCTGCCTTTATTCCCTTGGATTTGATGTATCGCAGCATTGAGATAAACGGGGCCAGCCCCGTCCCTCCGGCCAGGAAAAGAAACTTGTTCTTTTCGCTGAAATCGAACTTGAACTGGCCGTAAGGCGCTGAGATATAGTAAAGATCGCCAATCCGGGCATTTTCAAGGTGTGAAGTAAGCTTTCCATGGACCAGTGCGATAAGGAATTCGAATTCAGGCGAAGGAGGGCAGTTAGCCATGGAGAAGGCCCTAGCGACTGTTTCTCCCGGCTGCTCTCCCTTGAACTGGAGCATTGCAAACATTCCTGGCGAAAAATCTATACTCGCGTTGTCCTGCGGACTGAAAACAAATGAAGAAACAGTTGGTGTCAGTTTTTTAATCTCTGAGAGAAGGTATGGTTTATTAAGTATCATTTAAAATCCTCTTTAAGATAGAGATTGCGGGGCAAATAAATAACAAGCTTGTGCATATTTACTGCGCAGCTTATTCCTTTATTCCGGTTATGCCCTCAACTATCTTTTCAAACTTCTCCATCGACTTAATCACTTCCTTGAGTTTAGGATTTATGTTGTATCCCAGGTCATATCCCCTGTCTGTCCTTATGTGCGTAGGCTGCAAAATATTTAAGTTCATTGACAGGTTCCTAAGCGTCAGTATAAGCGTCTTCCTTGTGAAACTTTTGCCAAGCACAGTGTAGAGCTCGCGGGTAGTCCTCGGGGACTTTACCATAAGCAGCTTCAAGACCGCATAATTAGGCTTGCTCAGGACCTTTCTGATAAGCCAGATTCCATCTTCAGGTTTTTCTCTCTTCGCCACTTCACGCACCACAATATAACCTAACTACATTAAGTTTTATAAATGTATATTCGGTGTTATTGCTCTTCTGCAGATTTTATTCTCATACAACGGATTTAGGAATATATATAAGCTTTGCCATCAGATAAGTATAATCATATATTTAAGTATATGATTTGATACTATGATAAAAGTTTTTCGGATGCTGAAAGCCAACGCACTGCGTGCAGCAAAGAACTTGGAGAATGCACTTTTAGAACGGAAGTTCAATATGATGGTCCCGGAGTCCAGATGCTATTTGCAGTACACTCTGGAAAGCAATATGCTTGCATATCTGGGCCTGGCTCTGCGTACTGAGATGAATATTGCAGTGATATCCGAAGACGGAAGAAGCGCTGATCTGCTAATGCAGCTTCTGCCGCTTGTTCCGGTCCACCACAGAACAGCAATACTGTGCGATGGCAGGCGCAGGCTGCCAGACAGGCTGCCATATGAAAATACAATTCTGCCATGCAATGGCGCAACGAAAGCAGATATCTCAGGCCTTATAGGGGAGAATGGCGAACTTGCAAATTATGATCGCATTTTCGCTGGCGCACTGATTCCAGGACAGGCCGACTCCGTATTTAGATGCGATAATTTTTGCATGCACTTTGCAGTTGCAATAGATGGTTTTCATGAACCAGGAGCCCTGCTAGGCAGCCTGCAGCTGCACCCTTTCAAGGTAAGCACCGGACTTATCCGGAAGCTTGATGTAATTGTGGTTGTAGTTCCTCAGCAGCATGGAAAGGAGTTGCATTTGGAGGTCTTCGAGTGCAGATGGTTAAGCAGGAACGAGTGTGATGCAGGTATAGGCATAAATCAGAGCGATGAGGTGGCGATAAGCAAGGTGCTTGGGCACGATGCTGTTGAAGACGCCAT
The DNA here is from genome assembly GCA_021848025.1 of Microcaldota archaeon. Classification (GTDB taxonomy): domain Archaea; phylum Micrarchaeota; class Micrarchaeia; order Micrarchaeales; family CABMGC01; genus JAJZND01. The sequence goes on along the minus strand of JAJZND010000018.1, from coordinate 23,346 downwards.
CGCATCTTCCAAAGTAATAGCTGCTTATGCAGACAGGATAGGAGTGCATCGCAGATATGGGCTAGGGCACTTTTACCGCATCTCCGAGTCCATCGATGTGGCTCTCCGGTCCAGCGCCGTATCTGGCAGCAATGCGGTAAACTTGCAATGGCTTGCCTCGAAGATAATTCTTGAGGGATAAATAGTGCCAACAGCAATGTGTTTTCCCACCGGTTAGGCAGTATTCCACATCGTGAGCAGGCTTAGCTTCCGAGTTCGGGATGGGTTCGGGCGTGACCCTGCTCCTATGGCCGTTGACATTATTTATATGCACTGTGGGTTTTAAATAAATTGTGCTTTATTCAATGGATTTTACTTGCATTGCCATATAAGCTGAGATAGAGGAGTATGCCCGCTATCGTCTTCATGTCAGGTATGCGGCCGTTCTTGATCAGGCGCAACAATTCTCCGGCTGTCATCGCCCTTGTTGAAATTATCTCGTTCGGATCCTTGTGCGTCTTCCCTTTTGCAAGGTCTGTTGCAAGGTAGACGCGCATCACTTCGGTATCGTGTCCAGGCGAAGGATACGAGCTGAACAGAAACTTCATCTTCCCTGCCTTGTATCCTGTCTCTTCCTCAAGTTCTCTAAGCGCAGCTTGCCTAGGATCCTCTCCGGCTTCCATCCTGCCTGCAGGGAGCTCGTAGAGATACTTTCCTATGCTATGCCTGAATTGCCTTTCTATCAGCAGCCTGCCGTCTTTCAAAACAGGTATCATCATTACAGAATCAGGGCTTGTCACCCTCTCGAAGTATTCTCTCGTTCTTCCCTTACCAACAGGATATCTCTCCACTCGCAGCGCTGTGCCGTTGTACACCGTTTCTGGCTTTTCCATGCATCGCGCCTACTTTTTTGGAGGATTTTCCTGCCGGCCTTCCAGATACACCTCAGAAGTGAGCTTGAACCTGGAAACAGTATGGAGTATTACCTTTCCTTTTCCTGTGAATTTGGCGAGGAAGAGACCCACGCCTCCGAACATTGCTGTGCGTATGTTGTCTACAAACCGTATTTTGTATTGCAGGTTGGCGTCAAAGCCCGCTATATGCCCCGGATCTACTTCAAGTGCGGCGGTGCCGTCAAGGTCGTATTCTATTGTATCTCCTACTACATGCATGTAGACATTTCCCGGCCCTACAAACCTCTGGAGTATCAGACCTGCACCGCCAAAGAATGCAGCGCCTATGCCCACAGGCTCAATCTTGTACTGAACAGTGCTGTCGCATGCCAGAAATGCGTGGTCCTCAGTAACAAACTGCTCCCCTTCTGCAAGTGTAATGCACCTTATTTTTCCAGGCATCACTCCGGAAACAGAGACCATCCCCTTGTCTCCCTTTGCGGAAAATATGGTAAGCATTGCAGTTGCTCCGGTAACCTTCCTCTCTATGGCACCCACAAGCCCGCCCACAAGATGCGGCGCCATCTGTATTGTCTCTGTCTTGCTGACAAGTTTCCCTGAATCTGACAGTATGCTTTCCCCTTCATCCAGCGAAACGTTGAGCACCTGCATCGAGTTTCCTATTATTTTATACTCCATCTTTAACACCTAAAACACTTTTAAGTTCTTTAGCATCAATGCTTAGCTTATACTTGAGCATTATCTGCTTAAATACCTCTTCAGCCTTTGAGCCGCTGCCGTACCTGCTTACAAGCTCCGCGAGCTCGTTTCCAGTTATCCTTTTCAGATGCTCCTCCTTTACTATACGTTCGACTTCTTTGGCCGAGGAAGGCGTATGCCTTATTATTACTTCTATACCAGTCCTTGTTATCGCATCGCGTGAATAGAGCTCAAATGCCCTGACAAGCGCTTCCTCGTTTACCGAATCAACGTCCACGCCGTTTCTTTTCAGCTCTCTCATTTTTTCAAGCAGTACGGATGCAACTACAAACGGCGTTGCATTGGCCAATTTTACTATTCGCTTATATAGCTGCAGATCTTTAGACCAGAGCATCTGCTCGGCAAGCTGCCTATTCCCTATCTCCTCTTCCAACTCTCTCCAGATTGCATCAGGATCAACCTTCATCCTTTCTGCTTCCTTTGCAATATCTGCTGCAGAGATTGGAAATAAATCAGTCTCAGGATACATCCTTGAGCCGCCGGGCATCGGGCGCAGGAATCTGGTAGCATGGCTGCGCATGTTTATGCTCCTTGTTTCAGGAGGAACTCCTTCCTTAGCTATCTCTGCCCTTTTTAATGCCATCTCCATTGCCTTGCCGCATCTCTCTGCCGACTCTGCTATAATAATAAATGCGTCATGGGGTCCGATTCCAAGATCTTTTGAAAGCCATTCCAGCTCTTCGGAAGAAAACCCATATTCTTTCAGATTCTCATCGCTGTGGATTATGCCCTTTGCACCTGCAGTCTTCGCGTAACCGCTTATCTCGCTTCCAAGGCGCGTCTCAGGCGCTATCTCCATGCCCAGCAGGCCTTTATAACCCTCAAGCTTAACGGCCAGCGCGATGCCGCCCTTTCTGATCTGCTCATCCAGTATCTTCACATTGGTATTTGTAAATGCGCCCGTAACATTCACCGGCTTGCCTACCCTGGCTTTTCTCTTTGCAAGTTCCTCTTTTATTTCAAGCAGCTTGATGTGCCTGTTTATCTCGGTGTCTATTATCAGGTCCATTTTGTCAAGATCCTGAAAGCCCTTTATCTCTACGCGCTCTCCGCCTTTTATTGAGATATTTACGTCCTGGCGTATGGAACCTATGCCGCGCTGTACCATTCCCGTTATACGCAGTATCAAGCCTATTGCCTTGGCCACTTCCTTTGCATGAACCGGATCTTCTATAGATGGATCAGTATCTATCTCGATGAGAGGTATGCCCAGCCTGTCGAGGTTATACGTTGCCGAGTTTTCATCGTTCTCCTCTATGCCTCCTGATTCCTCTTCAAGGAAGACAGAAGGTATGGCTACACGCCTGCTCTTAACCTCTATGTGACCGTCATAGCCTACCAGCATGCTCCTCTGAAATGCGCTTGGATCGCTACCGTCGACCACAGCCTTCCTCATTGGCTCGATTTCATAGGTAAGTTCACATTTCAATGAGCTTGCTATTATAAGCGCTGTTCTGAGCGCTTCTTTATTTGGCGAATGGGGAGGTTCTTCGTCTATGTCTACCAGGCACGTGCCCTTATTATATAGGTTATAGATAAATCTTCTCTTCTTGCCGCTCTCCACAAGGGTAGATAGATCTATAGCACCAAGCTCTCCTGCCACTGCGCGCTGCTCCCTTTCAATCTTTCCCATTAATTGGTCAGGACCCATATTTGCGGAGCACGGGCAGAAAAGCTTCTCTTCTGTTGCAAGGCGCTGGTGTATCTCCAGGCCGCACTTGAATCCGATTTCCTTGTAGAAAGATTTTTCACGCATCTTCATACCTCGATTTCGCTTCTCTTGGTTATCTCTCCGGAGATGTCTTTGCCCAGCAGCTCTTCGCTCTTCTCCTTAGAGTAGTTTCCAAGCAGGAAGCCAAGCTTTACGTAAGCCACTTCTGGAAGCATGTCTTCGCAGTATATTGCTCCGGCACTGCTCATCAGCCTGGCATTCCTATAGACTGTGCTATTTACCCTGCCGTACAAACACTGCGACGTTATGCCTATTACGGTGCCTGCTTCTACCGCTCTTTTTATATTGCCAAGCCAATTGTATTCTGCATGCTGGGTGGAAACAGGCGCATGCCCCATCCCTGTAACTTCCAATATCACGCCCCTGTACCCTTTCTCTACATAATAATCAAGCAGCTCGGGGCTTGAATTTGGATGTACCTTATGGAGGGCTACCTTAGGCTCAAATTTAGTAACTGCATTTACTTTTGCATCCGCACGCTCATCGCCCACCTTTTTGTATGCGCTGATGTATCTTATTTCACCCTTGCTATTAACTGTCGCTATGGGCCTGGAGTTTACCGGCTTAAACGCATCTCTTCTGGTAGTGTGCATCTTCCTCACCTTCGTTCCTCTAAGGAAACCCCATTCATTGTCAGATATGCCCGTATGCATGCATATCCCTACTTCCGCTATGTTGCTTCTTGACGCCAGATATGCGGCGCTTATCAGGTTTGTGAATGCATCGCTTGAGCCGCGGTCGCTGCTCCTTTGTGCTCCGGTAATTACTACAGGTGCATTAAGATTGTCAAGCATGAAGCTGAGCGCAGCTGAAGTATAGTGCATAGTGTCAGTGCCCATTGTTATTATAACGCCTTCGGCGCCTTTGTTGAGGGCATCCGCTGCTGACTTCGCAATTTTCTGCCACTCCATATATGAGATGTCCTCGCTCGCGATGCTCATCAGGTTATTCACTCTTATTTCTGCTATCTCTGCAAGCTCCGGTACATCATACAACAGCTCATCCGGCTTCGTAAGCATGTGCACTCCTCCGGTAAGATAGTCTATTTTGCTGCCTATCGTGCCTCCGGTATAAATCATCTCCACCTTGCTCAAAGAGGGATTGAAACGGAGCGATCCGGAAGGAAATGCCACAGCAGGCTGACTCCTTATTTTTTCTATCCTGAAGCCGGCATCAATCTTCAGCCCGACGTTGTAGCCATTTGCAAACTTGAGTATGATGGAATCTCTGCTTCCCGACTCTGGCTTTGGCATCAGCGTGCCCTCAAACTCCTTGCCATGCACTCTTATCTTTACAAGATCGCCTGCCTTGATTCCTTGCTTCTCGAGCAGCTTCTGTATATCCTCAGGATACATGCATAATACCTATTACTTATAGCCAAGTTGCACTTATAAAACTTTACCACGCTTTCTGCGGCATTACAAACCGTGCAGGAATCGGGCAGCTGTGCGGATGAACCGGCAATGCATGAAGCAGATTAAACAGGCTTGGAAATTAGGCAGGCGTATGAATTCCCAACAACCTCTGCTTCAACATAGCTGCCTATTGGAACCTCGCGGTCTCCCTGGAGGACTGCCACTTGCGTATAAAATTCGTCCCTTCCGGAAAGTGATTTGGCATTTTTCTCTGTTATAAGGACCCTTTTCCTCCTTCCGATAAACTTTGACAGATCCTCGGCCTGTATCCTTCTGACAAGCCTTGACATCTTAACGCTCCTTTCCTTCACAACGCCATTGTGGAGCTGCCTCATTCTGGAAGCTGCAGCGTGAGGCCTGATCGAAAACTTTGATATGTTTGTAACGTTCGGGCGCTGCTCCTCTGCGAATCTGGCTGTTTCTTCAAAATCGTCTTCAGTTTCAAGAGGATATCCGACTATTATATCGGTCTCGAGGCTTATTCCCGGAACCTTTTTCCTCAGCTCCGATACATAGGAGTTGAAGTCCTCTATCGTGTAGTTTCTCTTCATGCTCCTTAGTATTTTGTTGCTGGCAGATTGCACTGGCAGATGGATGAACCGGAATGCCTTGCCCATCCTGTAAGCTGCTATCAGTTCATCGAAGTACTTGTGCAGGTGCTCCGGATTTAGCATGCCTACTCTTATACTGAATTCGCCATCTATCTCAGAAGCCCTCTGGAGAAGCTCCGCTATATTTGTCTTTTTGTCGAAGCCGTAGGCTCCCGTATCCTGCGACGCAAGCTCTATCTCTTTCGAGCCTCGCTTTACAGAATCCGAGATTGCCCTGAGGATTAGCTCCTCTGAAAAGCTGTTCAGTGGCCCGCGCGCGAACTTGGTTTCGCAGAAGCTGCAATTGCTCAGGCACCCTTCGCTTATTGGTATGCGCGCTATCACAGCGCTGTTCGCACTATAATAGGCCATCTTGTCCTTTCTGACATAACCAAGCCTATCGGCTTCGCCCGCTTTTCCTGCGTCAGAAAGTACGCCCCCTATCTCGGTTATCCTGCTGGTGCTTACTATAGCAGCATCAGGGACAGCTTTCTTTACCTTCTCAGGGCTGGCAGTGGCAAGGCAGCCGGTAACTATGATTTTTTTGCCCGACCTGCTAAATCTGCTTAACCTGTCAAGCATCTTCTGCTCCGTTGGCTTCTTCACCGTGCACGTATTTATTATTATGTAATCGTAGTTAATGATGTTCTGAATGGTGGCCTGCCCCTTCTCGGCAGAGAACCCCTGTTCCCTGAGGATAGACTCTATGATCTCGCTGTCTGCTTTATTCAACGTGCAGCCATGGGTTTCAATCAGGACTTTTTCCATAAGGCTCCAGGATAATGATTGCAGATATCTGTTATTTAAGGTTGAGCTTGCCGGACTGAGGATGTCGATGCGGTAGCTATTTAATAGTTATTCGGCATATGAATATGCGAAATCACGATAGTGAGACTATGATATGCGAAAGATGTGGAAAGGATATATACAAAGCGAGCACATGCAACTACTGCAAGCGCAAGATAGGGATAGAATGCGTGAAGAGCTCTAGGAAGATAAGCCAGACGGAGAGAATCTTCATCTGCAAGGACGACTGGAGTGATATAAGGAAGAGGCGCGCTTTCAAGAGCCAGACGAGCTCAGGGGTATAAGCCTACAGTTTCCTTACTTGCAGCCTGAGCGCTTCACCTTCAATATCAAAGCTTTCTGCGTCCTCAGGCAATTCTGCTTCCCTTATTTCCTGTGCATTTAGATTCCTTGCAATTTGCTCTTTGTTCGATGCTACTATTTCAGCGAGTCCGGGAGATGCCTTGTAAAGCAGCTCGATCCTGTCAGGCTTTTTCAGCTCCAGTTTCTTCCTCAGGAGCTGGACTCTCCGTTCGAATTCCCTGATAAGCGCTTCCTCCTTTAACTCCCTGCTTATGTTCCTGTCTATGTATGCACTGCCGTGGCTGAAGACCACCGCATCGCCTCCGCCTTTCAATTCAAGTATGGCAAACTGGTCCGGCTTTATTTCAAATGTTTCTGTACCGATTCTGAGAGCATATCTTCCATCTTTCTTTATCTGGCTCCTCAGTTCATTGGGATCGGCCTTCTTCAGCGCCTCTGCTATTGCCGAAGCCTTGTCTTTGAAGACAGGCCCAAGTCTGGAAAATACAGGCTTTACCTCTTCGCTTGCGCCCTCTGCCCTCTTCAGCTCCAGCTCCTTTGCATTTATTGCGTCCTTTACTATCCCGGAGAGGTTCTCCAGTGCTGCTTTTGAGACGTCATCCCTGACCTCTATTATGGCCTTTGATATCGGCCATCTGAGCGTTATATTTGCCTTTTCCCTGCTGTTTAAAAGCGCAGTTATTGCATCCTTTGCTATCTTCATCTGTGCTTCAAGCTCCCTGTTTATGGCTTTTTGCTTTGCCTTTGGCCATTTCTCCAGGAAAATGGATTCGTTCTGCCTGTATCTTTCAAGATATATGGACTCGGAGGAAAATGGCGTGATGACAGAAGCAAGCAGAAGTATGTTATAGAGAGCATAATTGGCTATGCCCAGTATCTCCGTCGCCTGGTTCCTGTTCCCGTAGAGAAGCCTCTTCTTTGCAATCTTGAGGTAGAACCTGCTGAAATCCTCCAGTATAAAGTTCCTAAGTTCTGAAGCTGCCTTGTACGCCTCGTACTTTTCCAGATGCTCTGTTACTGAAGATATTGTTGATTCTGTCCTAGACACCATCCAGGCATCGATCTCGTCGAGGGAACCGGATTTTGCTCTAGGCCTCGTCTGGAGCTTTATGCCCAGCATGTCTGCGTATTCTGAGAGTAGATTTGATATATTGTAAAGAATGCTTATTATCTTGCCGCTCTCTTTTATCTCTGCTTCGTTGAGATTTCTGTTAAGTATTGGCTGGTGATCTATGCTCCAGAGCCTGAAGGCATCTGCAGTGAACATTCTGGTTATCTCGTTCAGAGGCCTGAAATTGCCGAAGCTCTTGCTCATCTTCCTTCCGTCTGTGCCGGCCATTATGCCATGCACCATTGCATTCCTGAAAGGTATCTTTCCATAGACCATTACTCCGCACTTCATCAGGTATTGGAACCATGCGCGGATCTGCTCTATGTATTCGACTATCAAGTCCACTGGGAAGAACTCTTTGAACTGCTCCTCGGTAAGGCTAGCCCTGAAGGTTATCCCTGAATCGAACCATCCATCAAGAATGTCCTTTGTTCTCTCCATGCTGCCTCCGCATTCGCACTTAAGCTTTATCCTGTCTATGTAAGGCCTGTGGAAATCGTGCAGGTTGGCTATTTCATCCTGATTTGCAGCATTTTCCCTGAGTTCTTGGACTGATCCTATTACCTTCATCTTCTTGCAGGCTCCGCATACCCAGATAGGCATAGGTATCCCCCAGTATCTTTGCCTGGAGATGCACCAGTCAGGAGAATTCTCAAGCACCGCCTTCTGCCAGCCCTTCACTTCCTGCGGATGCCAGTTAACTTTCTCATTCTGCAGGATAAGCTTCTTTTTTATTCTTTGGACATTCATAAACCACTGATCTGTGGCAAGGAAGATCAGCTTTGAGCTGCATCTCCAGCAGAAAGGGTAGCTGTGGCGTATGGAACCCCTGCTTAGAAGCGCGCCTGACGTTTCAAGATCTTCAAGCACCGCTTTGTTGGCATCTGTGGGAACCTTGATGCCCTTGTACACCCCTGCGTCTTCATTGTAGGTTGCGTCAGGATTAACAGGTGAAAAGATTGGCAGCTTGTTCAGTTTCCCAACCGCATAGTCATCCACACCGTTTCCCGGTGCCATATGCACCAGACCCGTTCCTTCGCCCATAGAGACAAGGCTTTCAGAGAAGATTACTTTATGGTACTTCCTTAGCTCCGCCTGCTTCGGGACTTTCGCCTCAAGCGGGCTTATGTAGTAGATATCATGCAATTCGCTGCCTTGGAACTCGCTTATGATCACAATGCTCTCCTTCATCACAGCCTCGAACGCTGCAAGCCTCTCCTTGGCTATTATCATGTTCTTGCCTGCAGCACTTACCATCACATACCTGTTTTTAGGGTTTGCAGCCACTGAAACATTTGCAGGAAGAGTCCATGGCGTTGTTGTCCATATCACAAGATAACTGTCCGGAGGGAGCGTCATGCCGGGTCTGGATCTCTTCTCGTCTATCCTGAACGCAACGTATATCGATGGATCATCTACGTCCCTGTACTCTACTTCCATGCTTCCTTGTGACAGAGGTGTCTCGCAGTGAGGGCAATATATTAGGGTGCGCTTGCCCTTGTATAAGAATCCATTCTCGCTTGCCTTCTTGAACATGCTCCAGGCTGTTTCTATGTATTCATTCTTATAAGGCAGGTAGGGGTTCTTGAAATCAAGTGAAATTCCAAAGCGCTCGTAATCCGCGTCCATGCGGCCTATGTACTTTTCCACGTATGCCTTGCACTCATTTACAAATTTTTCTACGCCTATCTTTTCTTCAATATCTTTCTTGGACTGTACTCCGAGCTCCTTCTCCAGTCTGTTCTCTACCGGCAGGCCATGCACATCATAGCCCGCCCTGTCTACCACATTAAAACCGCGGTACCTCTTGTATCTTACAGCAACATCCTTCATTGTCTTAGTCCATATCTGCGCAGGATGCAGATCTCCACTGACAAACGGAGGGCCGTCAAGGAAATAGTAGGGTTTCCTACCCTTATTCTTGGCCCTGACCTTTTCCAGTATCCGATTCTCTTTCCAGTACGTAAGCACCTCTTCCTCTTTGCTGTTAAGATCCTGCAATTATACCACTAAGTATACGCGTTCTATAAAGTAATTTGAAAGCGATTTTAATAAATCTTGTGTTGGAATAATAAATAAACGGTTTTATGAGAAGCGCGGATGCTGCCACTATATTCAGGACGCTGCTAGCCATAGCAGTAGTATACATGATCATAATAAAGCTTAATGCAGCGCTTATAATTTTCCTTATTGCGCTTGTCATGTTCTTGGATGCATTCGACGGCTTCCTCGCAGTGAACGAAGAGAGCAAGGGAGGCATAAGCTTTATCACCTACCTGAAAGCAGCTTCAGGAAACGCGGCAGAAAAAAAGAAGGTTGCGCAGTTCAAGCACAGCATAGCTGACCATAATCCGTATGGAGCAAGGTTTGACGTTGCTGGAGACAGAGCCGTAGAGTATTCGCTCTGGATAGTCTTCACATATCTGCATGTTCTTCCGCTGTATGTGCTTCTTTTGGTGGTTCTTAGGCACTCGTTTGTAGATGCCTTCATGGGACAGCGCGGCACATCGTCTAAGATGAAAACAGGCTTTGCGCGAAAGGTATATTCATCAAACATAGGAAGAGGCGGAATAAACATAGTAAAGTTCGTTACATTCGCTTACCTCGCTTTAGTATACGTGTCTAACTATTACTACCCGATTGTTATAGGCTACATATTGACAGCTGTACTGCTTGCGTATATACTTATAAGAGGCGTCGCTGAGATATATGACAGTACGGCAAAGTGATAGATAGACCTTGGAAGCATTATTATGGAGAAAAAGCGTAAACCTTATTTCAGCATTATAATACCTGCATACAACGAGGAAAAATACATAGGCTATGCCTTTGCAGGCCTGAAGCAGCAGACATTCAAGGACTTCGAAGTGATCGTGGTAGACAGAAAGAGCAATGACAAAACTGCACAGATCGCAGGGAAGAATGCTAAGGTAATAATAGACGGAAGGCACGGAGTTGCGAGAGCGAGAAATACAGGCGCAGCTGCTGCTAATGGAGAGATACTTCTATTTTTGGATGCAGATACCAAGCCAAAGTACAATCTGCTTGAAGAGTATGAGAAGGCATTTCGCGATAAGGAGCTTGCTGTTGCGACAGGCCTTATACTGCCACTGGAGAAGAGAAAACTCAGGATAAAGCTTGGCTATATCTTCGTATCTGTAGTATTTGTCAGACTAAGCATTGCGCTTGGAAGGCCTTCGGTCATCGGCTCCAATTTTGCGGTAAGGAAGGAGGCCTTCAAAAAAAGCGGCGGCTTTGACCCGAGCCTTGTCACATACGAGGATTGGGATCTCTCGAAGAGGCTGAAGAAATATGGAAAGACAAAAATCTTTTTGCAGGCAAGGGTATACACTAGCACTAGAAGAATAGATGACTGGGGCATGTGGGGCTTTTTCAAGTACTATGTAGGCAACATCTTCAGGTACAACTTCCTAAAGAAACCAAAAAAAGACTACATGCCTGTGCGATAAATATAGAAGCCGCTAATGGAACAAAGAAATTGCAGCTAGCGTGTTTACCAGTATGTGGGCTGTGATTGACGGATAGAGGGATTTCGTTTTGCGGAACATATAGGAAGCAATGATGCCAAAGACAAATGCAAATATAACTTCTATGCCGAAAGTTGAATTATAGCTTACGTGGCCTGCCGCGAAGAGTAGCGAGCTGAACACTATACCTATCCTGGGCACCATAAGCCCTCTGAAAAGCATTTCTTCATTTATAGGTTCAATCACAGCCAGGAATATTATGAACCAGAATGGCGCGCCTGCAAACACGCTGCTAACGTTAGTGTTAATTTTTACGTTTGTGGCTAGGCTTATCAGGCTGATTGCCACCTCGAAAAGAAAGATGATGATAAATATGACTACTCCAAGAAGGACTAATTGCAGCGTGAGCCTGTCTCTGCTTAGCCCGAGCATGCTTGCTATGCTCTCCTGCTTCATGTTTTTCTTAGGTTTTCTCTCCGGAATCAGGAGGCCGGCTTTTGAGATTTTTATAGAGGCCAATATACTTATAAGTACAGAGACAATTATCGTCAGAACCGAGTATAATGCAAGATTGCCCTGGGAAAGCGGCAGAACTGCCAGCAGATCAGAGACCACTAGAAAAATGGAGAGAAATACGCCTACTGCGGCGAATATGATTGCGAGGCTGTATGAATTGCTTCTTGTTGCATTTATTTTAACTGACCTGTTAAGCAGGAGATAGAATACCGCGCACAGGGAGAATGAGAATCCCTGCGCAACATCCTCGAAGAATTGGAGCTGCGCGTTTGGGATTATCCCCGCATAATTAAAAGACAGCACCATGCCTGTCAGTAAAAGGAGCAGGGAAAGAAAAATTCCAGAGAGAACAAGATACCACGCCAAACCTCTCCGCATCCACAAATAGCGCGGCGGCATATATGCCTCAGGCACAGACAGATAAGATATCAGGCTGTGACTACTGCTTGTTTTGGCAGGGACGGTTTTACGCCGATTTCTTCCACTCGGTATACCTACACCTTCCGCAAGTGTATCTATCAGCGTGTACGCCCATCCTGACTCCGCATTTTGGACAGAACTTCTCTGCCTCTCTGAATTTATCCACTTTTTTTGGTTTCTTATCTTCTTTTTTAGCTTCAGCCATAAATAAAACCTTTACTTCTTCTCTGCATCTTTCTTTTCTTCTTTCTTACCGTCTGCAGCTTTAGCATGTGCCTTATCCTCTTTTGCTGCGCCGTCCCTCTTCTTTCCCTTCTTTTTAAGCATTGCCTGAAGGAGCTCTTTGCTTGAATAGGAGTGCACAGTTACCATGCTCGATCTAGAGCCGTATTGCTGTTCTATGGCAACTATTTCTGTGCTATCTGGGCTGAGATTAAACTTTTTGCATACCTCTTTCTTTACCTCCTCCCTCGAAGGCGTATTCTGCTCGTAGCTTAGATGAAGCTGAAGCTCCTTTCTATTTAGCATCTTGTTCTCTTTTTCATTCTCTACTTTTATTTCCATGTCCATAAAATCAACTATACTGCACCTGATATCCTTGAGATGGCCCTGTTCTCCCCGTATTCTATTACTTCAACTTCCGCCCCGTTTTTCAGCGTATCTCTCATGTCTTCAGGTATTGCAACTTCGTATGTATCATAAGTCTCAAGATCCATTAGCTGGGCAGATGTTCCGGAAATTGAAACGACCTGGGCCTTTTTCTTGCTTATGATCGGGACTTCTGCATCGGCGCTGCTGGGTTTCAGCAACGTCCTTTTCTGACCGTCAAAAACGCCGACTGCGGTTATCCTCATCTTTGCTGCGCCGTGCTTGCCCGGAGCAGACGTATCTATCTCCACGACCCGGCAGGGAATATTATCTATCAATATGAATCTTCCGGACTTGATATCCTTCATTGATGCATAGGTTTTTTCCTCTGACATTTGACCACTTCAAGATTAAACAGCAGATAGATTAAAAATTTAAGGTTTATATAGATAGCGATACGTGGAGAATGAATAAAGCCTTTTCCCTTAGTTGTATTTGTATATGATAGCCGTAACTTTAATCCTTGGTATAATCTTCTCCATAGCTTCATTCGTAGCTGCGTTCTTCCTGCTTCCGAGAAAGGAGAGGATTGCGACTGCAGCCATAATTGGCATGGCCTTCATGCTTGGCGCAATATTCATACAGAGTATGCTCCAGTCCATCCCAGCGATATACCTGATTTTCATTAAGGGGATGGGAGCCGAGGCAGGGAGCGCGGCGTATGTGGCATTGGAAAGGAATTATCCATTGCTGATAGCTGCTTTCTTAGGATTGATGGCGGGTTTCTGGCAGGAACTGGCTAAATTCTTCGCTGTAAAGTACAATTCAGCAGGGCTTGCGCCGTGGGTTGGCTTTGGATTTGCAGCAATTGACATACTTATCTTTCTTGTTTCCCTTGCACCGGGTCTTAACATCAGCGCTTCGCAGGAAGCTGCAATAGGCCTGGCGAGCATCATTCCGGTAATACTACAAGCTCCCTTCTCGATGGCCTTTCATACCGGAACAGCGGCATTTCTCAGAAGAGGCATAGAGCAAGGCAGAGCTAAATCCATACGCAACCTTATAATTGCCGTTCTTGCACATGCGTACGTAGACGGCTCATTAGATTATGTAACCATATTGATAGCGTTGCTTGGCTTGCAGCACCTTCTTGGAGATTTGATTGTCTGGATTCAGTCAGGGGCGATTGCCCTGGTTTTCCTTGTTTACCTTACCGCGTACATTAAGGATACCAAGGATACCGCCAGATCATAGAACGAATGCTGCCGCTATGCCAATGAAATAGAGGGCGACTAGAATTATCCCTTCCTTGTAGCCAAACCTGCCCCTTGTGATGAATGCGAGAGCCACTACATTGACGCCTATTACCGTAAGCAATTCAGGGATTGATGACTTGATGCTTACAGGAGCGCCGTACATTATGCTTGCGATAATGCCTATAAGGCCAAGCAGTATCGTATTGTTCTCGAGCTTGCCTCCAAGAAAGCTGACTATCGCTGTTGAGCCACCACTAGGACTTTTCATCACTACCCTGTATGCAGAAAGATTTTCGCCGAAATCTGCTGCAATAGGTGAAATTACAAGAGCTGCTAATATTAGAGGTATGCGCAGGTCTGTTGCAAGAGAGCTTATTGATTCTATGAATGGCCTTGAAAGCAGAATCACTAGTATCGCGCCTATTACAATATAGAGAGCGCCTTTTAGGAGCAGCTTGGTGCCTTCTTTTGTGATGTTCTTGTTTTTAATATAAACTGAAGTTTGCTTGTATCTGTAGAGCACGTACAGCACGTATACTGCACTTAGTGCCAGCCCCGAGAGGATATCCAGGGAGCCATAAAGTATCAGCAGGCCTATCCCTATCGTTGAAGCTGCGAAGAAATAGAGCTCTATGTGATAATCCTCCTTCATCTTTAAGCTCTTTTTCCATTTCAACGCATAGATAACTATCGCAAGGCCTATGCCAAGCGTGAATAGGATTATATTTCCGCCTATCGCAGTGCCTACCGCCACATTAAATGACCCGTTTAGCACTGCTATTACAACAAATATGGTTTCCGGAAGGGAGCCCATCAGGCCTAGAAGCACTCCTCCAGCCATGCCCTGACCAAGAAGCGGCTCCAGCCTGTGCGTTCCCTCAGCCACAATCTCAGCAGCCAGAACAAAGCCTGCAAGCAGCAACATGATTTCTATTACGGTATAAAGCCCTGCCATCAAATCTTTCTATTTATACGCTTATGTACATAATATATTATTGCGCCTTATGGGAAGATGTGCTTGCTTGACTAATTCTAATTCAACTGTCTGGACCAAAGCAAGCTTGAATAGGATTTCCATTGTAAGGATGACAGTACAGGATATGCTATATGCGTTTGCCCAGCTTTGAGAGAGCTTCTATCGCTCCTGAAAATTCGAGACCTGTTTTTGTTAGTAAATACTCTGAAGACGGGTTCCGGGATTTTGAGATTCGCTTGGTTACCAGACCCTTCGATTCGAGGTACTTCAGGGTTCTTGAAAGGGAAGCGGAGCTCATATTGCAGTCGCGCTTGATCTGGTTAAACTTAGTATGCCCTATTAAGAGGCACCTCATTATATGCCATCTCTGCTTGGTGCCCATGATATTAATGATTCTTGAAAAGGAGTCTGCACTTTGCATAGGTAACACTGCTGTTACTTTCTTATTTAAATAGCTAAAATCTTATAAAATATGCAGTTGCGCAGCCGGAATGTTTGCATACGAGAGGAAAGATTGCTCTCTGCGGAAGAGGGCGTGAAACAAATCTTGGCAGAAAAGAAAAATATTATTGGTAAGGTGGATTGGAATGGAAATGATAGATCAAAAACTTAGGGAAGAGCTTGCTGGCAAGTTTTCTAAGGAACTGAAGGGGGAGGTAAGGATATGGCTGTTTATCAGCAAGAAAAAGGATATATGCGAACACTGTGACACGGTAACAAAGATAGTGAACGAGATTTGTAGCATTAATGATAAGCTGAAACTATTCATTTACAATATAGACGACCATCAGAAAGAAGCCAAGGTGCTTGGTGTGGAAATGGTGCCGGCGATACTGCTTCAGGGCGCAATAGCTTCACGCATTTATTACTACGGAATGCCTACAGGCTACGAATTCAGCTCCTTAGTCGAAGATTTAATAGACATTTCGCAATCAAGAAGCAGGCTCTCAAACGCAGCCAAGAAAACAATAAAGGAGATAGACAAAGAGATCGAAATAAAAGTATTCGTCACTCCGACTTGCCCTTACTGCCCTGCTGCAGTAAGGATGGCGCATCAGGCGGCACTTGAAAATACCAATATAAAGGCCAGTATGATTGAAGCTATGGAATTTTCAGAGCTCTCTGGCAGGTACGGGGTTATGGGAGTGCCCAAAATAGTAATAAATGATAGCATCTCTTTCGAAGGTGCAGTTCCAGAGGAGACTTTTATCTCATATGTCAAGCAGGCTGCAGAGTGAACCTTAATGCGATTGCTCTCGGGCCTTCAGGTTGCAGGAAGCCGCAGGGCAAACATTCTGCAGATTCGCCGCTTCTCGGCTTATTGCCCAGGCTTAACCTGAAACTGCCGTAACATTCGTCTGCGCCCTGGCTCCATCTTCTCCCTGTATCACTAATTTGTACGCATCGCCTGAGACAAGTGCACCATGCAGTATACTGTTGTCGCTGTGCGGACCAAGAACCCCGGTAAATTGAAGTGTGATTGACTGGTTGGCGTTTAGAACGATTCCGTTGCTCCCTACCTCTCCCTCTGCCATAGGCAGACTCAGCGAATCATTGCTGTTTATAGCAAACAGCAGGGACATTTTATGATCGCTCTCGCGGCGGAGTACTGCCGCAGCTGCATTCGTTTCTGCCCCATCGAGTTCATGCCTGGATGAATTGGTCCAATTGCCGCTGCAGACGCTGCTATTAAATGCCAACTGGACTCCGCCTTCAAACCCACCGGTAACATCTATTGAGTTATTCAGGTGGAAGTAATCTTTGAACCCTGTTTCGTTGAATTTATCGCTAGTGTTCGATGAGGATTTTTCATGGCTATTTCCAATGCTGCCATACCCTGAAATGTTCAGGTTCGCGCCTCCGTTGATTCCAGAATCGTTACCTTCGGTAGAAATGGAAGAAGATGCATTTGCACGGGCACCCGTCTGGTTTAGATGATTATAGTACTTCATACACATGTTATTCAGCCTTTCTACAGATATGTTCACGAAGTTGTTAATCCTGTCTTCTACACGCGAGCTGTTGAAACGGACAGTAATGTTACCGAAAACGCTTAAATGCCTTAGAATAACGCTGCTGTTTGAATTGTCCTTCACTGTGACTGAGATATGGGTTACGTTGTCTGCACCTACGCTTATAGATGCGTTTGTTATTGTTATGTTTGGTGCTGCATACCTAAGCTCAGCATGTTCCTTTTCGGTTAATTTTGCTTTCTCTCCTACGTGAGCATTCGCGGAAGCGGATGCATTGGCAACTATAATGGCCTTTACTGAAGGAACCATAACAAAGATAGTTGAATTGTCGGTGACTATTTCTGCAACAGTTGGAGAAAGATCAAGCAGTATTCCAGAAGAGCTGTTCACTTGCTCATCGTTTATGTGAGCTGTGACTTCGCCACTTGGAACTGTTACGTTATATGTGGTGCCGTTTATAACTATCGAAGCAGAAGTTATATTGAACCTTGCCATGTTTATCCTGGCTCCTGATGGAACTGAAATCGTGCCTATTGTCTGACTTAGATTCACTATGGAAAGGAGATCTATGCTGCCGTTTTCTTTCGCAGATATCCAGCCTGATTGATTTCCTGCGTTGCTGAGATGAACCTGCTCACTCGAGTATGCTATGACCAGGGATTGAGTGCCGGATGGCACTTCCGGAGGGTCGGTAAGCTGCATTGGAACGTTTACGGTGCCGTTCTGGTACTGAGTTTGCGTGCTTTGATTCGAAGAGCTCTGCTGGCTGACTGGCGGCGTAGTAGCTGATTTAGATGGCGCATAGAAGAAAACAGCTGCACCTATTATTATCAGTATTATTATGACCGCACCTATTATATAAGGCGTATTGTTTGCCATAGATCTCACTTGCTTAGATTCTAATTAATCAAACATGCAAGATTTATAAATACTTGTTTTAATTTAGGTAATGAATAAGATAAATGGAACAAAGTAATCGGCTTGCATTCTAAAACCCGGACGAAAGGCATATTGCACTCGCCGAGTCTGGCGATGGCGAAAGAGAATAGTACCCTGCTATTAGTGCGCGCAGCTACTCTTCTTGATTTATTTTGTGCGCCACTGCGTGAGTGGCTTCGCTATGGCGAAGTATACCGCTGTTTCTGCTACAAGGACTATCGGGGCATACCAGAGGAATGGCGTAAGGCCTGCCATGTTCTGCACCATTATGGCTGCGGAGGTTACTGGGGAGAGCATAAAGATGTAAAGAAGAGGCTTTGCCAGCAGAGTGTATTTGTAGAATAATGGAGGAATAAACGTAAAGACAACTGTCAGTATGCCAAGGAAACCCCAGACATTGCGCAGATGTTTTGGAATCGATGCGAGTATAAGCGAGATTGCGGAGATGGAGATTGCAAGAAGCACCAGTATCGGAGCTATGGCAATCAGCCAGAATGCAGGAAGGAGGTGCATAAAGAGCACTATGGCTATGTAAACAAGTATGCCCGGCATGGAAAAGATTAGATTGCTAAAAGAGATTGCGAGCATGTAGTCCAGTACGCTTATGTCAGTAGCTACGAAAAGATCCTGCAGCTTGAGTTCTATTCTGTTCATTGCCACATCCGAGAGCCCGTAAAGTGCGCCGGTAGCTGTTATGGATATTAGGCCACCTATTACTGCAATAGGTATCAGGGCTCCGCCGGATATTATCCCAAACAGGAAGAGCAATGCCAATGGAGTAACCATGTATCCAAGAGTATATGAAAAGCCACGCTTTATTGCAGTAGTGCCGGTAATCCAAGCGTATAAGGAGATGAATCGTAAGTTCATTTATCTTCACCCTTCATTATGAAGAGGTCTTCGAGATCAACCGGCTTGACAATATAGCCGCGTCCTGCATATCTGCCTGCCTCGCTCGCCTTGACATATGAGATCGCAATGCCGCCTATCTTATATTCGCCTTCTTCGCTGGTAATTGATTCCACCCTGACCATACCTGCACTCTTTTTCAATAGCCTTTCAACAGTCCCATGTGCCTTTGTCCTTCCTCCATCTATCATGACTATGTCTTTCGTCAGCTCCTTGGCTTCTTCTATATAATGCGTTGTCAGCACCATCTTGCTTCCGAGGCCCTTTAGCGCAGACCATACTTCTATACGCGAAATCGGATCAAGGCCGACAGTAGGTTCGTCAAGGAAGATTATATCAGCATTGGATGCAAGAGCCATTGCCACAAATATCTTTCTCTTCATGCCACCTGAAAGCTCATCTGCAGTCTTGTCCCTGAATTCCCAGAGGCCGATGCTCTTAAGCGCGTGTGCAGCCTCCTGCCTCGCAGTTGAGAACGACATGCCCCTTGCGGTCAGGTATATCTTGAGATGCTCTTCGGGGGTAAGATACCCTAATGGGCCTGCCTCCTGCGGCACGCTTACCATTCTCTTCCTAAGCTTGTCCGCATCCCTGACGACGTCATATCCGTCTATCACTGCATGCCCACTTGTCGGAAGCAGTTGCGTGGAGAGTATTCTTAGCATTGTTGTCTTGCCTGCACCGTTCCTGCCTAGCACTGCGGTCGCTTTTTCCTTCAGGGTAAGGTCTATACCCTTCAGCGCGTAGGTGCCGTCGCCATACTTCTTTTTAAGATCCTTTATCTCTATCATAAATACAACAATAGAATAGATAATAAATATTAATAAATGGCTCGCAGATGCAGAGAGTGGTGGCGTTTAGTTGCAATATCTATTACGAACATTTGAATTTTAACGGTAAAAGCAATGGTCACTAAATCCCTTTTGTAATTTCCAATTTTCCTGGAAATAATTTTTTAAGAAGATTAGCGTAATCATCAAAGCCTTTATCACTAACGCCGCCGAACATGTCCATTAAGCCGTAATTATAGTTCTTATCGGCCTGGATGGATATTTTATTGGAACCCCAATGGGCCCTTTTCAAAACCACATTTTTTATTGTGCTATAACTTATCTGGAAATTTTTCTTTCCGAGTGAGAGCAGATTTTCAGGGCTCTCTTCTACAAAGGCTTTGGAAATTTCTACTTGCTTTTCTATTTGTTCTTCCCATTCTGCAAGGAATACTGCACTGGCGCTGACCCCTCCTGCAAGCTTGAGTATGTTAAGGCGGGTGACACGGCTTAACACTATTTCTGTCGCAAGGGCAACTCCGGCTTGTGACAATAAAAGGTTCTTCATAGCATTAATTATACTTTCCATCTCTACAACTAAAATTCTCGTATCAGTAAAATAAAGCGCCCAGTATCCACCAAATATGCCTGGACCCGGTATGGCTAAACTTATGACGCCGGAAATCTTTTCCATGATGGAAATGTTATAATTATAAAATTAAATGGTTATAGGCAAATCATCAATTACCGAATGGGAGAAGGCGCAACACTGATAATTTTTTATATATCACTAAATTATATATCACTAAAAATTTTACTGGAAACGTTTTCAGAATCCCTTTTGGCTAATGGATAATAATGATAACAAGTACGGGGGCAATATCGGAGAGCCAAGAAGGAGACAAATCGTTATTGGAGATATTGAACATATTGGCAAGTCGGGCAAGCTTCAATTCAATGTGCCTGAGTTCGAGATAAAGCGAGAGGATAACACGAACATTCGCAGTAAGGTAGCAAGCCTAACGCCAGAAGACCGCAAAAGGTTAGGCATAAATAAGTCAACGTTGTGGTATATGCAGAAACACATAAAAGAGGACAAGAGAATCAAGGTTTATGGCAAGGTTATGGAGAAGTTGTGAACATTAGCAATACTCTTAAATCTTTCTGGATATAGATAAATTAGTGTCTTAATAGTGGTGGTTGAATAGGTTTTATAGACACACTAAAAGATAGTGCCAAGAAGGGGATACAAGCTATCGGTACTGGCTCAAAGATACTTAGCACCAATGTGGTTAATGAAATCAAGAGACGCCGAGCTTATTCTAAGGCACAGAGAAGAATATTGGATAAACTAGATATGGCTCAATTAAAGGGGATATGTAAATCTTATGGAATAGGGGAACCGTCACCTTATGAAGAGGATATAAATGGTAAAAAGCATAAAATTACATTGACCCGCACACATTATTTAGATTATGCATTAAAACGATTGTCATTAGAGCAGATAAAGAACTTTGCGGAGAAGAATCGAATACAAGTTTATGAAATAATGAATGATTACAGAAGAGAAATAGAAGCAATACAAGGAGCAAGCATTACTTCTAGTACAAAGCAGGATAGCCAGTATATACCAGAAGAGGAAGAGGAGATAACTGAACCAAATAATAAAGTTTCTATCTCATCTACATTGGATACTAAATCTGGTTCAAGTAATTCTGATTTCGAAGAAGTACTTTTAGGTATTAGAAGTAAATATCAGAACATGATAAGCCAACAGGTATTTGCTGACGAAGCGCAATTTAATAACAACCTTTACACATTCTTGATGACACAATATGGAGAGAAGATGCGAATAGACAATAAATATATGATGCACAAAGAAGGAGACATACAGATAAATGGAAAGGGGGTTTTAGAATTAAAATATGCGGATAATAAAGGCACACTAGCATTAGGCGTAACTGAGTTAAAACAGTATAAAGACAGGGGGTTCTCAGACATGGCCGTTATTATATTGGATGTAGGTCAGATTTCTGGAGCAGTTATCCAAGAATATAAAAGATTCTATGAGCAAGAAGGAGCCAAAGTTATTATATTGCAAGCTAGAGGCAAGCGAAAGAAAAAGGCCAAGTATGTTATTACCAAATTATAGGCACTCATTATTTTAAGCAGAAGATAGCAGATATTATCAAAAACATGACACTAAAACAAGCGAGGATGGTTGGTATTTCTAAGAGAAACTTGCGTTATCTGAAGATGAAAGTGAGAGAGGGTAAACCGATCATGTTCAAAAGGAAAACTTTACTCAGGTTGAATAAAGTTACATAAGATTAGTGCAACTCCTCTTTTTCTCAGCCCCTCTCCATGCTAAAATATTATTAGAATCCTACCTCTAAAAGATACGGAATTTACCGACGACAAAAAATAGACTCGACGACAGAATAGGAGTGCAAAATGTGGTCGCTATATATAACCCCAAGGCATAGATGCTCCCGCCGGGATTTGAACCCGGGTCGCAAGCGTGAGAGGCTTGCGTCCTTGACCGGACTAGACGACAGGAGCATGAGCCAGGTATTTTATTATTTTGCTCACCATTATTTATAGGTAATGATTGCGTGATCGGATGCTCTGCGAAAAGTACGAACCAAAGGCGCTCAGCCAGCTAATAGGCAACAGCGAAGCGAGGAAGAAGGTCGCATTATTTATCTCTGACATAGCTAACAGGAAGCAGAGGAAGCCGCTGCTGCTCTTTGGACCATCTGGAACCGGGAAGACGGCAGCCATACACGCAGCCGCAGCGTCCAATGGATTTGAAATCCTGGAACTTAGCGGAAGCGACTACAGAAATGTAGACAGGCTCAAGAAGACGCTGGTGCCCGCAACCAGGAGCAGAGGCCTTTTTAACAAGACCGTGCTTATCCTTCTTGACGAGATAGACGAACTTTCTGGAAAATTTGATTCAGGCGCAGAGCGCGTGATATCTGAGGTGATTAAGACTTCGATGCAGCCGATAGTCTTCACTGCAAACGACTTCTGGGACAGGAAGATAGAATTCCTCAGGAACAGCGTGGAAAAGGTAGAATTCAAGAAAGTGAACGATTATGAGATTGCATTGCTCCTGAAGGAGATAGCCAAACGCGAAGGATACCCTGTTAAAGATGAAGTTATAGACACCATCTCCAAAAGGAGCAATGGCGATGTACGGGGCGCCATGAACGACCTTGAGGCTATGCTCGGCTCAGGTGCAGAGCTCCTCGACAATCTCGGGATAAGGGACACTAAAATAGAGGTTTTTGGGGTGCTGGACAAGATTTTCAAGACCTCAAGCTTTGACATCGCCAAGAATGCAGCTATAAGGAGCGAGATAGACCTGGAGATGCTGATTAACTGGGTAGATGAAAACATACCTAACAGGTATAGATCTAAAAGGGATGTTGAAATGGCGTACTCTGCGCTTGCAGAGGCGAGCAAACTCTCAAATAATGCTACAAGGACAAACTATTACGGCTATCTCAGATATGCGCAGATCCTTGCTTCTTCCGGCGTTTCGCTTGCAGGAAGAGGGGATATCACTATGCTAACCCCATATGCATTCCCATCCAAAATAAGATTTCTTAGCGCTACAAAGAAGGCCAGATCGAGCAACAGTGCAATAGCGGAAAAGCTCTCCACAGTGTTGCACTCGAGTTCCAAGCAGATAATAAACAGTTATCTGCCTCTGATAAAATCTATGCTCAAGAACCTTGAATCAGTTTATGGAGAGGAGAAAATGATAGAAATGGCTTATTCCTCATTCAGGCTCGACGAGGATGATGTCAAATATATAGTAGGCATGGCGGGCCCTGTCTGATCGGCCTTGCTTATTTCGCCTGCAGCTCAATCTCCATGGCAGTGACTGGCT
>JAJZND010000020.1 GCA_021848025.1 Microcaldota archaeon | reverse complement strand
AAGAACCACGACTATTATAAGCAGCGCCCAGCCATAAGTCATAAGGTACTCCATCGCACTCTGAAGCTTCATGGTAGCATGTTGGGAGTAAAACTTTATAGGTTTAATGTGACTATTAAAATTTTTATCACTATATTATTATACATTTTGACGTCTATGCTTATTTACCTTCTGTAAAGACACAACCATTACTCAAAATCCGCCACTCCAGGTCTGCAACAGCACTAATGCGGTTCTTACAAAGGCACTTCGGATTCTTATCCATAATCCTAATTAATAATGGCTACCTCTGCCACATAACAACGCAGTAGTTACCTACAACACCGCATGAAATGTTGCCTGCTTCAATGAACATGGGGCATGCCCTCGCTGTATTGTATATCTTGCCGTATTGGTACTCTACAAGTGATGAATACTTCTGGTTTATGCATATGAATTGTGCAGGTACATTGTTGTTGCAGTAGCTTATAAGCTCCCGTTCGCATCCTGCGCTCGAATTTGAATAGAACATTGTCCGGTTCAATATAAACCCGTCATTCGCAGAATTGTTAAGCTCATCCTTAACGCCTATCACAACTGTCTCATTAAGCTGGCTTATAGTAGTTGCATTGGAAGGGCATGAAATATGTCCTGCGCAAGGTGCTGTGGCGTTTGCGGTAGAGATCCATGTGCACCCTACTGGTATCATGGGCAGGCTGCATATTGTTGAAGTAAAATTCGTTGTCTGGGACGTGCTGGCTGTAGAAGCGGCAAATCTCTGGTGCGGGAAGAGTCTGGAAGCTAATTGAGGATAAGCTGCCAGAATGGCTATGACTGCAACAATGAATGCTATGGCAAGCAGATATGCCAAGTCATCGCCTTTCATAGTTTTGCCCTATTATTTTTAGGAAAAAGCTATTTTAAAAATAAGTAGCATAGAGTAAGGTTATTCAGTATAACCTGCTTCTATTGGTTTCTATCCACTGCCAGTAGTTTATCATATCATCGTATTATGCGTTTTTGTATTATTTGTTGCTTCTTCCTTCAAAAGTCTCCAGCAAAAGATAAACAGCACATAGCACACATAGTTTAAATATCTGTCTAATAGTATAAGATTGGTAGATATGTCGCTTTTCTCTGCAGCACGTAGCCGGCAGTCAGAGAGAAAGCAGCAAATGAGTCTTATCGCACCGAGTTTGAGAAAAGCAGATGAGCGCAAATCGGATCCTTCATCTAATGGAAGTATAAACACGGATGAAAATCCTAAGATTCTTATGGAGCGTGCCAGAGAGGCGGCAAGAAAGGGAGACTTCTACGAATCCAAGAGACTTGCCCTGAAGGCACTAGGAGAAGAAACGTTATAATGCCTTTAGCTTTCTCTGATTTTTAGCTTACTTCAGCCTAATTGAATCAAGATCCATAGGCGCACGCGCTTCTGCATGGGCCCTGCTGCCCAGGAACCTCGCCAGATCGTCGCACTTGCTCTCTTCTCCATGCATCGTGAAGATCTTCCTTGCAGAAGGCCTGAGATGGTCGATAAAGCTGGCAAACTGCCTCCTGTCGCTATGGCCAGAAAACCCTTCTATGGTCCTTACCTGCATATTTATCTTGACCGGATTCATCTTGCCATCTTCTCCTGGCAGAGCGGTCTCGCTTAAGCCGTTCTGTATCCTTCTGCCGAATGAGCCTGCGCTGTTGAAGCCGACAAAGATTATCATGTTCTTAGGATCCTCAGCCATGGCTTTGAAGTATTCAAGGCTTGCGCCTCCGTTAAGCATGCCTCCGCTTGCGAGTATCACCGCAGGCCCTTTCTCCAGTATCTCGCTTCTCTCTCCTTTTGCGACTTCGAAGATCTCGCTCTCGAATGGCGAATTGTTGTTCAGTATCCTGTTCCTGAGTCCTGCCTTAAGGTATTCCGGATAAGCGGTATGTATCGCACTGGCTTCGAGTATCATGCCATCGAGGTAGACGGGCACATCAAGCTTATAATTAGGGTTTGTCGATACTGAATTCTCTATAGCCAGCATTATCTCCTGGCTTCTTCCAACTGCAAAGAGCGGTATAAGCACCTTCCCGCCTCCCTGCACAGTCTTCTTTATCGAATCCATAAGTGCCACTTCGGATTGCTGCCGATCCTGCGTTATGTCCCTCGGGCCCCCATACGTGCTCTCTATGAAAAGCGCGTCTATCCTCGGATATCTTGTGTCTGCAGGGTCGAAGAGCCTCGTGAATCCATACTTCATGTCTCCTGTGTCCACGATATTGTACATCCCTTCTCCTATATGCAGGTGCACTATCCCGCTTCCGAGTATATGGCCTGCGTTATGGTAAGTGAGCTTTATTTCATCGGTGACGTTTGTCACCTCGCCATAATCCCGAGTGATCATGTGCGTAAGCATGGTCTTGATATCCTTCTCTCCGTATATTGGGTTTCCACCAGCTTTCTGTACGAGCCTTGTGTAATCATAAAGCAGCAGGGCTGCGAGGTCCCTGGATGGCGGTGTGCAGTATACTGGCCCATTATATCCGAACTTAAAGAGATACGGCACAAAGCCCATGTGATCCATATGCGCATGAGTCAGTATAACTGCGTCAAGGTCATTTATCGTTATGTTTGCGCTATCAAGATACGGAAAAGCTTTGTTCTCAGCGGTAGAAGTATCCATGCCCTTTATCCCAGGCTCGGGGCTTATTCCGCAGTCTATTAATATCTTTGAGTGGTTCGTCTCAAGCAGCAGGCTGCTCCTGCCAACCTCCCTAAATCCACCAAGCGCAGTAGCTTTGAGCCACTCGCTCTTCAAGCTGCCCTGATTTATCTTTTTGCCGATGGAAGTAAGAAACTTCTTCCTAAACTCGCTCTCGCGCACAATAAGCTGCCTTACCCCCTTTATCACATCGCTGTTCATTGTGGGTATCCTTAGCACTTTTGGAACCCAGTTTGTCTCCTTTATTATTCTTATCAGCGTGCTGCCCCCTTTCCCTATGACAAGGCCTGGCTTTAATGCCTCTATATATACCTGAGAAAATTCGGGGATGAATTTTATATTGTCTTCAGTAACTCCAGCATCTGGCGGCAATATCTCAAGTATCTTCTTGGCAGCTGCATCCTGGTCAGTAAGCACAGAAGGGTCGGACCTCACGATCAGCCTCTTCTTTATGCTTGAGGAGATTGTCTTTATTATCTGTTCTTCGCCGTAAACGTATCCAACATTCTTGACATATACTGCTATGTCTGGCCCTTCATATTCTATCTTCACTAATCCTGCTTCGCTTGGCATCAATTCCTTGACTTTATCCAGAAGTTCTTTGTTCTCCTTGATCTCTTCGCTCACTAAATCACATTCTACAGGTCTCTAAATTCTAGCCCGAGGGTTAAAACCATTAAAATATCCTACTGCCTATTATTTTTGCAGAGATAGGATTCTCTATTTTAGAAACTTCTCTATCTCTTCTTTAGCATACTCTTTGTATCCCTTCTTTGTTATGGCCACTATCTTAATTCCGTCCCCTGTAGCAGTGTCCCGCTTCATGGCTATCCTGAGCGCCTTGGCTATATGCCTGGCTGCCTCCTGCGTAGTCATACCTTCCTCGTATATGCTCTCTATATAACCGGTAGCTGCAATTGAGCCGCTGCCTGTAGAAGCAAATTTTGATTCCCTTATGTTGCCTCCTACAGGATCTATGCTGAAAATTTCCGGAGAGCCATTGTTCAATCCACCGAGTATAAGCTCTACCATATACGGGTAAACCTTATTCTCCTGAAGTATAAGCGATAGAATTGATGTAGCCGCCCTTGGAGAGAATGGCTTGGCTTCATCCATCTTATATAGTTCATTCTGCATTTTAAGTATCTTGACAAGGTACTCTGCATCTCCAACCCCTCCCGCAATAGTCATAGCAAGATTCTCATCTATTTTGTGTACCTTTATCGCTTCAGAACTGGAGATATAGGTTCCATACGTCGCCCTGACATCTGCGCCCATAGCTACTCCATCGCTGCAGACCATTCCTATCGTTGTCGTCCCGTGCCTTATATGATCTATTTCTTTGTAATCCATTATCGCACCCAAAACTCCGTAGAATTATAAATACAATACATAACTAGCATAACTAGTAAAACTAATCAAATAAAAGAAATATAACCCACGGCCCTTAACGGGCCACTATATAACTAAGCTACCATTACCTATAAAATACTTGCTGCTGTCTTTTGGTTCAGCGAGTTCCGCATAGGCAAACGTCCTATATAACTTTGTTATTTTTACCTTGTGCGTCTTCCCTATCCTCGCCTTCGCATTCTTCACGAAAACTACGACATCGTTTATTCTTCCGATGCTTTCGCCTTTCGGACTCCTTGCATTGAGTCTGACCTCGTATGTCTCCCCTTCGATTAAATCCTCGACTCCCATTTTCATCCCCTTTACACATAATTATTACGATGAAAGATATTTAAAGCTTGTGTATGAATTTCGGTTTTTATCTAATGTATTGCTCCATATATACAATAAAATGCAAAAATATAATAACTTCTTATAATTATTCTAAGATAACCCTGTTTTAAAGCTTAAATTTCCGAATAACATAAGGAAGAGCAGCGAGCAGGTCACATGCCATGAAGCTCCTTTATAAGCTTCTGCCACTTTTTCTTAAGAACATCATATCTGTAGTCATTAACAATAAGTCTGGAGTTTTTCTGTATCCTGGAAAACAGCTCTCTGTCTTCTTCAAGCTTCTCTATCTGGCTGGCATACTGCTCTATATTATCCTCTACAATGGCATTGTACCCATCCTTTACGTCGTAGCCTTCGAACGCCATGCTGGTGCCTATAACTGCCTTGCCGGCATTGAAGTAATCAAGCATCTTTATTTTTACCCCTACTCCATCTGTTAGCGGCGCAATGCAGAGATCAGCATGGTCTAGTATCCTTCCCATGTCTTCTACGCCACCTATATATCGTACATTGCGTACAGCTTTCTTTGGCACCCCTCCGCCAGCTATAATAAATTCTTTCTTAGGCAGCATCGGTGAAATAATATTTTCTATGTATCCCATCGCCTGCCTGTTGTGCGGAGGCAGGTACGAGCCTATGAAAAGAATCTTTCTTATCGAGGTTTTGATTCTGGGCTTCCTTTCCCTTTTAGCATCAAAGAAGTGAGCTGGTAGAACAATTATCCTTGCTTTCCTTATTTTAAAAAAACCCTCTATCTCATCCTTGTCCTTCTTTGAGAGAACAACATGCAGATCTGCAAGGTTTAACGTTTCTTGATAAAGCTTCAGCCTGAAAGACACATACCTGTCTGCAAGTGCTTTCTTGAACTGCCGTGCTAAAGGAATCCCTCCACTACTTTTTGTTCCGAAAATGGCATTTGCATAATAATATATGCTGCTCTGTGGATCGAATGCAGAGATGACCTTTATTCTCTTCTTGCTCTGCGAAAGGTATCTTTTCAGCATGCTGTTAAGGAGGAAGGTTTCGCATATGATTATGTCGGGGTCAAATTCTCTGAGCATGCTGTTGACACTCTCGCTCCTGTTTACCTTATTCAAGATTGGGCGCGTGCCGAAGAGGATCATCATGCCGTTGTCGAAGAGCCTCGCTGCCGTAGATGATGAAGTATAATAAGAGCTCTTTACTTCGTGTTCTATGTAATGCTTTTCCTTTACCGTACGGTTCGTGTCAGAGAGCGAGAAGACCTCAACCAGCGTATCCTTCCCTGAGATTAGCTCTGCCATGTCCTTCATAAACCTCATCTTTCCGTCATGCACATCGCTTATGCGCGAATGCGAGACGATCGCTATCTTTATAGGCTCTTTCATCTGCTCTGCACCTTGGCACTGTACTCTATATACCTCATTATGCCTTCAGAAACTGTGGTAGGATTAAAGTCATAAAGCTCACTGCTCATGCTTATGTCTTCCTTGGTATACTCGAGATAGTTGACCGGTTTTGGTATATAAAGCGGATTGATGCTCTTACCAAGGCTTTTGTTCAGCAGGCCTATAACCTCGTTAAACGTAACCGATTCCTCGCTTCCCACATTTATCACTTCCGCTTTCTGCTGCTGCGCGTACTTCAATACCCTGTCAACAACATTGCTTATGTAAACGAAATCCCTCCTCGGTTTTACATCACCCCGGATTTCCGGCTTAATTCCCCTAATAATACGATTCATGAAGGTAGTTATGGCGCTTGCTATCTCGCCTTTATGCTCCTCTCCAGGGCCATACCCTGCAAATATCCTCATGCCCATGCACTTGATTCCATATACTTCCTGTAATATTTGGCCAGCGTTTCTACTGTGACCTCTCCGATGCCGTGCAGGTTGACCGTTTCAGGCTCATCTGCTTCGCTCTGTAATTCCTTTTTGTTGCCGTATATGCTTCCTGAAGAAGGGAAGATTACGGTCGAGCCTGTGCTCCTGGCCAACTCCATAACCTTCATGAAGCCGCTTATAGTCTCGTTCATTGGCTTGGAGGGATCCTTCCTGAACTGCTGCACTGAGCATGGTGATCCGAAGTGGAAGATTGTGTCTATATCCGGGTCGCTGTACTTCTCAACAGGTAGCGTTTCTGTATTCTCCTGATAGAATTTTGTGCCTTTTGCTGCAGCAGTGAAACTGTCAATTACCTCTTTCTTCCCAGTAGAAAGGTTGTCAATTATCGTTACCTCCTTTCCATCCTCGAGCAGTCTTCTCACAATGTTCTGCCCTATGAAGCCTGCGCCGCCTGTTACCAAAACTTTTTCCATAAATACTACCAAAATACAAACATTTAACCAGTTGAGTTTATGCCTGAAGAGCCAGATGCGCCTCCTGAATTGCCAGATATCGCTATGGCGTTGACCGGTATTACAGGAATCTTGTTGAATATTGTTATGTTCTTTATTCCGAATCCAAGGTAAGTGCTGTTTGAGATCTGTGTGCTTCTTGAACTGGCATAGAAGAGGAGCAGGTTTATGCCCTGCGGCATATAAAGCGTAGCGTTATAGCTCTGGTCCGAGGTAGTAAGATTCACGGCATATGCGGGCTTCTGCGCGTTGTTGAGATACAGGTACAAGGTTGTCTGCGGATATGGGGACTGTGAGACAAAATCGATTGTATAATTGCGCGAAGCTGTGTCCCATATAGTAATGGCCCTGGGATCTGTGCCCCACCACTGCTGCTCAGTCTCATTGCTGCATTGATAAGATGAATAGTAACAGATCTCGTACCCCGGAACCCATGTCCCGTCTATATAAGAGATAGGCTCGTTTCCTAGTTCAGAAGTCGCATTGTAAGTAGAAAAAAGGCTGAAGTTATCTTCCTGATATACTGGAGCGCCAAAGATGCTGTTAAGGTAGCTTAAGAGATAAGCTTCTTCCTGCGGGGTATAAGCGCCTCCGATCACTCCTACATATGAAGTTTTGTACAGGTACAGCCAGAAAAGCGTTAGCTTGCTGTAGTTCTCAAGTATCGGGTATGGGTATACGAGGCCGTCTCCTACCTGCAGGTAGCCTGCTGAAGATGCCAGCGGTATGCCTTCTATGGATAGCTGTTGGGTAGTATTTACCCTGGTAGTGTACCCTCCTATGAGGGCCTTTCCTGTTGCAGTGGAATAGTACATTTCCATGCCTGGATACAGGTTCGATCCTGTAGCCAGGTTGGGAAGTGCGGGGAGCATCAGAACCGAGAAGTTGCCCTGCGCATTTGAAAGCTCGCTGAGATTCGGCGGCAGCTGGGCGTTCGTTATAAGAGAATTGGCAAAGCTAGCCGAAAGCGGAAGCGCGCTGTATTCCAGCATTATAACAAGAGCAAATCCAAGGGCAAGATTATTATTCGTGACTCTGACCTTTTTCGAAACTGCATCGAAGCCAAATGCAGCCAGTATGCCGAGCACTACTGTAACTATTATATCAAATCTGCCGGGCTCCCTGACTATATTGAAGATAGGTATATCCCTGTACAATATGTATAAGCTGGGCACTCCAGTCACAGACGATGATATCTGTATGTAAGGGCCAAGGCTGAGCAGGAAGAAGACTATGCCTATGGCAATCCAGTATAAGGAAGACTTCAGCCTGTCTTTTTTATAGTCATGGTATAAGCCGTACAGCACAAGAAGCAGCACCGCATATCCTGCATAAGAAACTTTTTCGCTCACGTCGGTCTGGTACGTGATTCCCTGGTACGTCAATCCATATATGCTGTTGAAGTATGATTTAGAGACAGAGTTGAAGATACCGTTGTAATAGCTTGGCAGGAAGTATGAGAGCAGGTTGTCGCTGTAGAGCATATTGTTCGTAATGCCTGAAAGTTGATGTGCTGTCTGCAGCGTACTTGAATTCAAGCCGCGGTAAATCCAATAATAGAAAGGCGATCCTATAACAAGCGCGAAAATGGCTATCAGGACAAGGCTCTTCAGAGCCTGCCTGCTAAGCAGCTCCTTTCTCTCTATAAGGAGCATGACTACAATGCTTACTATCACAAACACTGTGATGACTAAACCCTGTTCGATATCGCCCATGAACGTTAGCAATACGAAGCTTATGCCCGCATATAACGAGTATTTCCAATTCTTCTCCTTCAATGTCATGATGAAGAAGAGGATAAAGAGAGGTATAAACTCTACAATGGTCCAGTTGAGGTGGGAATAGGACTGTGCTATATGCATGGGGCTGAACGCGTATATAAGGCCAGCAAGAATCGATCCATTCCTGCTCTTTGTTATATAATGCGCCAGCAGGTACATGAATAGCCCTGAGAATGCAAAGCTGGTAAAGAACAAGACATTATATGCAAATGGCAGGCTTATAAGCTGGAACGGCACGCTCAATATGCCTGCTATCGGAGTAAGTGTCTCGGTGACAAGGTTTGCTCCAAGCGGCGCGAAAAGAAGTGCGGTGTGATAAGGCGACTGGTGAAGCGAGAAGATGGCATGTGGTGTCCACCACAGATTCCACAGGCTCTGGAACACATCTCCGCCTCCGTTGACAACCGAGGTGAAAACATTGACAGTCACAGGCCAGAAGACGAGTAGGGAAACGATTAAGTAAGCTATAAATAAGAACGCGTAAAACTTCTGGTTTTCGGTCACTTTCAAGTCCATAAAATCCTTAATCAACAGCAGAAGCGCACCTCCAAATGCGCCATACCTGCTTTTCCCTGATTTATTATGTAATACCTATTATAAATCCTTTCTATGATAATTCTCTTATGCGAAGACTCTACCTTGTCGTGCCCGCGTACAACGAAGAGAAAAGGATAGGCAAGGCGCTCGATGACTATACTGCTACCTTAATAAATGACCCGGCCGTCAGAGCCCACATAATAGTTGTTTCTGACAGCAACGATGGAACCGACAGTATAGTGGAAGATTTCTCAAGTAGATACGGGCAGATAACCCTGATAAAGAACAAGAAGCGGGAGGGAAAAGGAGGGTCTTTGCTGAAAGGCTTCGAATACGCCTGCAGGAAGGCAAGCAAGTATGACATAATAGGATTTGTAGATGCAGACGACGCAGTAAGGGGAAGTGAGATAAAGAGATTATTCAGGTTCTCGCAGCAGGACGATGTTGACGGGATAATAGGTTCAAGATACATGCGCCTAAGCAGGCTGTCGGGTAGCCTTGAGCTTAGCAGAAAGATAGCAAGCCGATTCTATAATTTGTTTGTTAAGCTGCTTTTCAGGCTAGAATACACGGATACGCAGTGCAGCGCGAAGTTCTTCAAGAGGAACGCCCTTAAAAGGGTGCTCCCAAGGATAGTCCTGAAGGATCTCACGTTCGATGTGAACCTGCTTTACGCCCTGAAGGAAGACGGTGCCAGGGTTGTGGAGGTTCCAATAATCTATCACCATGTGAAGTATGGCACAAAGGTGATCTTAAGCACCCAGATATTCAAAATGTTTATTTCAACAATAAATTACAGGCTGCACATAAAACAAAGCAGGATGCACAGGCGAGTGTCAAGTGGCAAGCAACGATAAAGATTCAATCAAAGGCGGCTCAGGATTGGGCAGATCCGCAGTAAGGTTACTATATCCGCTGTACCTCGGCCAGTTCCTCGGCGTGCTTGTAACGCTTGCCACATTCGTGGTCACCACCCGCCTTCTTGGGCCTGCAGCTTACGGCCTCTATGTGCTTGCATTCGGCTTTGCCAACTTATTCGGCTCAATAGGCACTTTCGGCACCGGCACTTACATGAATAGAAACATAGCAAAGGCAGTATATGAAAATAAAGCGGAAAAGCTCTCTGATGCAATTGTTCCTGCATACCTGATACTCGTGCCAGTAGCAATTGCTCTTACCATAGTTGCAATTGCAATAAGCAATTACGTAGCAGTATACTTCCTGGCAGCGCATAGCATATCCGGACTTACACTTATGCTTGCTGCAGCCACAATCTTCTTTTCCATGGTGGAAAATTCATCGGTTCAGGGGCTTGTAGGATTCACAAAGACAAAGCTGGCTTCTGTAACCAGCCTATCAGTTGACATAATCCAGCTCGCCTCCATAGTGTTCCTGGTATACAGCGGATATGGGGTAAACGGCGCAATAGCAGGCATGCTGGTAGGATATGTCTTCGGGTTTCTAATTTCCGTGTATTTTATCTTTTCATCAGCCATGGGCTACAAGGGGTTCAGCATAAGAAAGCCCAGCCTGCGCACAATGAAGGCCGCTCTCGGCTACTCTGCGCCGTTGGCGCTTAACAACATCTCCCTGCGCGGTCTTGAAAATGCCTCTATAATCTTCATGGGGCTTGTCGGGATCAGCAATGCCCTCATAGGGAATTACGGGGCAGCGATCAAAGGCCTGAATCTCATATATGTAGGATATGGTACCATGGGCATAGCGCTTCTCAATATCTTTACCGGAGCAGGCACTCTAAGCAAGAAAAAGGACTCAAATAGGCTTTATAACAGGATACTACGATACTCGCTTATACTTACAATGCCCACTGCCATCTACGTTGGAGTGTTCTCTAAAGCGGGCATAGCGCTTCTTGCATCAACCAAGTACGCATACGCTCCGCTTTACCTCTCGCTTATAGCTGTAGGAATCATGATAAACATGGTAGGCTACTACATAAGCAGCCTAATACTTTCAGGAGGATATGCGAAGAATCTGGTAAAGTATAATCTGGTGTCCACGGCCTTGGAGTTCATACTGATGCTTATACTGGTCCCGTACTTTGGCGTTATCGGCAATATCCTTGCGCTTTACCTTATAGGCAGCGTTGCTTATGACATAGTCTTCATAATTTCTGCAAAGAAGCTCTTCGGCATAAAGCTGGAATATACAAAGATAGCGGCAATATTCCTTGCAAATGCGGTTCTTGCAGCATTCCTCGCCCCGCTCGCATTTGCCAACTACGTTCTTATAGAACTGGCAGGGGGGCTGGTGATACTGCTTCTTGCATATCCACCAATACTTGTCGCGCTCAAAATTGTGAATGATGAGGATCTGGCTACAATACGCAATTCAACAAAAGGCATGCCTATACTCAACAGCATAATAGGCGCAGTAGATGCATATACTTCATTCTTCCTGAGGCAAGTGCATGGCACAAAATAAGAGAGCATACTCAGACTGCACGCTCATCCTGCCCACCCTGAACGAAGACGCCACAATAGGCCGCATAATAAGATTCATCTTCAGGAATTATCCCGGAATATCAGTGATAGTAGTGGATGATGGCTCTACCGATTCAACAAAGGAAGAGGCGGAAGCTTTAGCTTCTGCTCACAGAAAGTTCCTTTTCATTGATAGAAAGGCAGCCGGCAGGGCAGCAGGCCTCACAGGCAGCATGATAGACGGAATGCTTGCTTCGCATACAAAATTTGTCATATTCATGGATGCCGACCTGCAGCATCCACCGGGGAAAATAAGAGAGATAGTCAAGAGTCTTAGAGCTGGATACGATCTGGCAGTAGGGTGCAGGAGGGAGGTCAGGGGCTGGCCTTTGTACAGGATGTTAATCTCAAAGGCTATGATAAACACGGGCTACCTAGTATTAAGAATACGAAGGAAGCAGGCGTGCAGGGACATCTTCTCTGGGTTTTTCGGGGCAAAAAGGAGCGTTCTCTACGGCATGTACAAAAAAGAGGGTGGCAGGTTTGTTGTTTCAGGTTACAAATACTTATTCGATACGCTGAAATGCGTGCAGCCAGGCTCGCTAAAGATATCCGATATTCCGTATATTTTCGAAGGGAGGAAATTCGGCAAATCCAAGGCGAGCGCAAAGCAGGTCCTGGCGCTAATCAAGTCTTTCTTTACCTGAATATTCTCTAACGCCTGCCTTGGATGCAGCCTTCACGAAACTCACGAAAAGCGGGGCAGGAGCCTCCAGCCTCGACTTCAGCTCAGGATGTGCCTGCGTGCCTATCCCGAATCCTGAACTCCATTCTACAAATTCGACTAATTTATTGTCCTTGGTTGTGCCGCTGATAACGAGGCCTTTCCTGGAGAGCAGACGCCTGTACTTATTATTGAATTCATACCTGTGCCTGTGCCTTTCACTTATTATCGGCTTTCCATAAGCCTTGTATGCTATTGTATCTTTGCCTGCAAGCTTGCACTCCCATGCGCCCAGGCGCATGGTACCTCCCTTCTGTTTTACTCCTTTCTGCCAGTATATAAGGTCTATCACTTTATGCCTTGACTTTTTGCTGAATTCGCTTGAATTCGCATCTTTTAGCAGGGCAACGTTCCTCGCATATTCAACTACCATAAGCTGCATGCCGAGGCAGAGACCGAGATAGGGCTTGCCGTTCTCCCTTGCATACTGTATTGCATTTATCATCCCCTCTATTCCCCTATTTCCAAAGCCACCTGGCACTAATATTCCATCAACATCCTGCAATCTTGAAAGGTCTCCTTTTTCAAGCTCTGCAGATTCGATCCAGAGTATCTCCATGCCTGTATCAAGGCTTGCAGCAGCATGAACCAGCGCCTCCTTCACGCTCGCATATGAATCCCTAAGCCCAGTATACTTCCCCACAACCGCTATCTTAACTTTCGCAGAGGGATGAACTATCCTCCTCACCATCTCCTTCCAGGCTCCAAGACGCTTCTTGTCTAGCTTCGCATCTGATAGCCCAAGGTCTTTTATAAGCAACCTGTCCAGCCCC
The DNA here is from genome assembly GCA_021848025.1 of Microcaldota archaeon. GTDB lineage: Archaea > Micrarchaeota > Micrarchaeia > Micrarchaeales > CABMGC01 > JAJZND01. The sequence goes on along the minus strand of JAJZND010000020.1, from coordinate 438 downwards.
TGTTCAATAAAATGCAATGGCATGTTGTATATTGTAGCGTCGTCAGAGTCATCTATTACCCTCTTCTTCTCAAGATTTGCGAAGAGAGCGAGTTTCTCCTTCACGTTGCCAGGCAGCTCATCGTTGCTCCTGCATATTACAAAACTCGGCCTTATCCCTGCCTGCAGGAGCAGCCTGAAGCCCAGCTGCGCAGGTTTTGTCTTCTGTTCTCCTACCACCTCCATTCTTGGCGAATATGTTAAATTTATGAAGACCGTATCGTTCCTTAGCGAAAACTGCCTCACTGCCTCTATGAAGTAACTATTCTCTATGTCTCCTACAGTGCCCCCTACCTCTATCACTACCACATCGGGCTTCTCCTCTTTTGCGACCCTTTCTATGAATGTGATGGCTTCGTTTGTTAGGTGTGGTATTATCTGGACGTCCTCCCCAAGGTAC
>JAJZND010000027.1 GCA_021848025.1 Microcaldota archaeon | reverse complement strand
CATAGTCGTGGTTGCTTTTATCGGCCAAATATACACCTAACGGCAAACACAAAATAAGTACTAACACTAGCGCGGTATGTCTGCACAGCATATACTTGATTGAAAATGCTTATATACCTTTCCGTTTTAAAATTACCTTTCCATAACAGGGCATCAGATGCCTTTCAAATAAATGCGCACATTAATCCATTAAAAGCAGCTGGCAATATCTTCTGGCTTTTGCCCTGTTTCCATTCCTATGTCCTCCGGTGATGCCTCGGGTTCCTGCAGGAGCACTTCGCTTTTCCCTGCTCAATCACGCTTCCGCACCCCTTGCATCTTCTCACTTCCTTTGTATCAGAACTCTGCTCGCCTGAATCCTGCGCGCCTGAATTCTGGCCTGCGCTGCTTGACTGGCTACTCATATTAACAGAATAAATCATGTTCTCCTCAGGCACAGCCGTCATATAATACTGCCTTCGCTGCTCGTTCTCATGAAGCTCGTTTCTGCGCGCTTCCTCCAGCGCCTTCCCTTCTGTGTCAATGGCACCGCACCTTCCTACAGTTGCAGTATTGTTGATCTGAAGGCCCACAATGGTAGAAGTGCCGCTAAGATACGCTGTTTTGATGAAGTCCATCATAGTGCGAATGAACTCCTTGTCGCCTGCATCAGCAGCTATGCCCTCATCGAACCTGCCCAGCTTGTAGCCTGTCGAGGGCGGCCCCATAGTTATCATCGCAAAATCCTTGTACAGCCACTCCATCCTGAAAAAGCTCTGTCCAAACTTCTCGCTGTTCCTGTAAGCTATTGCGCCTGTGTGCCCGGGAGCCGAGAAGATAGTAAGCGCATCTCTCACTACAGCTCCAATCTTCACTTTCCGTTCATTGTGTTTTGACATAAATTCCTCAAAATCATCTTCAGGGATTGATGATTTGTTGCTAACCACAACGCGCTCCACTGCATTGTATACTCCAAGTATCATGCTGTGCAACTGCCTTCCAGTCATGGCATTTTCTGACGCGCCAAAACACCCTAACAGCGAATCATCACGAGTAAAGCTTATCGTGTTGCCAGCCATGCTGCCCAGAAGGGCGCTCTCTTTTTTTATTGCGGTTGCAATCTCAAAGTTCTTATCGGCCAGATCCGGGAGCGTGAAGCTTATCACTGTAAATTTCAGTACATCCCCGCCATCTGCGTAAACACGCTGGCCTACAGGCACCTGCACAAACATCTTTCCGCTGTTGTTTGTTTTCTTTCCGCATACTTTCCCTGCAGTGGCATCGTTCCTGCAGGTACGCTGATCCGGCTCCGCACCTCTGCGGAGCGGAGTAAGTTTCTCCAGGATGTCAAATCCGCCAGCATACCTTCTCAGGCCAGGCAATGGTCTTACTCTATGCATCCCCGCACGGGCCTCGGCAACTTCCTTAATCAAAGTTTCCATCGCAGCACCATCATCCTCTGTTAAGGGAAATCAGCTCTTCTGCAGCAGACGGCTGCTTCGCTATAGCGTCTGTGCGCCTGAGCAGTTTTGCCATGATTACCGGAGCCTCTTCCTCTTCACTGCTATCTACTATTGAGATTCTCGCTCCGCCGAATTTCTCCTGATATACTCCTAGGGTAAGGCGGCGGTTGCCTCCTATAAACCTCGCCCGCTCCAAGAATGGAATGTCATTGAACTGATCAAGAGGGTCCCTTCCCCTCCTCCTGGTAAGCTTGACAAACATGTCGCTAAAGGTTTCTGCACCTTCGTTGTACCTGAAATAACCGTCCATCCTTGTGCCAAGCGTTTCCAGGAAGCACCAGGCAAACCCGACCTCGCCATACTGCTGTGTGCCCTCCAGCTTTCTTAAGGCATCTTTAAATGGTATTTCGCGCAGCTCAAAGAGAACAGCCCTGCTTCTGGAAAGCTCAAAGTCGGCCTTCTCATTAATAAGTATCGGCGTGCTCTTAAGCGCTCTAGGAACAAGTAACCTGCTATCTGCCATGCTTATACCATGCTCGTGGATGTTTGGATTCAGGCAGCCTGGCTTACCCCTAATATTCCTTATGGGATTACAGTTGCGGCACAGCAGTGGATTCGCACCACTTTCCCCTGATATTTGCTAGCCCTGAGCTAGCTATCCGGGAAGTATATGCAAGATTATGTTTATAATATTTCTTATAGAAAACAGGGAGAGGCAAATTATAGAGCCAAATTACTGCTTAGAGAGTCGTTGCTATAGGATGAAGTTAAATTAATAAATAGATACATCTTTAATATACCGATTAGGAAATGTCAAAGAATCTGCACACACATTTACTCCTTGTACTTACATTATCCCTATTATTTATATCATTAAATTATGCTTCAATTTCAGTTCCCGCAAATATAGTCTATTACATTCCCATCACCTTTACCAACCAGCAAAGCACCGCAGTAGCTCCAAACACGCCGCTTATGATACCGTTCAACGCACTCGCTTACCAGAGCTACGAGACCACCTCGCTAAACAACACCGAGTTCTTCTTCGCTAACGGAACTATTATGCCGAGCTGGATAGAGGGGAATATCTTAAACGAAAGCTCAACAGCCCTAAGCACCGCAACCAACGTTATAATCTGGGTTAAAAGCCCGAACACAAACACCTTCCTTCCAGCCAATACAGGAACAGCAACCACCAACACCATTTATATGGGCTTCGCAGGCACAGGGGCAACCACGCAGAATATGCTTTTTAGCAACACTATAACTGGGGAAGCACCGCAGTTAAGCCCTAGCTACGCCGAGTATGATGATGGGGCGAGCGTGTTTAGTAACTACTGGAACTTTGCAGGGACAAGCCTGCCGAGTGGATGGACAATTTCATCAGGCACATACACACAAAATAACGGAATTACATTGAGCACTTCAGCTACATTGGCATGGTCATTATGGTATAATACGGGTTTTACCTATCCTTTTGTTGTAGATTCTGATATGAGGCAGGAAACTGCTGCATCGGCTAATTGGGGACAACTGTTAGCACTATCTTCTTCAGGTACATCTTCAATATCAATATGGGCTGGAGTAGGAACTGACATAGCAGGTACTGCATTTCAATATAGCTCTTCAAAGATAGCAACAGGAACAAGTACATTAAATACCACATATGTCTTTACTTCAAGCGTAACATCCTCAGAAAGCTATTTTAGTGCGGATTATTCGCAAATAGGCAGCCAAGGAACACCGGGGCCATACGTGGCGGCTTATGGCGGTGGAAGTAATATTTTTATTCAGTGGATCCGTACCCGCGCATATCCTCCGAATGGAGTCGCACCGAACACTACATTTGACCAGATTCAACCAGCTGTCTTAAACACTAGTATCTTCTCCACCACTTGGAACACATTAGAGCCGGGAAGTCCAAGCAATGAAATAGTGCTTCCTATATCGGGCAATTACAATGTTTACTGGGGCGACGGCACAAATAGCCTAAATACTGCAACTCACATATATTCAACTCCGGGCATATACACAATAAACATAATAAATCTTGGAATTACTGGATTCAGATTCAATGACACTGGAGACAGATCAAAGATTATTACAATTAATCAGTGGGGTAACATTACACTTGGCAATTCCGGCGGCTACTTTTACGGGGCAAACAACCTGAATGTAGTAGCAACGGACAGCCCGGATTTGGCAGGCACTACGAACCTCTCCTATATGTTCACCGAAGACCCATCATTCAATAGCAATATAGTCGGTTGGAACACAAAAAATGTTACAAACATGTCCAGTATGTTCGCCTACGACACGGACTTCAATCAGCCAATCGGCTCGTGGAATACGAGCAGAGTGACCAACATGTCAGATATGTTCTATTCCGACACAAACTTCAACCAGAACATAAGTCAGTGGAATACTGCCAATGTTGTTAATACATACGGCATGTTCGACTCTGATACAAACTTCAATCAGCCAATCGGCTCGTGGAATACAAACAGCCTTACAGATTCATCATTCATGTTCGACTCTGATACAAACTTCAATCAGCCAATCGGCTCGTGGAATACAAACAGCCTTACAGATTCATCATTCATGTTTGCCTACGACGCAAACTTCAACCAGAACATAAGCCACTGGAACACGGCCCATGTAACTGACATGTCGTACATGTTCTATTCCGACACAAACTTCAACCAGAACATCAGCGATTGGAATACGAGCAGTGCAACTACGCTAGCTGGCATGTTTGCTTTAGACACTGGCTTCAATCAGCCAATCGGCTCGTGGAACACGGCCCATGTAACAAGTATGCTGGGTACTTTCTATAATACAAACTTCAACCAGAACATAAGCCACTGGAACACAAGCCGCGTAACCAATATGAAGGAAATGTTCTACAAAGACACAAACTTCAATCAACCAATCGGCTCGTGGAATACAAACAGTCTTACAGATTCATCATTCATGTTTGCCTACGACGCAAACTTCAACCAGAACATCGGCTCGTGGAACACGGCCCATGTAACTGACATGTCGTACATGTTCTATTCCGACACAAACTTCAACCAGAACATAGGTTCGTGGAACACGAGCAGTGTAACCACAATGCTCGGAATGTTCTCTGGAGATACCCTTTCAATACCCGACTACGACGCACTGCTTACTGGCTGGGCAAGCAGAACAGAGCAGCATGGCGTAACGTTCAATGCGGGCAATTCTGAATACTCATCTTGCGGCGTCGCGGGGCGCAACACCCTTATAAATACATATGGATGGAGCATAAGCGATGGCGGAGAGAACACCGGTTATTCTTGCATATCCCTTGTAACAATAACTGTTTCTTCTTCAAAAGTACAGCAAGGCGGCTCAGACGAAATTTCTGCATCTGTAGTGGGTGGCACAACTCCTTACGCATTTAATTTCTCATTATACAACAGTTCAGGTAAAAACGTTTATAAGAATCTGACGTCCAACGATGCCTCAACAAGATACATGAATAGTTTTACTATCCTAAAGGCTTACGGAACGGGCACTTTCACAGCAAAGATAACCGTAACTGCGAATAACGGTGCACAGGATTCAAATACCATTATTTTCAATGTGACAGTGCCTCAAAGTCCAAGCAGTCCAGGAAGCAGCGCTCCAGCCTACTCCACAGTGAAGCTGAGCGATAATCTGAATAGCAATGAAGGTTCTTCCCAACCAGTGATAAATGCATATGTGCTTTCCACCTCTGGGAATACTGAATCTAATTACAAATATGCGCAGAGTCAATTGCCAGCACGCATCAACATAACAAACGGCAAGGCGTATGCTGTATTCAACTTTGCCTGTTCGGTAAACTCTACGTACAATTACACTGGGGATGTTTACGGCCTTGGCGTTGTGTCATGCGGCAAGAACTACACTGTCTATGGGGGTAGCTACGAAGTGATCTATTCAAACAGCAGCTTGATTCAGAAATCTTCCACAACAACTACCACTACAACTACTTCTATAAGTACAACTACTGCAACTACTACGATAGCTACTACGGTTCCTATAGAACAACCCATAAAGATTCTAGTTGCTCCGCAGAATGTTACATCGCCACAATTGTGCGACGATCAGCAAGGTTATAATATAACATACGCGTCATTAGGTACTTCATTCAAGATTGCTCCAGGAGTGGCAGGGTGCTTCAATATTACAGCAATAAACAGCACAGCCGTGCAGTCAGATACATCTAATTATGGACGTACCCTTATCCAAGCAATCAACTTCACAGAGAGCAACAGCAGCGTAACGGTTAATGCCACACTTCACTATCCTTGCAGCATCAATTCTTCAAGAATAGCTCCATTCATTCTCAGAAACGGCGTGTGGGATCAGATAAGCCCGTTTACAGTGAATGCGGCTTCGTGCACAATTTCCTTTGTAGCGCCTTCAGATCCTGTTATAGCAATATTCAGCAGCGTTACATCTGGCCAACAGCCGACCTCCCTTGCCACTTCTATACCTCCTATCAAATCGCCTTCGCCGCAGCTATCTTATCTATATTGGCTTGCCTTGATTGTAATTCTTGCAATAATCGCAATAGTTGCTGCTTCTCTTCTGCGCAGAAGAAGGACGTAATCCGTCTGCAGAATGTGCCCATGCGCAATCACCACTGTTCGCGCGAAGCCGTAAGCATCATACATATTCTTCATTCTGCCTTGCCTTCTTGCATATTGCAAATGCCGCAAAGCCTGCAAACTGCATGAATCAGGCATGCATAAAGTTGCTGCGGCATAATAACCTATATAAACTTTTACGGATAATATAAACAAACATAAGAATCCAAGCAAAGGCTTGTTTTCCCGCTATCACTGCAATTTTGCAGGAGGGGCTAAAATGGCAATATCGCTAGAAGAATTCAGGAAGTTCATCGAGGAGAATAAAGGAAAGCGCAAATTCAAGCAGAGCATAGAGCTTGCGATAAACTTCAAGAATGTGGATTTTACAAAGCAGGACGAGCGACTGAATCTTGACGTGCTTCTTCCAAACGCAAAAGGCAAGTCAAAGAAGCTTGCCGTATTTGCAAACGATAAGGCGCTGATAGAGGACGCCAAGAAGAACAGCATAGACGTAATAGAAGGCAGCGAGTTCGAGGCAGTGAAGGGCGATCCTAAGAGGCTAAACGCACTTCTCTCTTACGACCTTGTTGCGCAGCAGGCTCTAATGCCTTCGATAGCGAAGAGCTTCGGCCAGTTTCTTGGCCCCAGAGGAAAGATGCCAAGACCGCTTCCTCCCAATGCAAAACTTGGCGCAATGCAGGGAGAACTGAGCAGGCGCATACAGCTAAGGAGCAAGGGCAAGTACCTGCCCACGGTCCATTCAATAGTCGGAAGCGAGGACATGGAGCCGGAGAAGGTATACCAGAACATAAACGAGGTGCTCGGCGCGCTCTCAAAGAAGCTGGGGCAGAACAGGCTGAAATCAGCGTATGTGAAGATGACAATGTCAAAGCCTGTAAAGTTCATGTGAAGTGATTTTTATGATAAAAAAGGAAAAAGTAGCATTTGTTGAGGGGCTTTCGAAGGACCTCAAAAAATACAAATCCGTAGGCATACTTCCTATAGAAGCGCTTCCTGACAGGCTTGTGCAGAAGGTCAGGAATCAGCTCAAGCCTGATACCAAGATAGTTGTGGCAAGGAAGAGTCTGCTCATCCGCGCACTGAGCGATCCGAAGCACAAGGAGCTTGCAAAGTACATAAGCGGCAATGTTGCAATTATACTTTCAAACAAGAGCCCTTTTGAAATAAGCAAGGTAGTGAGCTCGAACAGGCTCAGGCTAGTTGCAAAACCCAGCCAGATTTCACCTGAAGACATACGCATAGAAGCCGGTGAGACTGCAATAGCGCCAGGGCAGGCGGTCACTGACCTCAAAGCTGCAGGCATAGATGTAAAGATAGACAAAGGCAAGGTTGTAATATCCAAGCCGAAGGTCCTGGTGCCAAAAGGCCAGAAGATAAGCCTGCAGGTCGCAAAAGCGCTGAAGATGCTCGATATACTTCCATTCGAGGCCAAGGCCAAGGTAAGCGCAATCACGTACGAGAACCTTCTTTACGATGAAACAGTGCTGGGCATGAACCAGGAAGTGGCGCTTGCAAACCTCGCAAGGAACTTCTCAGAGGCACATGCGCTGAGCATCGCAATAGGCATACCCACGCCTTACAACATAAGGGAGATGATCTCCAAGGCATTTATGGGCTCGCTTAGCGTAGGGCTGGAAGCAAAGATACCTGAAGGGGAGGTTGCTGAGAAGCTTGCAGCTCTTGCTTCAATAGAGGCAAGCGCTCTCAATGCCCTTGTTAAGAAAGAAGAATGAATAAGTTTGAATTTATGCTAAAGGTGTAAAAATATGGAATACATATATGCTGCCCTCTTGCTTGATGCGGCAGGAAAGGAGATAAACGAATCAAGCCTGGAAAGCATAGTAAAAGCAGCAGGTCTGCAGCCTAACGAGGCGATGGCAAAAGCAGTAGTCGATTCCCTCAAGGGAGTCAACATAAAGGATGTCATCAAGAATGCACAGGCAGCAGCAGCTGCAGCGCCGCAGGCACAGGCAGGCGCACAGGCCGCAAAGAAAGAGGAAAAGCCAAAGCAGGAGGAGAAAGTGAGCGAAGAGCAAGCAGCAGGAGGACTTGCAAGCCTCTTCGGCTGAATGCATGCGTGAAAGAGAGGATCTTTTTAGCGCTGCAGAATACGCTCTGGGAGTAGCGGAGCATCTCTCTCCGGAATATGCTGAAGCTTTTATTGAAGATTCCTATTCCAATTCATATGCTCTTGAGCAGGGCCGTTTGAATGGCAGCTCATATGTGCGCGAGAAAGGCATAAGGATACGGATCATAAGGAAGAAGAGGCTCTACACCTTCTCTTCAAACGACCTCTCAGAAGGTGCGATAAAGCGCCTGCTTTCCCGTCCTGTCGATTTCAATGGAGTAAATACGGAGATGTCCAAAGAGGGCATTGCAAAGGGCGATTTCAAGTGCAGTGAAAGGGGGAGCATAGACGACCTTGACATGCTCAGGGAGCTTCTCTCCATGGACAAAGCCCTTTCAAGGCAGAAGCATGTCAAGTTCAGGAATATCTACGGCGGCGCAGGCAGAACCATAAATTATTTCATTAACTCTGAAGGGTCGCACATCAGGCAGGAGGTGCCTGGCACCATGGTCTTCGCCAGCATAATAGTGGGTAATGGGAAGGAGACCAGGCAGCGCATGCTCAATTACGGTACTGTGGGAGGAATAAAAGAATTCGAGAAGCTTGGCATTGCAGAGCAGCTTCCTGAAGAGGCGAAAAAATCGTTCAATGTTATAGAGAAGGGCGTCTCGCTGCCGAAGCAGGAGCTTTCAGGCATACGCGAAGTCATAATCTCGCCTGAGATTTGCGGCATAGCCGCGCATGAGAGCGTAGGGCATCCAAACGAGGCAGACCGCGTCTTTGGCCGCGAAGCCGCGCAGGCAGGCACAAGCTATCTCACCAAGAATACGCTCGGCATGATGGTAGGCAGCAGGGAAGTGACGCTTGTTGACAAGCCTGACATAGAAGGCGCAAATGGGTTCATGCTTTACGATGAGGAAGGAGTGAAGGGAAAGGAAAAGATAATAATAAAAAACGGCAGGCAGAATGAGCTGCTTGTGAACAGGGAATATGCGAAGGTGCTGGGCAGGAAGAGCAACGGTTCAGCAAGAAGCGATTCCTTTTCAAACGAGCCTATCGTGCGCATGTCAAACACATATCTGGAGCCTGGAAGGTACTCCATCGATGACCTTGAAGCAGAGGTAAAGAACGGCGTGCTCATGGAGAGCTTTACCGAATGGAATATAGACGATACAAGGTCTTTCTCAAGGTACCAGGCAAATGAAGCCTACATAATAAAAAACGGGCGCGTGGGCAAGCCAGTGAAGAACTTCATACTCGAATCAAAGACCCTTGATTTCTGGAAGGCGGTGCGGATGCGCACAAAAGACTTCAGGCTCTATGCAGGAAGCTGCGGAAAGGGCGAGCCTATGCAGGGAGTGAACGTGACAATGGGAGGGCCGTACGCGCTCCTGAATTTTGGTGGAGAATGATGGAAGAGATTGATGCAGGAGAGATAGTAAGTGAAGCAATAAAAAGCGGCTTCGATGAAGCAGTTTCAACATCCTACAAGACACTCTCAAGCTATGTAAAGATCTCAAATTCAAAAATAGATTCGATAGTGGAGAAAGAGCGCGCAGGAGCAAGCATCTTTCTTACCAGCAGGAAAAGGGTCTTCTTCACGCATATACAGGAGCTGAACAGTAAGGCCCTTGAGGCGGCTCTTGCAAAGGCCAAGAAAGCGATCAGGTCAATAAAGCCAAAGAGCGATTACTACGGAATAGCGCAGGGCCCTTTCAGATACGACAGGAAAGCTGCCAGCTACGATAAGGGGATGGAGGGCTACGGCGAAAAGGAGCTAATGGATATAGCATACGGGTCGCTTGGCTCGCTAAAAGGAAGAGACCAGCTCGCAGGCATGCTCCACGCAAACTTCACAGAATCAAACCTCGCAACGAGCGGCGGCGTCAACGAGCAGATGAAGTCAAGCCTGGCAAGGCTCTCCTTAAGGCTTTTCAGGAACGGCTTCTCGAACCAGGACTTTGCTGCATCGAAATACCTCTCCGGGATAAAGCCCGGCGAGCTTGCAAATTCTATGCTTGAGACCTCAAAGCTCTCTGAAAAGACAGGAAGGATCTCCAACGGCGCATACGACGTGATCTACACGCCAAGCCCGGCAGGCTCGCTCCTTTCAAATGTCAACTCCATGTTCTGCATCTCATCTATAGAAACGGGAAGCCCGTTCTCAGGAAAGCTCTCAAAGAAGGTCGGTTCAAAAGACCTTACAATATATGACTCAGGCAATGATTCAAGGGCGATAGGCTCTTCGCCTTACGATGAAGAGGGCCATCCCACCGAGACCACGCCTGTTATAAAGTCAGGCATAGCGAAGCAGTACCTGCACAACCATTCAACAGCAGTGAAGTATAAGACGCAGAGCACAGGCAACGCAGGCCTTGTGGAGCCTGATCCTGATGCGATGATAGTAGAGCACAAAAATAAGGCTGGCAGCCTGCACGACCTTATAGAAAAAGTCGACAAAGGCATACTTGTCACCAATACGTGGTACACGCGCTTCAGCAATTACCTCTCCGGAGACTTCTCCACTGTGCCGCGCGACACAACAATATACATAGAAAAGGGAGAGCCCAGGTTCATAATAAAGCAGGGAGCAATAGGCTCATTTGTAGGCATAAGGATCAGCGAGAACATGATACGCATGCTCCATGCACTCGAGGCTGTCGCAGATGATTCAAGGCAGTCTACTTCATGGGATTCTGAAGGCTCGTATTACATAACTCCAAGCATACTGGTCAGGGACAGCGCAATAACTACCGCATGAAATTCGTCCTTGCACGAATAAGAACGCAATAATATAAACCTTCACTAAAGAATATAAAACGAGGCCAGTAAAAATTTTATTTATTAGTGGTGTGAAAATGCAGGCATATGTAGAAAAGCAAAAATGTACAGGATGCGCGCACTGTTTCGATGTCTGTCCGGTAGCAGTCTTCGAGATGAAGAGCAGAAGCTCTCCTGACGCAAACAACGATGTGGCTCCTGACAAGGACAAATGGACGGGCGCAGTTGACCCTGCTGTGAAGGCAAAGTGGGAGAATGTCCAGGACGGTCACAAGCACTTTGCAGAAAATTACGACAAGTCAGGCGGACTCTCGGTAGCGGTAAACGGGCCTTCATGCATACTCTGCCAGGCTTGCCTGGTAGAGTGCGAAGGAGAGTGCATAGTCATAACCGACGATTCAAACAACGTTTACAAGTCAATATACAAATAAAGTGTCTTGCATGGCAGAGAAGATACGCTGCTCGCACATACTTGTGGAGAAGTACTCCACAGCAAGCGAGATACTCGAGAGGCTCAAGAAGGGGGAGAATTTCGCAAACCTCGCGGCAGCCTATTCCATAGACTCCTCAAGGAAGCGCGGCGGCGACTTGGGCACATTCGGCAGGGGCGTCATGGTCAAGGACTTCGAGAAGGCGGCATTCGCATTGCAGAAAGGCGAAGTTTCAGGTATAGTCAAGACCCAGTTCGGCTATCACATCATAAAGAGGACGGAATAAGTGTTTACGAAAGCTTCAAGGAATCAAATTTGGTTTATATTAATGTAACCTGCAGTTCTGGAAAGAGGTTTTTAATCTCTTTGAAATCGTGATCTTTTGTATACAATTTTAGGTTATTTGCGATTGCAGAAGCAGCTATATAAATATCATTTTCATTTACTAATTTTCCAGCTTTTTTGAGCTTTGCGAATATCTCAGAGGCCTTTAATATTATCGGATTCGAAAAATTAACCGTTTCAAATGCCCCCTCTAGTAGCAATTTTTGTTCCTCTGTATAGCGTTTGTACCTCACATATTCATATATACTTATAACACTTAGATAGCATTCACTTTCGAGCAGGCTCTTATCGCCATTCTTATCAAAGATATCTATCAACATGCTGGTATCTAAGAGAATTCTCTCGGCCATCCATACGCCTTTCTATCCTTAAGCAATTCCTCCACAGTGGCTTTGCCTTCCTTTTCATTTACCGCAAATAGTTTTTTGAGGGATAGCTGCTTAAGCAGTTTCTTATAGTTAGTAATGAGCTTACCTAATGCCTCATCCATATTTTTTGTGTCCAGGTCTTTCTTTAGTTTTACTAACTCCTCATACGTATAATTAGACACTGCTATCGTTTTTACCATATTATCTATAAACTTATAGATTTATAAATATATAAATCTTTGGTTTACATTATTCAACACCAGTTCGGCTACCACATCATAAAGAGGACGGAATAAGTGTTTATGATTTTTCCAAACGTTTCAAACTATTTACTTAGATGTACTAATAGCTAATTGTCAAATCGTTGCTTTTTGAAATACCATCCAGATATTATTTTCTTTGTATTCCTTACCAAAGAATGTTGACATTTTTGGAACCCTCTCAGACTCTATAAGAGTCAAGCTGGAGTAAAACATCTCTAACTCTGTCACGTCCCAAGTTTTCTCGAATTTACCTGTAGTGGGGTGTAAAAATGCATTACTTTGTGAAGTAGGAGAAGTTTTTATCATCTCTTTATGAAACTCATTATCAGTAGACAAAGTATAAACTAATAGATAGCCATTCGGCTTTAGTACCCTTATAGCCTCATCCCTAGCAAAATTACGGCCTTCAGCACTTTCAATATCTGTAGTAGCAAAACAGTCCACTACGAAATCAAAGCTATCAGAGTCGAATTTCCACTTCTTCGTTGCATCTTGCACTAAGAAATTTGTTTTTGATTGAACTCCAGCAGCTTCCGCTCTTCTTCTAGCCTCTTCAATTGCATTTTTAGAGAAATCAAAGCCAGTCATGTTTATTTTCTGTTTGGCCAGCCATATGACACTCCTTCCTTTGCCACAACACATTTCGAGTCCTTTAACATTCTCAGTTGCAGTCTTACTATAAAGCCACTTGTAAAACTTGACAACTCCGCCTGAGGGATTTTCAGAATCCATTTGCCTAAGAACATATGGAGCTTCGTGTTCCTTTTCCCATATCTTCTGTTGCTCTCCGTGCGTTATTTCCTTCATAATTATCTATCTTACAACAAATTTTAAAATACTAGCAGAATCATAAAGCCGAGTCCTTGCGTATTATCACGTCATAAATCAGCAGGAATTCTATTTTATGAAATTCCCATAGAATCCAAGTTCTTTATCTCAATGTGATGGCTTTTAGCGCGGTACGGGCCAACAATCTGACTGGCAAATGGTTCTCCTGTGCCAGCGGTGTAATATAACATGTAGTCGGATGGAAGGCAGTGCCAGCAGCCTATTTCTTTTTGTGCATGTCCCTTGAGATTTCCAGCAGCAGGTCAAGTATGAACCCTGTCATTATGGAAAGGAATCCAAGAACCATGAGCATGAATGCGATAAGGGCCCTGCCTATCTCGCTTAGCGTACCGGTAGCGAGGTAATTGCCTATTACAAATGCTCCGAGAACCAAGCCTGCTATCACCAATATAACCCCTATCCCGCCAAAGATAAGAAGCGGGTTGTAATCCCTGGCGTACCTTACTGAATGAAAGGCCATCGCAAGGCCGTATATGGGTTTTACCTTGGCTATCTTGGAAGAAGAGCCCACTCGCGGGGCATAAGTTATCGGTATGTCCTTGAGCCTCCAGCCACGCCTGGCAATCTCTATCTCAAAGAAGATGGTGCCTGCCCTGTAAGGAAGCTCTTCCTTTATCGATTCGAATGCCTTCCTCTTCATGGCAAAGACGCCGCTGAGCG
>JAJZND010000004.1 GCA_021848025.1 Microcaldota archaeon | reverse complement strand
ATCGCATTCAGGCAAACATTATATAATATGTTATGGTTATTAGGTATAGAAGCAATAGGCAGGATGTAACATGGGCCCGTAGCTCAGCTTGGATAGAGCAGCACCGTCCTAACTCGCATGGGTGCGATAAAGGTGACGGCCGCGGGTTCAAATAGGTTTCTTGAAACACAAGAATCTTTGAAAATCCCGCCGGGCCCGTTCTGGTGAACGCGATGCAAGATAAACAAAGGAAAAAATCAAAAAAGAGTATTGATGAGCCGAATGTAATAATAAAGCCCATAGGCAGGCTGGGAGGGCTTGATAACATACATGTAGCGCTGGTAGTGCTGGTGGTTATACTCATGGCGCTGCTGCTCATAGTATCATACAACAAGCCAATACAGCTGCCGGTAAACCAGACAACAACAGCCAACCAGACTTCGCTCCTCTGCCCTTCTTATGGAGCTGTGAATGGAAAGTGCATAGTCCCCTCTAAAAATGCTACAAGTGTAAAGCTCTTTGCCGAGAAGGTTTTAGCCAGCTATAGCAGCATAAATGACTCGCTCTCTATTCTCCCATACATAACCAACGTTAGCGCTACGCGGGTTTATTATCTTAGCAACTCATCCCTCTGGCTTGCGGTGATGCCTGCAGTCAATCCTTCAAATAAGCAGACGTTCTATTTGTCGATGCTGATCAGCGACAAGAATAATTCTTATTATACGCCCTTCGAGCAGCTTGCAAAGCCACCTGCGGTATCCACAAATTATGTGGTTTCTGAAGGCGTAATAGACATAAACAGCACTTATACCTGCCTTGTTACCTCGCCTCTGCAGCAGTACTGGTTCATAGACCCTTACGCTCCCGGCTCGATAGCCAGCCTCTCGAATATGACTGCGGTACAAAGCAAATTCAACGGCAAGGTTTCCACCCAGCTAAACATACTTTATACTCAGGCGTCGCAATCAATAGAGAATCAGTATGGCCTGAACAATACCCTGGCTCTCGGCGAGTACCTCTTCTGCGCTTCCAAGCAAAGCAATGAAGAAAACTTTTACCGTTCGGTCCAAAATGCCTATGCTGATAGCTATATGGCGCCATCGACCCTTGCTTCTCTTGCTGCAGCCTCAGGCCTGAATACGTCCTCTCTGGATTCTTGCCTTGCTTCATCTGCGACGCTTATAAACAGGCAGGCCCTGAATGCCAAGCTGTATAACATCACATCAACTCCATCAGTAGTGACTGACTGCAAGTATCTTTCAATACCCCAGACTGCTGTAAATGCAGTCTGCTATGCGAATAGCACCTTGTGCTGACTTGACATGAATAATGTGATTGTAGGCATAGATACCGGAAAGACGTCTGCAATAGCATGCGTGGATCTTAATGGCAGGGCTGTCTATACTGCCACCATGCGTTTTGCTAATGCCAGATGGTTCGTAGATAGCATAAAGGCGGCAGGCTTGCCTGTGATAATAGCAAGCGACAAGAAGAAAGCCAATGATGCAGTAACTAAGCTTGCAGCAATTTTCGATGCAGTACTCTTTACTCCAAAAGAAGACATTAAGGTTAGAAAGAAGCAGGAGTATTCAAATCTGCGGAAAGTAAAAAATGTTCACGAACGTGATGCGCTTTCTGCGGCAATGGCTGCTTACAAGCACTATTCCAACAAGCTGATGCAGGTTGAACGGATTGCCAGGGAAGGTGATGCAGAAGATATAGACAAGATAAAAGGCATGGTCATAAAGAAGTACTCTATAAACGAGGCTCTGAGGAATCTGAAGGCCGGTAGGTTTGTCAGATAGCTGCTTAGTGCTGTATCTTCCAGAATTAGCCAAGAATGTTAGCCAGAAGTTCTCTAAAGATATTTAAACTTTAGTCCACCATTTAATATCAGTGTAGTTTTCTAATTATAAAATCTTAATAGATGGTTAGTAATGCAGGAATCGAGTACAATTGAACATATTCAGGAAGCAGAGAGCAAGGCCAAGAAAACTGTTGAAGACGCCGAGAAAAGTAAGCTGGAGATAATAGAGAAGGCAAAGCAGGAAGCGCGAAAGATACTGGATGAAGCAGAAGCTGAGAAGAGAAAAATACTCGAAACCACCATAAAAAGGGCTTCTACAGAGCTGGAAATGGAGCGAAAGAGGAAACTTTCCGAGGCGAAAGAGAAAGCCAAGAAGCTACAGCAGAAGGAGCTCTCATCAGCAGAGATTGAAGGAGTCGTAAGCAAGTTGTTCGGACAGATTTTTGGTTGATGTAGTTGTTGCGAACCGAACCTATGCAAAAGATACGGATAATCGCACTTGACGAAGCGAAAGCTAATGTCATTGCTGCGCTGCATGTGATGGGTGCAATAGACCTTAGAAAGAGCAAGCTTGAGCTATCTGACGACAAACCTGCACCATACTCTACAGACGTATCTGATTCTTTAATAAAAGTCAATGGAGCACTCCAGTTGCTTCCCGAAGAAAAGATAAGGGTTAAGCATGAAAACCATATCGGAGCGGAAAAAGCAGTCGAGGAGGTAAAAACCTCAGCTTACATAAATTCCATCTACGATCTTGGCAATGAGCGGAAATCCATATCCGATGACCAGAAAGCTCTGGATTATGCAGAGCATATAGCCTATCTATTCCGCGATGTAAAGATAGATTTCTCCAGGCTCAAGAGTGAATATCTGCTCTTCAGGGCGTTCGAAACTGACAGCAGGGGGAAAAAGGCTTTCATTGAGAGGATAGAGAAGTCCAGGCATCCCTATGAACTTCAGGTAAGAAAATCAGACAAAAAGTCATACGCCATCCTGGTGGCGTACGACAGGAAAGGGAACATAGACGATTTTTACAAAGGCATAAAGGCGAGCGAGCTTGATCTCTCGGCTAGATATCTTGCCGGCACCCCTGCAGAGGTTCTGGATAGCATAAAGAAAAAGAAGGACGAAGCAAGCAGAAGGCTTCAGGAGATCGAGAAGGAGCTTGTCAGGATTGGCAGGCAGCATTACTCGCGCCTCTTGGTATTGAAAGAGGTGCTTGAAGTAGAGCTTGAAAGGTCAGAAGTGAGTTCAAACTTCAAGTGCACAGATTCAACCTTCCTGATAGAGGGATGGATACAGAAACGCCAGGTAGACGAGGTAAGGACAAGACTGGCGAACGTTACCAATAGCAAAGCCGTAGTGGAGCTGATGGAAAGCGATGAGCTGGCGCCAACGCACACAAGAAGGCCGAAGTTCCTGCAGCCGTTTGACTATCTGGTTAGCTTCTATTCCGTACAGAGAAGCGATGAAATCGATCCTACATGGATCTTTATACTATCTTTCCCGATCTTTTACGGCCTGATGGTGACAGATGTCGGGTATGGCCTGGCATCGCTTTTACTGGCCACTATAATAGCAAGAAAGACTGATCCGGAGGGACTGATGTATAACGCGGCTAAGGTATGGCAGCTTAACTCTTTTGCAGCAATCTTCTTCGGCCTGCTCTCCAATCAGTGGTTCGGCTTTCAGCTCAACCAGTACATTGCGCCTTTCCAGGGATTTGACTGGCTCAAGGACACTCCGGCTCTGATAGCCATAACCGTCCTTTTCGGCGTGCTGCAGGTCACGCTCGGTCTGGCCATAGGCGTAATAAACTCCAGGAACCATGGGCACAAAAAACTTGCAGTAGCAAGGTTCGCATCGATTCTTGTTGTCGTATTTGGCACAGTTGCTGTTGCAGGGGCGTTCTTCGGAGTCTTTAGTGCCCTTATAGCGGAGATTTCAGGTGCAATAGCAATAGTCTCACTGCTTGCGACTGCGCTTCTAAGCGGAAGCGAAGCAACAGAGATAACAAACCTTATAACCCATCCGCTGAGTTACGCGCGAATTATGGGCTTCGGGCTCGGCAGCGTAATAATAGCATTCTTAATAGACATGGCATTCACTCCCCACCTTAGCAGCGGGCCGATAATCTTTGCAATTTATCTAATCATCTTTATATTATTGCACTTCCTTAATATGCTGTTATCGATATTCGAAGGAATCGTGCAAGGGGTAAGGCTTAACTTTGTCGAGTTCTTCACGAAATTTTACATAGGTAATGGGATCAAATTCAGGCCTTTTGGCTTTAAGAGGGTTTATACTAAAGAGTAATTAAATTGGTGAATCATAAATGGCAATAGACATGAACGCTGCAATAGCAGCAATCGGTGCAGGAGTCGCTATAGCTGGAGGAGCTATCGGTACGGGAGTAGCCCAATCAGGAATCGGAAGCGCAGGTTTAGGCCTGATTGCTGAGAAAAAGGAGAACATGGGAATAGTGCTGTTGTTCTTCGTAATCCCTGAAACTCTTCTGATCTTCGGTTTCGTAATAGCAATACTGATAATGCTGCAGGCAGGCATAATATAATGGGTTGACTTATGCCATTGGAAACGCTCAAGAAGAGCATAACTAAAGAAGCTGAAGAGAAGTCTGCAGCGATAGTGGAGGAAGCGGAGAAAGAAGCTTCCAGAATAATCAAAGAGGCCGAAGAGCAGGCAAAAGAAATAAAAAGGGTAGCAGATGCGGAGGCTGAAAAAGAGGCCCAGCGGCTCAGGAAAGAAGGCGAATCGGGCACTGAAATTGAAGCAAGCTCAATGCTCCTGGAAGCCAAGAATATCGCGATTGAGCGCGCCCTTCAGAAATCCATCGGAATGCTAAGGGGCGAGCTCTCGAAAAAAGCGATGAAAAAGGTTCTGGATCAGGGCATTAAGCAGTTTGCAGAAGTAATCGGCAGCAACTCCGCAATGGTGATAAAGACTGCGAAGCAGAATGCGGACATTGTAAAAGGCATGGGGCATAAGGTAGAATATGCCGATATAGATGGCTTCATTCTCTGCTCTCCTGACGGAAAGATTGCCTTGAATGCAACTGCCGACAGCATAATAGAAGGCCAGGCAGAGAACGCAAGGAGGTTCATAGAAGCCGAACTCTTCGGGGAGAAAGCCAGTGAGCTGCAAAAGCCCATGAGAGCTGCTGCCAGAGCGCCAAGGTCCAGGCAGGGCAAGACTTCTGCTGCGAAAAAAAGTAAAAGGAGATGATTTTTTGTTAGCCGGTTCTGCAGCTGCAAGACATTACGGTTACTCTAGTGCCAGAGTAAAGTCTATGGAGAGCCAGCTTATAGACAACAAAACAATGCAGGAAGTCATGAATGCGAAGGACATAAGCACCATTCTCTCAATACTCTTTCAGCGAGAGTTCAAAAAAGACATAGAGGAATTCGGAGGGCTCGAGATAAAGCACGAGCTTATCGATTTCGCGTTAAGCAAGAACCTTGCGAAGAGCGTCTCCAAGCTCGTCCAGATTTCCCCCACAAATGAGAGGAAGTGGATGCGCGCAATAGTGGGCAAATGGGACCTTTACAACGCCAAGCTTGCGATCGAAGCGCGGGGAAACAAGCTTAGCTACGATAAGATAGCGAGCCAGATTGTTGACTACGGAATCTATAATGCTACTGTTATAAAAGAGGTCATGCGCGAGGAGTCGATAGAGGGAATGCTTGCCAAGCTGATGATAAATTCCCCGTATGCCGATATCCTCAAGGACGGAGCAGAAGTATATAAAAAAGGGCACAATGTTCTATTCGCGATAGCGGAGATAGACAAGAGCTATTACAAGATGCTTGGCAGCACAATAATGGGCCTGCGCGTAGTCCAGAATGAGGCCGCACGCGTGGTTAAGATGGAGATAGACATGAAGAACATACTTTTTGCGATAAAAGCAAAGAGGTCAGGATTCAAGTTCCAGGAGATAGGCGCAAGCATGATAAGCAGCGGCAACATATCAGTAAGCGAAATAGAACAGATGTACAACGGCTCAAAGGACATAGAATCGTTTGTCTCGCAGATAAAGACTTACGACTTGAAAACTGCTCTTGATGTGTATAAGAATAGCAGGGTAAAGCAGCTCCTGACATTTGAGATAGGGCTGAAGAATGCGATATTCGAGAGGAGTACAAAACTGCTAAATCACAGCATACTCTCATTCGGCGCTATACTTGCATATGCGTATATGAAGGAAATAGAGATATACACGCTCAGGATAATAATAAACGGCAGGCTGTATGGGCTGAGCAGGGAGGAGATGCAGAGATTGATTGTATGGAAGAACGAATAGAAAAAGCGCTTAAGATCTCATACGTGGGCAACGACCTGCTTAACATAGGCTTTAAGATCGCAGGAGTGACTGAGTCGTATGTGGCCAGGGACACCCGCGAATCCGAAAGCAGAATAAAAACGCTATTGGAGGATCCGGAAGTAGGAATAATAATCATCACGTCCTCTGTCAGAAGAATGGTAAAGGACAGGAGGCTGAGCGATGCCATAGTGACAAGCATAATGCCTCTTGTGGTCGAAGTGCCTGAACCTGGCGAGAATGCCGACGAGGAGGACACGCTGCGTATGCTCATAATGCGTGCAATTGGAATTGACATAAGCAAGATGTTTAACAAATAAATTGGTGAATTCATGGGTATCATAGAGAAAATATCAGGGCCTCTCGTTGTAGCAGACAAGATGCTCGGAACAAGGATGTACGATGTAGTAAAGGTCGGCAAGTTGGGCCTCATCGGAGAGATAATACAGCTGAGAGGAGACAAAGCAGTCATTCAGGTTTATGAAGACACTACAGGAATAAGCCCGGGCGAGCCGGTGCAATCTACCAATACGCCTCTTACCGTTGAGCTTGGTCCTGGCGTTCTTGGCAATGTTTACGATGGAATCCAGAGGCCGCTTGAAGTTATCAGGGCCAAGACAGGAGCATTTATAGGCAGGGGAATTACAGCAGATGCGCTGGACAAAAAGAAGAAATGGAAGTTTACTGCAGAGAGTACGGTAAAGAACGGAGCGGTGGTGAAACCCGGAGAGATAATCGGATACGTGCAGGAAACAGAGCATCTGAAGCATTATATAATGGTGCCGAATGGAGTTGAGGGAAAGATCTCAGGGTTAAAGAGCGGTGCCTTCACAGTCGAAGAGACCATAGCGAAGGTAGAGAAAAATGGCAAGTCCGCTGCGCTGACGCTGACACAGAGAAGACCTGTAAGAAAGTCATCGCCGTTCAAGAGCAAGTTCAGGTCAGATGAACCACTGATAACCGGCCAGCGGGTTCTTGACACGTTCTTCCCAGTTGCCAAAGGAGGCAACGCTGCAGTTCCAGGGCCATTTGGCGCTGGCAAAACTGTAATTCAGCAGCAGATTGCAAAGTTTGCAGATGCGGACATTGTGGTATATGTGGGTTGCGGGGAACGCGGCAACGAGATGACTGATGTGCTAGCAGACTTCCCCGAGTTAATTGACCCGAAGACAAAGAGGCCTCTCATGGAGAGGACAGTGCTCGTGGCCAATACGAGCAACATGCCGGTAGCCGCGAGGGAGGCCAGCATCTACACCGGCATAACGATAGCCGAGTACTTCAGGGACATGGGCTACAGCGTCGCGATAATGGCTGATTCAACGTCAAGATGGGCAGAGGCGATGAGGGAGATTTCCGCAAGACTAGAGGAGATGCCTGGAGAGGAAGGATACCCTGCTTATCTGCCGAAGAGGCTTGCTGAATATTATGAAAGAAGCGGAAAGGTCGAATCGCTGAATGGAAGAGTAGGCTCTGTGACCATAATAGGCGCAGTCTCGCCTGCCGGCGGAGACCTCTCGGAGCCTGTTTCACAGGGTACGCTCAGGGTAGTGAAGGCATTCTGGTCCCTGGACAAGGCCCTTGCGGATTCAAGGCATTTTCCATCAGTAAACTGGCTGAGCAGCTATTCGCTGTATCTAGACGCGCTGGATGGGTGGTATGCAAAGAACATGGGCGAGGACTTTGTCAGGAACAGGCTGGCTGCAATGAAACTGCTTCAGAGGGAAGCGGAACTCAAGGATATAGTCCAGCTGGTAGGCGCGGATGCGCTGCCAGACAGCGAAAAGATAGTCCTTGAAATAGGTAAGATGATACGTGAAGCGTTCCTAAGGCAGAACGCATATGATGAGATAGACACATACACGAGTTTGAAGAAACAGGGAATAATGCTTGGGTCAATACTCTATTTCAAGACCAAGGCAGAAGAAGCGCTGCGGGAGCAGATAGAAGCAGACAAGATAACCAGGATGAAAGTAAGGGAGGAAATATCAAGGCTAAAAGAAGTAAAGGAAGCCGAAATAGAGGAAGAAGAGAAGAAAGTCAGAGAGAAGATAGATGCTGAGTTCAGGGCCCTGTTCAAAGAGTATCAGGCATCGGTTGAAGAAGAAAAAGAGGAAGTCGAGAAAGCGTGATATCATGAAGTTCGAAATTGAATACAAGACAATAGAAAGCGTTGCCGGACCATTGGTGGTCGTCGGCAAGATAAGGAACGCAAAATACAACGAAGTGGTGAGGATAAAGCTGCAAAATGGCGAGTCAAGGCTCGGCCAGGTCCTGGAAACGAGTGACAAATACGCCATAGTTCAGGTTTTCGGGCCTACAGACGGAATAAATGTAGATGCCACATCGATAAGCTTTCTGGGTGAAACATTCACCGTAGGGGTAAGCGAGGATATGCTTGGCCGCGTCTTTAACGGGCAGGGCAGGCCAAGGGACTCCGCAGCAGCTGTCACATCTGAAGACAAGAGGGATATAAACGGCTCTCCGATAAACCCTACTGCAAGACAGAAGCCAAGCGACTTCCTTGAAACAGGCATATCTGCAATAGACGGCTTGGATACGCTGGTACGGGGCCAGAAGCTGCCCATATTTTCTGCTTCAGGCTTGCCGCACAACCAGCTTACGGCGCAGATAACCAGACAGGCCAATGTCAAGGACAGCAGCGAAGGCTTTGCCATTGTCTTTGCAGGCATAGGCATAACCTACGATGATGCGACATACTTTATAGACGAGTTCAGGAAGACAGGGGCTCTCAAGAGAACCGTAGCGTTCATCAACCTTGCAGACGACCCAAGCATAGAGCGAATCCTTACTCCCAGGCTTGCACTAAGCACAGCAGAGTATCTTGCTTACGACAGGGGTATGCATGTCCTTGTCATACTCAATGACATGACTAACTATGCAGAGGCATTGAGGGAACTCTCAAGCGCAAGGGAAGAGGTGCCTGGAAGGAGGGGATATCCCGGATACATGTATACGGATCTTGCAAGCATATACGAAAGGGCAGGAATAGTGAAGGGAAAGAAAGGCAGCATAACGCAGCTGAATGTGGTCACGATGCCGAGCGACGATGTAACGCATCCCATACCTGACCTTACCGGCTACATCACCGAGGGTCAGATATATCTGAGCAGGGACCTTGTTAACAAGGGCATTTATCCTCCGATCCAGCCACTAGGCTCGCTCTCCAGGCTCATGAACAACGGAATAGGCCAGGGAAAGACAAGAGAAGACCACAGCAACGTCTCCAACCAGCTGTATAGCGCGTATGCTACTGCCCAGGATGCGAAGAGCCTAAGCGCAATAGTCGGGGCAGAGGCTCTGAGCGAGAGCGACAAGAGGTACCTCAAATTCGGAGATGAATTCGAGGCACGGTTTATAGGCCAGGGCTTTTACGAGAGGCGCACCATAGAGGAAACGCTTGAGATAGGATGGGAACTGCTTTCGATGCTCCCTGAAGATGAGCTTACGAGGATCAAGAAGGAGTACCTGCAGAAATATTACGGCAAGGGAAGGGCGAAAAAATAATGGCCAGGCTCAACCCCACAAGAATAAACCTGATAAACCTCAAGAAAAGGGTAGCTGTAGCAAGAAAAGGCCATGGAATACTGAAGAGAAAACGGGAGGTGCTGGTGCTGGAGTTCCTGAACATGCTAAGGCAGTCGAGCGGGAGCAGGGCCAAGCTGAATGCGCTTATCGGCGAGTCATACAAGATGGTCGAGATGGCATCTACATATGTGGGCAACTTTGAACTCGAGAATGTTGCGCTCCACATGCAGAAAACCGCACCTGTGAATATGCAGATAAAGAACGTAATGGGAGTTAAGATACCTAAGATAGAAAGGCAGCAGTACCAGGCAGCGGAGACCTCGCTTCTTTTCTCAACCAGCCTCGCTGTTGATGATATAAGCGATACGTTCACAAAGGCTGTCGATTCCATAATAGAGGTAGCACAGCGCGAGCAGGGGCTCAGGCGCCTTGTTCTTGAGATAGACAAGACAAAGAGGAGGGTAAACGCGCTTGACTACAAGGTAATTCCGGGCATGCAGGCGCAGCAGCGCTACATACGCATGAGGCTTGAAGAGATAGACCGAGACACGTTTTCTGCGCTGAAGCATGTGAAGAAGAAGCTCGCCAGGAAAAAGGAGGAATGAAAGTTCATGGCTGATGGCAGATTCTGGCAATGGAGGCACAGGGGCGCGCCTTAAAGGCGGCCGGGTAATCTATGTATTTGCTGGCAAAACTGCTTATGCCTGCTAGTATTTAATATCTTATAACTTCTATAATCGGTTATGGAAATCAGGTTCTCCAAAAATAGCATAGCGCTTGAGCAAAAGGACCTAACTACACTGGATAAGTTAGTCATTAAATTTATTCAAACAATGGGTAATGTTGATTACGTTATAGTGAGCGGCTACATAGCAATCTTTTTTGGCCGGATAAGAGGCACAGAGGACATTGATATACTGCTAAATAAAATGAACATTAAACAAATCGAAGAATTACACAAAAGACTTCTCAAAAACAGGTTTGAGCCTGTAAACAATATAGGAAATGCCAAAGAGGCATATGAACTCCTTTCTGAAGGATCTTCCCTAAGGTATGCTGAGAAAGGAACCTGGGCACCTAACTTTGAATTAAAATTCGTTAAGAAGCCAATTGATAGACTTGCAATTGACAACAAAATGAAAGTCATGTTTAACACAAAATATTCGATGTATATCTCTCCAATAGAATTACAAATTGCATTCAAGCTGTGGTTAGGCAGCGATAAGGATTACGAAGATGCGCGATACATTTATAATATTTTTAAGGAGTATATCGATGCCCAAAAATTAAACAGATTTATATCCGAACTCCGAGTAAAGAAAGAAACAGTAAAAAGGGTATTGGGTGAATTAAATGAAACAAAATAGCATTCTAACTGGTCTGAAAGAGTCAAAGGAGCTCAACCTTAGAAACAATTTTGAGTACATTGATGCATATTCCGATTATGTAAAAAAGACTGATAACAAGACCTGGAGCAGGGAACAGAAGAGATTTCTAGACATTTTGTACGCCAAAAAAAGAAGATCAAAGAAAAACAACTTTAATAGCTCAGTAGCATTACATGACCCATTGGGGTTGAGTTACAAATCCCGAAGATAATGTATATGATTGACAATCATAATACTCTTTTGAGGTCATGCTATTTATTTCCATTAAACTGAAAAGATGTGGGAATTGAATCCAGCAATTTTGTTGAGGTTACTTGTTTTTCTATAAAAATGCCTTTCTGCAACAAGATTTGGTAATGGAGGCACAGGGAATCGAACCCCTCTTTTGCTGGCATATCAAAACACTCTGAATCTAATCATGCAAAAAAGGGTATAAAAAGGGCTTGGGTTCACTTTCATGGGTTCGAATCCGATCTAAGCGGAAATATTTTATTGCTGCTCTTTATGGTGCTAAATTAGCCTTTGTTATAATCCTAATTTTTCTTATAATACTTATTTCTTCCAATGTGAGCCATTTGATTCCATAAGCGATTTAAATTCCTTTAGTACCTATTTAAATTATGAAATTGAGTACACGCTTTCCCTTCTATTTTTCAAATGAATTTACGTTATAAACATATATTTAAATACTTTTTCATTTGATTATTTAATAGGTTTATATGGTAAAATCAAATGAATATAGAGGTGCTAAACTAATAAAATTGCCTAAAATAGATTATTCAAAATCAGAACTGCCAGAGAAAACAAAAATATTAATTGCGGATACACAATATGAAATTGTAGAAGAATCGATGTTAACGTGGGATGGAAGACAATTCGTAACTAGAATACCTAAAGAGATTGCCGATGAATATGTTATTACCAATCAGAATAAACTTAGATTTACATCGAGGAAACCTAGACCTAATTCAACAGAGAAAGCCGACCTTAAGATTGAACTTGTGTGAACAAAATGGAAAAAGAAATCACTTATAAAAACACGGAAAAGAACATTGTCAGCATGTTATATGCAGCCAATAAACCACTCACAACTGAAAATTTAGCTGAGAAATGTAATATTTCGAGGCTTACAGCCAAAAAATACCTAGAGATACTAGAGAAGCAGAAGATAGTTGAGTCGGTGAGATTTGGAAAGGCAATTTATTGGTGGCTAACAGTAAAGACAAAGGAAAAGAAAAATGAAGGAAATAATGACAAATTAGCCTATGCATAGGCTTAGATGATTTTATGACAAAACTTAATGATTACTCTGGATCCGAATGGGCAAAGGCTAGCCTTAGTGTTTTCCATTTTAATGGGGAAATACCTAGTAAAAGAAGGGTTCATGGTGCAGCATTTCCTTTTAGTTTAGCAAAACATTTCATACTTACATATAGCAAGGCAGGGGATACAATCTTTGATCCCTTCGTCGGGGTTGGAACTACTACAGATGCAGCTATGCTATTGAATAGAAAGAGTATAGGCATCGATATAAACAAAAAATTTATCGGTTTAGCTAAAAAAGGTCCAGACGAAATAGATAAGAAAAAGGTCCTCGAAGCAAAGCAAGTAACCTTCACTGAAGATAATAAATTAAACAAGAGAGAGCAATTTGAACCTATTCTAATTGCAGATAATGCTTTAAATGCTCTCAAATATGTCAAGCCAGATTCAATCGACTTAATATTAACAAGCCCACCTTATGGGAATCTTTTGAGACTGATCAGACCTAAATTTGCTGACAAAATGCAATTTAAGGATAAGGGAACAATGACAGGGATAGATAAAGCAATAGAAAATCCAAAAGTTTATTCAGATCTTAAGAATGATTTAGGAAATATGCCCTATCCTAAATACATATCCGAAATAGGAAAGATCTTTGAGATTACCTACAAAATGGCAAAAGAAGGTGCATATAATATTTGGATAGTGAAAGATTATAGAGATCTTAAAAATGCTGTGCCATATGTCAATTTGCATGGTGATCTGATAAATCTTGCTAAAGAAAAAGGATGGGTGCTTATAGACATACTCATATGGGATCAGTCTGACAGAAGGCCTCTAGTTGTGTTGGGCTATCCATCAAGAAATTTCTATTCTAATATAGGACATTCCTTTATCCTCATTTTCAAGAAATAATCTATTTTTCATAAAACTTCTTAATTTGATCCCATTCTTCAATAATATCTGAGGACTTTTCCCACCAGTTTTCAAAGGGTAATTTACTTTGTGTTTCTTTTATCTCACTATACTGTCCTCTTTCAATTATATCTATGGAAGGAATATTAAACACTGCATTTTTAGTTATTATCCACCTATCGTGTATCTCGCTTCTAACTTTATTATCCATTATTACTCGTAATTGACAATTTATTCCCCTATTTTTCATTTCTTCTCTGAAATCCTTAAAATTCGCTCTTAAATCTATTCTTAAAGTGTTAGTTTTTTTATCAAGCAATGGAATACCGTCTATTAGAATCTTAAGATCCTTAACTTCATTGTTTTTTAAAACATCTACAAGATACTCCAACCCCTTATTTGAGAAGTATTTGTCGACCCAATATAAATTATACTTACATCGACTTATAACTTTTTTAATAGCTAATTTATTCGAAAATGGAGTTTCTGGTGATATGAGTGTTTCTCTTTTATCTGGATCAACTTGTACACCAATTAAACTACCTATCTTCTGCATTAGTATCTTATCTCGCTCAACTATGAATTCTTCAAATTTATCTGCCAATAGATAATCATATGCTTCTTTGTTGATGAAATGTGTTTTTAATATATCCAAAAATCTTTCATCG
>JAJZND010000002.1 GCA_021848025.1 Microcaldota archaeon | reverse complement strand
TTGATGATAGATTACTATAAAGTGCCTTTTTCAAAGGAGGAGAGCCTGGAGAGCCTTAACCTCTTCATAAGGAAGTGGTTCGAGTCAAAGTACAAGGACCTGACCCCGCCGCAGAGATACTCATTCAAGCTCATAAAAGAAGGCAAGAACATGCTTATAACAGCCCCTACCGGCAGCGGCAAGACGTTCTCTGTCTTCACAGGGATACTCAGCGATCTCATGAACCTCTCGCTAAACGGCAGCCTTAAGGAGAAAATATACTGCATATATGTCTCGCCTCTGCGGGCTCTAAACAACGACATATACCGCAATCTTACCGGACCGCTGGAGGAGATATTCAAAGACATAAGCCTTCCTATAAGCAGGATTACGGTAGGGATAAGAACAGGCGACACTCCGCAGAAGGAGAGGCACAAGCAGCTCACGCACCCACCAAACATACTGGTTACCACCCCTGAAAGCCTTGCGATACTTATAAACTCCCCGAAATTCCTCGAGAATATGAAAGAGGTCAAATACATAGTAATAGACGAGCTTCACGAGCTTGCAAACAATAAGAGGGGAGTCCACCTTTCGCTTTCAGTAGAGCGCCTTGCTGAGGCAATAGGCCACGATTTCATAAGGATAGGAATGGGCGCCACAATGTCCCCCCTCGCGGAAGCGGCGAAGTTCCTGGTGGGATATGGCGGCGAAGACTGCAGGGATTGCGCCATAGTGGATGCAACATGGGACAAGAAGATGGATTTTGTAACGGTCTGCCCTGTAAAAGACATAATAAACGAGAAAGACGAGAAGATAGAATCCTCCATCTACGACATGATAAACTCTATAATAAAACAGAATAAGACGACACTTGTCTTTACCAACACGAGAAGCGGCACAGAGCGCGTGGTATACAATCTCATAAAGCGCTTCAAGTACGCTGAAGATTCGATAGCTGCGCATCATGGCTCCCTTTCAAGGGAGACTAGGCTTGGCGTCGAAGAGCTGTTGAAGGGCGGAAAGATAAAATGCGCAGTATCCTCGACCAGCCTTGAGCTCGGTATAGATATAGGAACAATAGACAATGTAGTTCAGATAGGCTCTCCAAAAAGCGTTGCCCGTGCAGTGCAGAGGATCGGAAGAAGCGGGCACAGCTTCATGGATATAGCCAAGGGAGAGGTCGTAGTCACAAACAGGGACGACCTTGTGGAATGTTCCGTTATGCTCGATGCTGCGAAGAAGAGGCACATAGACAATTTCACCACCCCAAAGAATGCGATGGATGTGCTTGCACAGCATATAGTCGGCATGTCCCAGACAAAGAAATGGGGTGTGGACGAGGCATACGCCCTTATAAAGCATGCATATCCATACCATGCCTTCCAGAAAAAAGATTTCCTATCACTGCTGGAATACCTCTCCGGAATGTACGTTGGTCTGGAGAGCAGACGCGTCTATGCAAAGATCTGGTTTGATGAAAAAGAGAACGCCTTCGGGAGGAGAGGCAAGCTCACCAAGCTCATCTACTTCCTGAACCTGGGCACAATCCCTGATGAAGTTGCGATAGATGTAGTTACTAAGGAGAACAAGTGGATAGGCAGCATACAGGAGGAGTTTCTCTCCAAGCTCAAGCCCGGGGATATCTTTGCACTCGGAGGCAAGACCTATTCATTCGAGTTCTCAAGGGTGATGAAAGCCATAGTAAGCCCGGCTCCGGGCCAGGTGCCTACAATACCTCCATGGTATTCGGAGCAGCTCCCCCTGACTTACGAATTGGCCTTGGAGATAGGCCAGTTCAGGGAGAAGATGGCCACAGCCACCGGTCACTCAGTAGAAAGAAACCTCTCTACGCTGCGCAAGCTTAACAAAGGTCTGCTCAGGCCGAACAAGCAGGCGAGCCAGATACTTGAAGCCATGCCGCTTGACGAGAATGCAAAGAAGTCAATATTCAATTATTTCGTAGAGCAGATACTCTACGCAGGCTACGTGCCAAACGACCACATGATTCTTATAGAAAAAACTGTCGATGAAGAAGGAGAGAGGAACCTTATAATCTTCCACAGCCTCTTCGGCAGGCGCATAAATGACGCCCTCTCCAGAATCGTTGCAATTATGGTAGGTGACAGGTATGAAACTGATGTCGCGGTAAACATAACCGATAACGGCTTTGTGATAATAACTGACACTGATGTTAATATAAGTAAGGCAGCCATCTCCGAGATAATCAGCGGCATAGGAAGGGAAAACGTAAGGGAGCTGCTTACCGAGAACATAAGGCGCACAGAGATGATGAAAAGAAGGTTCAGGTATAATGCTGTCAGAAGCTTTATGATACTCCGCAATTATATGGGAAGGAAGATAAGCGTAAGGAGGCAGCAGGTAAGCTCGCAGTTCCTGCTGAAGGCAGCCGAGGAAATAGGCAGCGAATTCCCTGTGCTGAAGGAAACCTACCGTGAAATCTTCGAAGACGTAATGGACCTGCCCCGCTCCGAAATGATAATAAGCAAAATAATATCAGGAGAAATAAGCTATAAAATAATAGAGACCGAGGTGCCTTCCCCATTCTCACATCTAATGATAACCTTCGGAGAGGCCGATGTCGTGATGATGAAGGATAGGAGGGCGCATCTAAGGCAGCTGCACAGGCAGGTCCTTTCAAAGATGAGAAGCAGGATAAAATGATGATAAATAAGGAAATCGAGATACTCGATGGATTGCCGCTAATACATATAAAATCAATATCTGCCATAGCATGCTCAGACCTGCATCTTGGTTATGAAGGAGTCATGGCCGACCGCGGGGTCTTCCTTCCAAAAGCAAACTTGAAGAACATAAAGGAGAGCATAAAACTGGCAGTAGATTCGGTAAACCCCCGGAACATAATAATAGATGGCGATATAAAGAACGAATTCTCAAAAGTCCACCTCGAGGAATTCAACGAATTCAGGGAGCTCTGCATCTACCTAAAAGAAGATCTTGAACTCGAAAATATAATCTTGATAAAGGGCAACCACGATAATTTCATAGAAAGGCTCAAGGAATCTATCGGCTTTAGGATGTACTATCAGGAGGGGCTTATAGGCAAAATGCTTTTTTTCCATGGAGAGGAGGAGCCAACGGCCAAATCAGGCTACACACACATGATAATGGGCCATCTGCATCCATCAATAGCGCTCTTCAATAATGTAGGCATAAAGGAGAAGCTAAAATGCTTCTTATCCGGAAAGACTAAAAAAGGAAAGGATATTCTAATACTGCCTGCAATGAATTATTTCGCGCCTGGAGTAGATGTAAATATGGAGGAAGATATTTCGGAACTTGCCCCTGTATTCCGCAATATGCTCAATGTTGATGAAATGGATGCATACTGCATAGGGGAAGGCGAGACGCTCAAGTTCGGCAAAGTAGGTGCGCTTAGGTACTGAATGTGATCTGAATGCTGATATATCTTTATACTGATGGTGCCTCAAGGTCTAACCCGGGTCTAAGCGCATCCGGATATAAGGCATTTGATGCGAGCCACAAACTTCTTCTCAAAGGAGCGTTCTTCAATGGAATAAAGACAAACAATGAAGCCGAATATCTGGCCCTTATCTCCGGCCTGGAAAAAGTGGCTGAACAGTTTGGGTTCAAGAACGATGTAATGGCATATTCAGACAGCAAGCTTATGTCCATGCAGCTCAGCGGAAAGTATAAGGTAAAGGAAGATGGGCTAAAGAAGCTCTTCGAGTCCTGCAAGCATCTATCAAGTAAATTCGGCTCGTTCAGCATAACTCATGTACCAAGGGAAAATGTTGCGATAGCTTCTGTAGACAAGGAACTAAACCTGCTCTTAGACGCTATAGAAAAGGACAGGGTCGTGTAGCAGCAGGCAGTATCTTCTAATTAGATACTAATAAATATCTGCCATTAAACAATATTCATATAAGGCTGTATACTGCTGTGAGAAAATGCCCATAGATGACAGCGATAATGAGAGAATACAAATAAGCGGCAACAAGAGCAGGGGCAGACAGGACAGGCCGCAGGAAGAGCCTACGCCTGCGCAGGCCCATAAGCAGCCAGAAAATGCTCCTGCAAAGAAGAAGGATACTGATAGCGCGGAGGCCAGGGACTATTACGCGAAGGCGGGAAAAGCCTTCGAGGAGAACGACTTCCAGAAGTCAATAGATATGTACACAAAAGCAATAGAGATAGATCCAAATTATTCAAGCGCATATTTCAACAGAGCACTCTCCTACGCCATACTGAACATGTATACAGAAGCGACCAGGGACGCAGAAACGGTAATGGATTTAGAGCCAGAAAGCTATGACGCCCCTTATATAATGGGCATTGTATCAGAGTACCAGAAAGACTATCAGGGCGCAAAAGAGTGGTATGAGAAGTCCCTGGCAAAAAATCCTGACTATGAGCAGGCAAGGGCTAGGCTTGAGCAGCTTACTGTAAAACTGACAGAAGAGCAGAGCCAGTCTGCCCCGGGGGCTCAGAAGACGAAGGTCGGAGGCGATCAGTCGGTTATAGAGGAAGGTCAGCTAAAGCAGGTAAAGTGGCATAAATCAAACATCTCCTTCAAGGATGTAGTGGGGATGAACAAGGAAAAAGACCTGATATACCAGAACATAATACTCGCTATAAAGAAACCGGAGCTGCTCAAGGTCTACGGGAAGAAACTTGGCCTTGGAGTAATCTTTTACGGGCCTCCTGGCTGCGGTAAGACTTATTTTGTCAATGCAATATCAGGGGAAACAGGATCCAACGTCATGATAGCAAGGATAAACGAGATAGTCGACATGTACGCAGGCAATACGGAGAAGAACATGCACAGGATCTTTCAGCAGGCTAGGGAAAATACGCCTGTTGTACTCTTCTTCGATGAGCTTGATGCGCTAGGCGTGAAGAGGGAAAGTGGCGGCGGCGAGAGCCAGAATTTCATGAGGATGGCGGTCAACCAGTTTCTCCAGGAAATGGACGGCATAGAGAAGAATCCTGAAGGCATATTTGTGATAGGCGCTACAAACCAGCCATGGGACATAGATCCTGCACTGAAGAGGAGTAAAAGGTTCGGAGAAGCTATATACATACCTCCGCCTGACTATAAGACAAGAAAGCAGGCATTCATATTCAACACAAGGCGGATGCCTATAGCAGGAATAAACTTCGGAAGGCTGGCCAGAGCAACAATGGGCTTCTCCCAGGCAGACATCGAGGAGATATGCGACAAAGCAGCGCTAATACCTGCAGCGGAAGAGGACAGAACAGGAAAGAGGAGGAATATAAAGATGAAAGACTTCCTGCGAATGATTAAAACGCACGGAAATACACTTGACGAATGGTACGCCATGATGAAGAAAGAGATAATCAGCAAGATGGAAACGCAGATAGTGGATGGCAAGAAACAAACCATAGTAAAGGAAGGCAAATTGACCCCAGAAGAGAAATCCAGGTACAAGCCTCTCATAAAAGACGTCAAGAGGAACAGCAATAAGTTCCTGGTCTTTCTTAAGAAACTAGTAAGGTCATTTTCGCTTAGGGTTGCGTAGCAATATCTGCCCGATGAATTACTATTTTAGGTTGCATCTATGGACCACATTATAATAGCATTGCCCAATGATCCGGAGCTTGCGGCATGGATAGGCAAGAAGGGATCTGAGAATGGCATAACCTTTTATGATAGAACTGCGGATGGCATCTCTATCGTGGTTCTTACGCCAACCGACCTGCAGGATAAGTTCTATGCGATGGCTGAGATTCTAACTCTTGCTAACGTTGTGCTGATAAGTACAAAATCAGTCAACAGCATTTTCGGTGAAGCGCTTATTGGCGCATCGTTGCTTGGCAAAAAAGCCATATTTTCAGATGAAAATAACGTAGACCAGATAATAAGCAACGCTGGCTTGGCAAACTTTGAGTACACCGACAGGGCTACGCTCTTTGAGAAGATGAAATCTGCATCTGCCTATGCAGCAGCATCTTTAAAGGACAAGGAGCTGCTTATAAACATAGACAAATCCTTCCCGGTAAAAGGGGTAGGCACAGTACTGCTTGGAATAGTAGAGCAGGGAACCGTGCGTGTTCATGACAAACTGTATCTCGGGAATGGCAAGGAGCTGCTTATCAGGTCGATACAGGTTCAGGATCAGGACGTAGAAAGCGCTGAACCTGGAGCGAGGGTAGGTCTCGCGATAAAGGGTGCAGAGGACAAGGAAGTTGGGAAAGGCGACATATTGGCGAGGAAGCCGATAGGATACCAAAAATCATTCAATGCTGAAATCACACAGTCATCCATAACGAAGAATCAGCCTCTCGAAGGCCAATATACTTTAGTAAGCAACTTTTCGGTGACTGTGTGCAAGGTCTCAAAGGAAGGCGATGGCTTCAGAGTAGAGACCGAAAAGGAAATCTGCATGCGGAAAGGCGCAAGGTTCCTTCTCATACGGAGTTCTGCGCCAAGGATATTTGCTTCAGGCATGATAAAATAAACCTATAAAGTTTTACTCCCAACATGCTACCATGAAGCTTCAGAGTGCGATGGAGTACCTTATGACTTATGGCTGGGCGCTGCTTATAATAGTCGTGGTTCTTGCCGTACTCTTCTATCTTGGGGTTTTCAACCTCGGCGCACCTGCAGGTTCAATCTGCGATCCATATGCGGACTACCTCTGCCAGAATCCCGTACTTGCAAGTAACGGCAACCTCATAGTAAATTTCGGAGAGATAGGCAGCACCATGTCAATAACCGGCACAGCATGCACCAAAGGCTCCGCATCCCCATCCTTCAACAGCATAAGCACCATTAACCTCGAATCCGGACAGGAGACTCCTCTCTCATTCCAATGCCCTATTCCGTCAGGCAGGATTGGCACACCATTCTCAGGCACCCTCTGGATACAGTACACGTCTGCAACAGGTACTGTGCT
The DNA here is from genome assembly GCA_021848025.1 of Microcaldota archaeon. Lineage (GTDB taxonomy): Archaea > Micrarchaeota > Micrarchaeia > Micrarchaeales > CABMGC01 > JAJZND01. The sequence continues at coordinate 7,102 of JAJZND010000002.1, read as the reverse complement.
CTCCGCGGAGATAGGTTCGGTCAGCACCTCAGTCGCAACTTCCTCAAACTCTGCATCCCAAGGAAGCCAAAGTTCAGTTCTCTATGTGCCTATAACCATAACCAACTCGCAGAATGTACCTACCCCTGCGCCCTTCCAGCAGATGCTCACCATAGACAGTGCGGCCTATTCAAACGACATAAACAGCGCATGGAGCAATGTCGAATTTACAACAGGGCCTGGCGCAACCGGCACGCCGCTGCAGGCCTGGGTTGAGAGCGGCGCAAGCAACACCTTCTCTTCAACCATAGTCTGGGTAAATCTGCCTTCGGAAATAGGCGCAAACTCAAATACAGTGATATACATGAATTTCATGCAGAGCAATGTCATGTCATCTTCAGGCCCTACAGGAGAAGCTCCGCAGTTAAGCAGCACCTACGGGCAGTATGATAATGGGGCAAGCGTGTTTAGTAACTATTGGAACTTTGCTGGGACAAGTTTGCCAAGCGGATTAGTTGCTGGCGAAACAGCAGGCTCATATTCAGTAAATAATGGTTTAACAGTAAATGGTGGTCCCACTGGTGATAGTTATGAAGGTATTTTTAGTTCCTCTTCCATAAATCCACAAACTACTATAACAGATTTCTATGGGTATCTTAAAGGAACACAAGATTACTATTCCCAGTTTGGATTATATGGAAGTACTTCTGCGTCAACCCCCCAATACTTTATATGGACATCATCTGCAAACGATTATTCCTTATTGACTTTTGATGGAACAATTGGAGCTGGAACTACTATAACAACAAGCGGTTCACAAACCTCGCCTTCTGTTTTTAGTATTTGGACTTCAGCTTCGCAGGCTTATGCTTCGTATAATTACGGAAATCCTGTAAGCAATAATGCAAATTTCGTTGCTTCTACCTCTCAATATATAGGAACACAAGTAGTTATTTCAAATACTTTTATTCAATGGATGCGCGCACGTGCCTATCCTCCCAACGGCGTGATGCCAAGCACGAGCTTCGGCAGTGCGGAATAAGGAAAATAGAAGTTAAAATTATATCCTTCTCCCTTATAAAATGATGATGGACTTGTCGGGACTCGGACCCGAAACCTTCCGCCTTTCTGAGCAAGCTTTTATTAAAAGCTGGTTTGCAAAGCGGACGCTCTACCAATTGAGCTACAAGCCCAATTAAACCTCACATTCTAATTTACATTTATATCTTGCCATGGGTATTTATATAATTGCCTCAGATAAGGTACAGCACTTGTCTGATGAATGATTCACCAGCAAACTCACCTTTCAATGGCGGGTTAGGGCGTGAGAAGGTATATAAGAATAGAAAACAAAGCAGGAAGCATTGAAACAATGCGTGCCTACAAGTTCAGGATATATCCTGACACGAAGAGGCAGCAGGCAATAGACGCCGCTATTTCCATGTCCCAGAGGCTTTACAACAAACTCCTTGAGAAGACGATAGAAGCGCACAAATCAAATCCCTCCTCAAAAATTTCCTAGAGAACAATAAATCAGTTCCTTAATGAAATAATAAACGAAAATAAGGACTATCTGCAACTCTACGCACACGTCAGTGCGGGCATACGCAACAGGCTTCTGAAGACTTATCAAAATTTCTTCAGGAGATGCCAGCAGAAGAAGTCAGGCGCAAAGATAAAGGCAGGATTTCCACGTTTCAAATCAAAAGACAGATTCAATTCTATAACGCACATAGAGAATAATGGTTCGTTCAGGATAGAAAAAGGAAGGCTGAGAGTGCTGGTATGAAGGTAATAAAGGTAGACGCAATGAACACCTCAAAAGAATGTAGCAACTGTGGCAGTATTCAAGATATGCCACTATCCGTGAGGGAATACAACTGCGTAAGATGCGGTATGCGGTTGGACAGGGATATAAACGCATCAATAAACATACTCAAAAGAGCTACCCTTGGACAGTGGGGAAGTAAAGCTCAGGGAGGGGGTGTAAGACCCCAACAGGGGCAGTCCTCGAAGAACTTAGAACATACCCTGCAAACGCGGGGGAAGCCAACGACCTTTAGCCATTGGAGTATGTCACGGCTATAAATAAATATAAGGAAAAGGGTATTATTAACACAGTAGCATTACCTTTACTCTATTTGTGGTGCAATGGTTGATTCGTTCAAGCTGGAAAAGCTTAATAAGCTCATCGCAGAGGGCATTGAGCCCTATCCTTATTCTTACCACGTTACGCATCACGCCATAGATATAGCAGGCGGGTTTGAGCATCTGGTAGGCAAAGATGCTTCCATAGCGGGCAGGATCTTAAGGCTTCGGTCTATGGGTAGCCTACACTTCCTCGACCTGCATGACTCTACAGGCAAGATACAAGTCCTTGTCAAGGCTGATTCGGCTGAAGCGAAATCCATGAAGCTGCTTGACCTTTGCGACATAGGAGACATAGTTGGGATTAAAGGAACTATAATGAAAACGAAGAGGGGCGAAATAAGCGTCGATGCGCGGGAAGTGGTAATGCTTGCCAAGTCTCTGCTTACCTTGCCTGAAAAGTTTCACGGATTGAAGGACACAGAACTACGATACAGGAAAAGGTATCTTGACCTGATAATCAACCCTGAAGTCAAGGACTTCTTCTCGAAAAGGGCAGCAATCCTGGCGCATGTGCGCAACTTTCTGGACAAGAGGAGATATGTGGAGTTTGAGACGCCGGTGCTCCAGCCTGTCTACGGCGGTGGATTTGCCAGGCCATTTAAAACCCACTACAATGCCATAGACTCTGAGGTATATCTAAGGATAGCAGATGAGCTTTACCTGAAGAAACTTATAATCGGCGGCTTCGAGAGGGTATATGAAGTTTCGAAAGACTTCAGGAATGAAGATATAGATTCTACGCACAATCCCGAATTCACGCAGGTGGAGCTATACGAGGCATACAAGGATTACAACGATTACATGAAGCTTGCCGAGGAGCTCATCAGCGGAATCGTGAAGGAGATGTTCGGTACCTACAAGGTAAATTACCAAGACAATGTACTCGATTTTGAGCCTCCGTTCAAAAGGTTCTACTGGGTTGAGGAGATAAAGAAGAGGATAGGAGTGGATATCTCTGAAATAGATGATGCGCAGGCCGCTGAGCTTGCTGAAAAGGAGCATCTGAATATACCGATAAAGAACGCTTATCACGTGGCGGATGCGCTCTTCGATAAGCATATCAAAACAGAGCTCTTCCAGCCCACGTTTGTGCTTGATTTTCCGGCATACATGTGCCCGCTCACAAAGGCAAAGCGCGGAAACCCAAAACTCAGTGAACGCTTCGAACTCTATATTGCAGGATATGAAGAGGGCAACTGCTACTCGGAGCTCACAAATCCCATAGAGCAGAGGGAGAAGTTCTCACAGCAGGACAGGGAAAGGAAAAAAGGTGATAGCGAGGTGCCTCCCGTAGATACAGATTTCCTTGAAGCTATAGAGTATGGTATGCCTCCTACCGCAGGCCTTGGGCTCTCTATAGATAGGCTCGCAATGATACTCACGAATAATACTTCCATAAAGGAGATTATCGCTTTCCCTGCAGTGCGGCCAGAGAAGAAACTGCACGAAGAGGAAAAGGATGGGAAGGAATAAACCCTTAAAGGTATGGCACCATAATATTAAAATTATGCCAGGGTGGCAGAATCCGGTAACGCGTACGCCTGGAAAGGATGCAAGAAAGCGTATGGCCTAACGGCCGTTTGGGTTCAAAACAGCTCTCGCACAAGGCTGGAGCTCTGAAAATCCCAACCCTGGCGTTTTTCCTTTTGCCTTTTCCAAGTGAATGAACCTTTATATACCGGAAAAACACACTAGTGTAGAGTATGGAAGATTCCGCAGAGAAGAAAACCTTTCCGGATTCCAGCTCGCTGCCTTTCAACCTACAAGAAGGCGAGAGCATAGTAGAAGAAGTAAGGCCAGACAAGTTTGGTTTTCTTGTATCAAGGTCCATGAACGGCATAGCAGCCGCAGTGGTACTAGGAATCGTCTCCGGATTCATCGCATATCTCTTCGAAGGCTCAGCTATCGCAGGAGTTCTACTTGGCATCCTGGCATTTATGGTGCTGCTGCTTGTTGTACTTATAACTCCGCTAATATCATACGGCAAGTTCATGTACTGGATAACTAATCACAGGGTAATTGGAAGAAGGGGATTCATCGGTTACACAATAGACTCAATGCCGCTGGAAAACGTAACAGACGTGCTGGTCAACAGAACGATTATGGACAGGATACTGGGTCTCTCTTCTCTTGTAATAGTACCAATAGGAGGGGGTGGAGGCACATTTATACAGGATGCAGGGTCTCGCAATGGAATTATAGAAGGCGTTTCCAACTACTTCCCTGCTCTCAGACCGGAGAAGGCGCGTCATCTGCAGGCATTGATTTTCCATCTTAGGGATGCAAGAAAAGGATCTACGGGAAGGATTCTGTAGAGAAGGGACAGTACCTTTGTGTGCAGGATGTGCGGCGTAAGGTATTTTAAGGTATTTATACAAATAATTATCTGCTTGTCAGTCTATTCTTTAGCCTGATGAATTTAAAACTGGTAATTGGTTAGGTTGAAATGGCCGAAGAGAAGATGCACGAAGAGAAAGAAGGAGAAAGAGCTGAGCAGAAGCAGAAGGCAAGAGAAACGAGCATAATAAGAATAGCTGGCCGTGACATCAACGGCAACTTCAAGATTGTTCATGCACTGATGCAGATAAAAGGAATTGGCTTCAACATGGCTCATGCAATTTCGCTAATGTGCGAGAGGCAGTATAATATAGATCCTAATTTAGAGATAGGGTCTTTGGACGAGGCGCAGCTTGCAAAGATAGAGAATGCACTTAGCAATCCGCTCAAGATAGGCATACCTACGTATCTCTCAAACAGAAGAAAGGACCTTGATTCAGGCTCTGATATGCATCTTGTCGGGACGGATCTGACATTCAGGATAAGGCAGGATGTGGAGAGTGGCATAAAGATGCAGACATGGGTTGGATCTAGGCATCAGTATGGTCAGAAGGTAAGAGGACAGCGGACAAGATCCACAGGAAGGACAGGCGCTACAATAGGTGTTGTGAAGAAGAGCGTGCAGACAACAGGCACGGCTGCGCAGCAGGCTGGCGCGCAGACTGCAAAGCAGGAAGCTGCCAAAAAATAAGGTGTATGAATGGGATCGCCAAAAAGGAATAGGAAAAAACTCCAGCGGCCTGCTGCGATGTGGAACAAGCAGAGAATAGAGGAAGAGCATAGATTAAGAGACGCTTATGGCCTTAAGAAGCTCGAGGAGCTCTGGAAAGCTACAAGCGAGATAAGGCGTATAAAGAGGAATGTTAGGCAGGTGCTATCGGGCAGGGAAGGCGAGAATGTAGGCAGGGAGATAATAGCGAGACTTGCAAGATATAACGTGATAAACAGCAATGCGGTGCTGGACGACCTTCTGCTTCTCAAGCCAGAATCACTTCTTGAAAGGAGACTAGAGACAATGGTTTACAGGAGAGGGCTTGCCAAGAGCTTTGGGCAGGCGAGGCAGCTGATAACGCATGGATTTATAGCTATAAACGGGAAGAGGATAACTTCCCCTGGCTATCTTGTCAGGAGCGTGGAGGAAGGCAGCATTTCGTATTACAAGAAGATAGATATTGATGCAGGAGTCAAGGGCAATGTTATAGGAGCTGCACCTGAGGCGCAGCCATCAGAGGCTCCGCAGCAGCAGGAAGCACCTGTACAAAACGGAGGAGTTGGTGAATAGAAATGGCAAAAGCTGCGGTTACTAAGCAGAGCACAGCAAAACCGGTGAAGAAGAGCGAAGCTGCTGGAAAGAACGAGCAGGTTAAGAAAGGCGAACTTTCATATGAGGAAGAGGTTTCAATAGCACAGGAGAAATACAAGCAGAAAGGAATAAGGTGGGGCGTCGCCCATGTCTTCTCTTCCAAGAACAATACGATAATAACACTTACGGACCTCTCTGGTTCAGAGACCATAGCAGTGGGAAGCGGAGGCATGGTAGTTGGCACGGACCATGAGGAAGGGTCTCCTTATGCAGCTACGCAGGCAGCTTACAGAGTTGCATCTGCAGCAATAGAAAAAGGCATAACCCACATCAACATAAAGATAAGGGCCCCTGGGGGCCACGGCTCGAAAACTCCAGGGCATGGAGCGCAATCTGTCCTTAGGGCGTTGGCAAGGAGCGGTTTCAAGATCGGGAGCATAGAAGATGTTACGCCAATACCTACAGATACGACTAAAAGGCCCGGAGGCAGAAGGGGAAGAAGGGTATAATTTTAACTTCTATTTTCCTTATCCCAAACTCCCGAAGCTCACGCTTGGCATCACGCCGTTGGGTGGATAGGCACGCATGTAGAACCACATTACATTAATAGGGTTTGACAGGACGCTAGATGAATAATACGCTGCAGAAATACCAACATAACCACTCACGCTTCCTGCGTAGTTAGCAGCCGTGTAACTTGTTGGAGCTAAAGTTGCTAATGGGCTTGAAGTTTCTCCATATCCGCTATACAAAGAACCACTCCACGTTCCTCCAGCGTCGGTTATAGTCATAGTATAATCAGTTGAAACCACACCTTGATAAGGGTTGTTTACAACCCAAGTTATGAGGTCATTAAGAAAAGAAATAAATCCTTGCGCATTATCAGTTTGCTGTCCTATAAATCTATAGCCAAATGTATCCGGGGCAGTTGTTGGAGTAGCAACTGCAATAATTCCGACTCTTGCGTCTGCTTCTGTGTTATAATTAAATGCCATACTAAGTATATAATTTCCTGTTGCTGGATAGCTCGTGCCTTCAATTAAGGCTGTTGGGCCACCATTATAACCGCCACTTGTCGCTGTTTGCTGTAAGTAGCCATTTGTAGTAGACCAAGTTCCGCCAACGAAAGTAAATTGTGACCATCCTGTAGAGCCACCGCCACCATAATGAGTGAACACGCTTGCGCCATTATCATACTGCCCGTAGGTGCTGCTTAACTGCGGGGCTTCTCCTGTAGGGCCTGAAGATGACATGACATTGCTCTGCATGAAATTCATGTATATCACTGTATTTGAGTTTGCGCCTATTTCCGAAGGCAGATTTACCCAGACT
>JAJZND010000013.1:22173-56810 GCA_021848025.1 Microcaldota archaeon | reverse complement strand
AGGCCCAATCCTTCACAAGTGCGCAGGATTAGAGGATCATTCCTTGGCGGAGAAGATGTCACGACTAAAGCAGTGGCAGTATATGGCGGCTACCTACGCTATCTCATCAATCTTTCTTCTTATCTGTTCTGTAGTGTTCCTGTCCCTCACAGTAACTGTCTGGTCTTCCAAAGTTTGGAAGTCTACAGTTATGCATCGCGGAACACCTATCTCATCTGCTTTTGCATATCTCTTGCCTATGCTTGCAGTGTCAGTGTAATAGCAGGCAACTTTCTTGCCAAGCAGCTTCCTGTGCAGCTCCTGGGCAACGGCTATAAGCTTCTCGTCCTTCTGAAGCGGAAAAATCGCATATGAATAAGGTGCCATCTTCTCATTGAGCCTCAGCCACGGCCACTCCCTACCTTCTTCTGTAAACGCGTCATCAAGCAGTGCAAAGAAGAGCCTGTCAAGTCCAAGCGTAGCCTCTATGATCTGCGGCACTGTCTTCTTGGTTCCGTTTATTACCCCAAGGTCCTGCCCGGAGAACTTGGCATGGTTTGAGAGGTCGAAGTCGCCTCTGTGTGCATTTCCTGCAGCCTCTATGTAGCCGTATCGCGTAGCTATCTCTAAATCGACATTGCCTCTTGAGTAATGTGGCAGTTCCTCCTTTTCAAGCTGCCTGAATCTATATCTCTCCCCGCTTATTCCCATGCGCTCTAGCAGCTTTTTCTCCAAATAGATTAGATATGCAAAGTAGAGGTTCGGAATTCTGCCTTCCTTGAGCAGATCCGCAAGCAGGCATTCCTTCTCTGCCTCCTCTCCTGCTGAAATAAACTTTACCCTTGTCTTTAAAACGTGTTCGCTTTTCACGTAGCCAAGATCTGTGCTTTCCAGTTCAGGATCGAAGAAGATTTCCGTATCCATCTGGGTGAATTCGCGCATTCTCACCAGCTGCTGCCTGGCTGAGATTTCGTTCCTGTAAGCCCGCCCTATCTGGCAGATCACCGCAGGCAGCTTGAGGCCATTTGACCTGAAGATGGTCTTGAAATCAAGAAAGATGCTCTGCGCTGTCTCTGGCCTCAGATATACAACAGTATCCCCCTGTCCTACAGTCGTCTTGAACATGAGATTGAACTTCTCTATCTTCGAAAGCCTGCCTCCGCACTTGGTGCATACAAGTCCGTTTCTCTCTCCCTGCTCCTCCAGCTGCTCAATATTCATTTTTTTCACAGAAGCAGCTGCCTTGGCATCGCCTTTCTTTTCATAGAACTCTTCCAGCAGTTTGTCTATCCTATGCGGCGTCTTGCAGTTCATACATGTTGCGACAGGATCTGTAAATGCAGCCACATGCCCGCTTGCCTTGAGTACGTCCTCGGAGAGCATATTGGCCGTTTCTATCTCAAGCGCACCTATATGCTCGACAAAGAGATCTCGCCATGCCTCCTCTATATTCCTCCTTATCCTTAGTCCTACCGGCCCATAATCATACAAGCCTCCAATCTCGCTGTAAATTCCAAACGACCTGTAGTAAATAGCCCTCCTCTCCACTATGCTTGCAACACTCTCCTGGCTTCCTTCATTAATCACTGTAACACCAGCATTAGCAGGAATACTTCCCGTATCGCATATTTATAGTTATGCCTGGAAAATCTATTGTGTCTGTAATAGTGGTAAAATGAGTGCAATGGCAGGCAATATTCTCATGGTGGTTGGAATACTCATCATTCTCTTTTCTCTCTATCTCGGCTACGGCCTTTACGAGAGCGTTATCTCGAAGGCATATTCTCCTGTGCAGCAGCAGGGCCAGGGAAGCGGAATCAATGCAACACTGAGCAACATAAACAGCAGCCTGGGCACACTAACGCTAAACGTCTCCACTTTCATTTATTTCGGAGTGGCAGTGCTCCTTCTCTTCCTCTTCGCAAGCATAGGATACAAGATAGTTGATTTGGGGATAAAGATGGTGCATCTCTCAGATGAGGAGTCTCAGTCTGCGCAGGCTTCAGGCAGAGGAAAGTCAAGATAAATGCAGCATAAGTTGACATAGGCATAAGGATTATACGAAAATAGGGATAGCTAAAGCCTAAATCCTATATTTTTATTCCAGTATATACTTCCAGGTACGCTGCAATATATACTGTATTTTACAATAGATAGATGAAGGCAACGTATGTGGCCAAGTAAGAGGTGGGTACGCCTTCAGTGCATGCCTATGAATCATGCCTTCCTTCCCAGGCCACATTAAACATCGTTTGCATCATATTCTGGGCAACCTCTACAGTAGACATGCTCTGGAGTTAATCTTCTTGAATATAAGAATGCCCTTGCTTAAGCTATACGGCTATTTTATGTGTTTCTTGCCCTCCCCGGGTATAAATGGTATGAAGCAGATCGACGCGATTCCGAATGCAAGCATGACCCACATCGTATGTGTAAGGCTTACTCCAAGGTACAGAAGAAGGGACATCACCGCTATCCCCGCCGCTCCCCCTACCGTGTTTCCTATCCCCCATACCATCCCGTGGGCTGTTGTTGTGATGTCCTTCGGTACTACCTGATTCACATAGCCGAGCAGTACGGGGAATCCTGTGAATGAGAGAAATATGAAAATGGCATAGAAGACAACAATCAGCACCAGGTCTGAACCGGAGAGCATGAAGAGTAAGAAGAGAAGTGCGGAGAAAGCGGTTGTTATGCTTATAGTTGCCTTGCCGCCGTACATGTCAGTAAGCTTTCCGAAGATAGGCTGCCCTACTATGGCAGCGACAAAACTTAACGTGAGAACGTAGCTGACCATTATTTCTGAGTGAGTCTGAGTCAGCAGGTATTCTGATATGTATGTGGTTGTGCCGACAAGGAACATTGCTTTTACAAATACCATTGCAACAAGGATAACAAGCATTGGCCTGTAACGCCTGAACGCCTTCCTGTTGCTAACGGCCTTTATCGCTGTATCTTTTCTGCGCGTTTCTCCAGCCTTCAGAAATCCTAGGCCCAGAAATATTACCATGCCTGCAAGTATCGCATATGCCCCAAGTATCAGCAGTGCGTAAAATTCACCTATCTTAAGTATAAGGGGTATGAGCACTATGGGCAGCAGTGCCCTTCCAATGCTGCCGAACGAGCCGTTTACGCCTAGAGCAGAAGCAGAGTTATCTGAGTATACTATATTAATAACAGATGCTCCGAGCGGATGGTAGAAAGCTTCACCAATTCCTAGCAGTATTGCTGCAGTAAGCATCGCAGGTATGATGAATGTGCCTGAGACGAATGATATTGCAAAAAGTATCATTGATACTCCAAGTACTGCTATGCCAACTGCCATCAGGCCGCGATACATCCTTGTCCTGTCTGCAAACCTGCCTACCGGAGTGCTAAGGAATCCGCTTATAGTGTTGTATGCTATTGCGACCACGCCCAGCAGCGCGAGGCTCAGGCCGAAATCCTTATTGTAATATATTATAAGCACAGAGAAAAGCAATGTCGTGAAGTCATTGCTGAAGTGTCCTAAAGAGGTAAACGCCAGTGCCCTAAGCCGCATTGACCTTGCATTGAGCATAAATCCATTAAGAAGTTAAGCGTTTAATAAGCGTTGTATTTTGAATTAGGCCAGCTATCAAGGCAGTACGAGAGGCTCAATAATGCCAAGATCCTGTTTGCTACTTAAGCCTTGCTTTTTCTATCTTCTTCACCTTGCGCTCCAGATCAAAGATGCTCTTTTCAAGTATGTACCTGAATAGCAGGATTATCGCTATGCATAAGAATATTATCAGGATGCCTAATATGCCGACGTGAAACAGGACAAAGGCGAAGGCGATTGCGGCTGCTGGAGGATGTTCACTATCTGTAAGTATCAGGAGCACAGTAAGAGCAAAGAGAACTATTCCTGATATCAAAAACAACGGCAATATGCCTACCGCCAGGCTACCAAAATACCCCACAATCCCGGCCAATATATAACTTTTTACAAATTTGCCAACCTTCGCAGCCCGTGAATTCGGCATTATAAACATGATAAATATGCTGCCTGCAAAGGAAGCGAATATTACTAGGGAAATTCCATAGCCGTAAATCACGTCAGTCTTAAAGTATTCAAGAAGCAGGACCAGCATAGAAAGCGTTATGCCTCCAAGCGCCGCGGGTACTATGCGTTTTTTTAATCTAATATAAGATCCTTCCCCGGTTATGCTTTGCTCTGCTCTCTTTGCTCTTTTGCGTATAAAAGCCACAGTTTAGTATCATAGTTAAATCTTAAAAAATCTTCTCCCCTGCTGTTCTTCCTACGGGTTCGAAAATAGCGCTTCTGCTGCAATAAAAGGCCTTAAACATTAAGTAATAAACTTTGCTGTGGTGCAGGTCTCATTCATTTCTGGCCTAGGATAAGCGTGCCTGCTTTCGCTTCTAGAGAAAATCGGCCTTGGTGAGAATGCCAATGAGCTTGCCTTCTTTTACAACCAATATTGCCTGCGTGTTCCTGATAATCTGGCGCGCCTTTTCAAGGTTTGCGTCTGACCCTAGAACAGCATAAGAAAAATCCAAAGCTTTGCCGCAAGTTACCTCTTCTGGATTGTCTAAGATGCTCTTTTCTGTGACAAGTCCGAATATCCTTCCATCATTGTCTACTACTGGAAGCTGGGATATATCATTCTTCTTCATTATCTCCTGCGCCCTTGATATTGTATCAATTATGGATACGCTTATCACGCTTCTGGTCATCTTTGCACTTATTGTAGCAGAAGCACCCTGCTCTGCTATAAGATCGTCGAGAGCATCCAACACCTTGTAAACAAGCTCGTAGCTGGGCTTCAGAGCGCCTTTTTCAAGCTTAGACATCGCAGAAGGGCTTATCCCGCTTGCTCTAGCGAGAGCAGAAGACTTTATGCCGTGCCTCTGCCTTGAGATGCGTATCTCCGCTATGATACTCTTCAATTCTGGTATTGCTGCCATAATATCCTAATATATTTCCTAAAAAGAAATATTTGTCAAAAATATTTATATTCAGTAAAATATATAAGCCTATTGTGGTTCAAATGGACAAACAAAAAACACCAACTATAAAGTTTCCAAAGGAAAGGAAATACTATACCCTTAGCTATCAGCTAATTGACATAATACATGATGCTGTTATGTATGGGCACGGTATACTGCCTAGTAATTGGAGATCAGTAGAATGCAAAAACATGACAATGCGCCTTGTAGTCAGATTTCCCGGGCAGAGCGTAGAATTGCTTATAAATAATGAAAAGGTATTCGAGGCTGGCAAGTTTCTACTTTCCGGAGTAGTCATATATTCTAAGTTCAAGGAAGAAGCAATAACGCTAGGCATTTTGAATAGGCTTTTTAAGATCAGCGATCTTGTTGAAACTGCAGAAGATGATGAAGTTAGTGCTGAAATAAGATCAGAAGCTAAAAGAAAGCTTTCTAAGCTGATAAAAGATGTTTAAGGCGTATAACCACGCCTATTGACTTCAAGCCCCGAGAGGGGGTCGAACCCTCGACTTCCAGTTTACGAAACTGGCACTCTGCCACTGAGTTACCGGGGCATCCAAAATGCCAACTGAGCTATCTTAACTTATTTTGGCATCCAAGGAAGCTATATAAATATCTCTATGGAAAAGGATATAAAAACCAGTGAACCAAGAATTGATATAATGCACGCAGATATTTATCGGAAGCACTGGATTCTTCAGACGCAGCAATCTTCAGATACTGTAGTTGAGGTTACTGAAAATCAAAATGAAGGGCAACCTGCAAGTTCGCAGCAAACAGCATACACGCAGCCGGCACCGGAACCCCCATCCGAATCTCCCCAGCCAGAGCAACCTCAAAAGCCCCAGCCGTCACCTCATAAAGCCAAAGTGCCCACGATTCTAATAGCTATTGCTGCCGTAGCGATAATACTTGCTATCTTCGCATATGTCTGGATCAACAACCCCTACATTAACCAGCCACACACTACTACGATTCCGAATGCGAAAAGCTATGCAATAAGTTCATGCGAAGCAATAAACTCGCCAGGCACGTATTATCTGACCCAGGATATAAGCACGAACATACAGGACGGTTCGTGCATAAGCATAGAGAGCAGCAATGTGGCACTGGAAGGAAGGGGGCATCTGATACATGGCAACGGCCCATTCAAGCTTCAGGCGCCATATTCATATGGCGTCTCTGTAAAAAACCAGAGCAATGTCAGCATAGACGGCCTTGGCATCTACCGCTTCTCTTATAATGTATACCTATCTAATGTGAAAAATGCACATGTATCAAACGTATCACTCTACAATGCTACAATCTCTGGCCTTTATATCCTCAATTCATTGAATGGACTTTTCTTAAATGACTCGGCAGTTGGGACCTCAAGCAACAATGGAGGCATAACACTGGTGGGCGGCACTGGCAACAGGCTTCAGAATAATACAGCAAGCGGAAACGCCTACTACGGAATGGTAATAAACTCAACCGGTAATACCTTCGTAGGCGGTTCGTACAAGAGCAACCCGATCTCGGATCTGCTCTGCGTTGCAAATGCAGGATACCGCAAGCAAAATACATTCTCAGGGGTTTCATGCGAAACAAATGCGTTCTGCCAGTCTACATTCTGTTCAATACGCAATGTGCCTATAAACCTGGCCAACCTGACCTTGCATAATACAATAAACAGCTGCGGCATTATAGATGCTCCAGGAAACTACGCACTCTCATCGAACCTCTACCTTCCAGACTATGTAAACACATCAGAACCTGCTTATGCGAATGCCGCATGCATAGAAGTGAATGCATCTGATGTGAATCTAAACTGCATGGGCAGGGGAATAAGCGGTGCACACTATGGCATTGCTGCTTCAGGCGTTTATAACCTGCAGGTAGACAACTGCAGGCTTTCGAACGACACCTATGGCGCATATCTCTATGGCGTGTTTAACTCGAGCATAAGAAACACATCTGCATATTCAAGCGGCTTCGGCATTTACATGCTGAACAGCTTAAAAGGTTTGCTTATAAACACTTCCTTTTCAAATGACGGAGAGGCCGGCCTGTACCTGGGCAATGTTTCGGGCATCTCGGTTGACAGGCTATCCTCCTCTGAAAATCCTTACGGCATATACTTCCAGAACGGAACAGGCGATACCTTCTCCAATGCCACGCTTAAAGGCAATTCCAATACCGACTTCTACTGCTCAGCAGACTCGTACAACTCAAGCCTAAACATACTGCAGTCAAGCACATGCCAGTCTACTGACTGCAACTGGGCCAGCGAGTGCGTCTCATACCAGCTTCCTCCGCTGCCTACGCAGCATATAAGTTCATGCGGGGTCATAAGCCTGTCAGGAAATTACGAAGTTACTAGCAATATGGTATATAGCGGTTCAGGCTCATGCCTGGATATAAAGGCCAAGGACGTGAATCTTGCGTGTGATGGCCATCTAATAAAAGGAAACGAAGCAGGCACAGGCGTAAGCGTAGATAACATGCCAGGCGTTGCAATTTCAGGATGCAATATGCTAGATCTGTCATACGGAATAAAAGCCCTCAATTCACCATACTTAATTCTGAGAAACAACACGGTAACCTCATCCGAATATTCCATATATCTGCAGAACGATACTGGAGTAGTTGTAGTGGGTACAGTATCCAACCTTGCAAGCTCATCTGGTTTTGTGCTAGACAATGTAAATGATTCTATAATAACGCAGGACGGCTCATATAACGGGCTTCTGGGCACAACCCCCGGATTTGTGCTCTCCAACTCCAGCTATAATATAATTGTAAACAATACTTCTGGCCTGAATGGCGGAAATGGCTTCAATATAATAAATTCACGTTCAAACCTGATATCAAACAATACTGCTTACTCAAACAATATTGATTATTTCTGCTCTCCTTCCAGTTCCGGCATATATGCTGATGACTTGGGGGTAAATAGCGGGGCAACAAAACATAACTGCAGCTGGCTTGTAGAAGTAAATGCAATAGAGAAGGCACAGACGGCATGCTATGACCTCTCAAGCCCAAGCTACGTGAGATATACTGAAGACGTGATCTATACTTACGGGTCCACCTGCATAGATGTGACAAATGCTGCCGTTACCTCGGGCTCAGGCTCAGAGATAAACTGCGGGGGGCATACTGTGCTCTCAACAAGCGGCGGAACATTCGTAGATATAAACAACGTGACTAATGTGACTGTTGCAAACTGCAAGATAATAGGTTTCGATTATGCGGTAAAAGGCACTACAACAGGCTCGGTTACCCTGCTGAACGATACGATTGCAGGCGCACAGTACGGAATACTCCTAAGCGGGTCGAAGCACTCCCTGATATATAATGATTCGATAAGCAATTCATCTTATGGCATATACTATGGCAATGGCTACTATGCAACCATAAAAGACAACTTCATAGCCAATTCAAATGTCAGCATGGAGCTTGCAGGAGATACTGGCTTCACAGTAGAAGGCAATTCCGAACAGGGAAGCGTAACCGGCCTTTACCTTGTCAATTCTTCAATAACAACAGTAGGAAACAACCGGCTGCTCAACAACTCACTTTATGGAATATACTGCGCGCAAGGATCGGGCTCTAACTCAAACCTGAACAAGGATGCAGGCAACAACGTCTGCTCCTCAAATTACCAATGCAGCTGGATGACGGGCTCAGGCTCTTGCGCGATAAGTACCTCTACCAGCACTACATCAAGCGTCAGTACTTCGAGCAGCAGCACTTCAAGCGGGAATGCTCCACTAAACTATCTCTCCGAGAGCCAAATAAATGCCATTTTTGGAACCCAGACATATTACAACGTATCATATGAAAATTCAACAGCTATTACTTCGGAAGTCAAAGCAGCTGAAAAAGAATTTAACCAGGAGATCAACGCAACTCTGAATTCAGGGTGGTCTGTCACATTCCGGAATCAAACTGCAAGCGCATCAGGCAATGAGGGTATAATAAATACCGCCCAGCCTCTGGCCGTCTATTCGTTGTTTGTTAACGGCTCAAAGCTATACTACCCATCACAAAAAGGATATTCCTATTCTACTGGAACGTCTAACGGATTCTCTTACACAGAGGCGATATCCGGGGATTTATATATATTAATAGGGTGGAAAGGCACAGCAGTAGTGGTTCTCACATACAATTTCCAGCCAAGCGTATCAAAGCCAGATTTCGGAAGCCTTATAAGCACCATTTCAGGCGATATAAGTTAAGCTAATAATGAACGGCCTGGGCTCTCATATTTATGAAAAACAGGATTGGAATAGTCTGCGGTGGCAGCTTGCCGGAGAAACAGAAACTTACTAGTGGCGTCATGACAATTAATTATAGTCACCATGGAAGTCCAAACTGTTTACTGGAGAGAGTACGCCACTATTTCCTGTCCATGCGGGCTAGGAAAGGGAATGTTCCTTGGTTTCTAATACCTGCATCTATGCGTGAGATTACAAAAATAGTCAGCGGCATATGCACAACACCGTCCGAAGCCATGTCAGGGCAGCCATTCAGTTGATGCATTGAGAGATGAAAATGTTTCCGTGTATGACCTGATTTCTCCATCAGACTACAGATACTTCGTAAAGGAGCTTATACCCTACATTTCAGAGGAGGCGTATGTAAAATACAAGTCGAAGGTAGAGGCTGCACTCGCAATCGTACTTGCGAAGAGAGGCATGATAAGTACTTCATCGGCAGCAGAAATTAAAAAAGCTTCAGAGAAGGTAAGGGCAAAGGAGGTCTACGAAGAGGAAGCAAAGACAGGCCATGACATAATAGCGCAGGTGAACGTGATTCGCAGAAATGTCAGCAGTGAAGCCGCTGCCGGCGTGCATAGGGCTGCAACTTCATGCGACATAGTGGATTCGGCCAACATGCTGCGTTACAAGGACGCATTCAACAATATCATACTGCCAGATATGATTACTCTTGAAAAATTGTGGATAGGCATCGCAGAGAAGGAAAAATACACATTGCAGATCGGCAGGACGCACCTGCAGCATGCCGAGCCTATAACATTCGGCTTCAGCATGGCATGGTACGTTAGCAGATTCGGCAACCAGATACTCAAGGTAAAAGATGCAGTTCTTGATCTGAGGGGAAAGTTTTCCGGGGCAGTTGGTGCGTACAACGCATTATCTCTCTTTGTAGACGATCCAGAGAAGTTCGAAGAGGAGGTATTGTCAGAGCTTGGACTGAAGGCTACTGAAATTTCCACCCAGATAGTACAGCAGGAGCCAATGGCCGACCTTATGCATCATATGATAAGCAGCTTTACCATACTGGCCAACTGGGCGGATGACTTGCGCAACCTTCAAAGGCCGGAAATAGCAGAGATAGGCCAGCCCAGAGGCAAAGATGTTTCAAGATCCTCTACAATGCCACACAAGGCAAATCCGGTTGGCCTTGAGAATATAAAAAGCCTGTGGAAGGCGACCATGCCATATATGTTAATGATGCATCTTGACCAGATATCCGACCACCAGCGAGATCTGACCAATTCCGCTTCGCAGCGGTATATACCACAAATTATGGATCAGTTTGACTATGCGGTAAGAAGGGCGATACGGATATCTGAAAATATTCAGCCTAATCAGCAAAACATGCTCAAGAACTTCAATATCTCCTCTGACAAGGCGCTTGCAGAGCCTTTGCATCTTCTTCTTTCAACGTATGGACACCCAAACTCTCACGAGTATCTTGGCAAACTGGCAGACGAGTCATATAAAACAGGCAAGCTGCTGACAGAACTTGTGCTGAAAGACAAGAGCTTACAGCCGTACCTTAAAAAATTCACTGCGAGGCAGATGTCAATAGTAAGAAATCCTTCCAAATATGTGGGAATAGCCGCAGAGAAGGCCCAGGAAGTGGCAGAGAAATGGACCAGAAGGATGGCCGAGCTTGAAAGCAGCAAGTGAAAGACTCTTCTTCAACAGATGGACACTGGCAACCAGATACCTGCGCAAGAAGCATGCTGCCTAGCATTTGCTTTCATCAGATTCAACATCATGTTTAAATAGGAATTCGGACCTATTTTCTATATATGGCAAACATAACAGTTGATCAGATAACCAAGACGCTCAAGGGCACTGTTGATCCTGAGATAGGTCTTAATATAGTCGATCTGGGCCTCATCTATGGGATAGCTGTAAGTGAAAGCAATGACATAGACCTTAAGATAACCATGACGAGCCCAATGTGCCCGGTTACCAGCATCATACTTGCCGATGTCCAGCTCAGGCTTGAACATCTCGAAGGGGTAGGAAAAGTAAACATAGATCTTGTATGGGATCCTGCCTGGATTCCGGAGATGATTACAGAAGAGGCAAGGATAAGCTTACAGTAGCAAGCTATCCTTCAATTAGCCGTACATTGCCTTTTCATCTGCCCGTTCATATGCGCATATCTCACTCTTGCTGAACCATATCTCTATCTCCTTCTCCGCAATTTCAGGGCTCTCTGAAACATGGATCAGGTTCCTTACGGACCGTTTTTTGATATCTGCAAGCGAATAGCTGTCGCTGGCATACATTCCGCGTATTGAGCCCGGATCTGCCTTTCTGGGCTCAGTTGCGCCGCAGATCTTCCGCGCAACATCAACTGCAGAATTGCCTTCAAGTACGAAGCCGACTATAGGCATTCGCGTCAATTCATGAATAAGTGCCTTTCTGACCCTGATTCCTATCTCCTTCTCAGTCTCAGTTACCACCTCCCCTTTGTCAATAGCAGACTGCTTGGCCTTCTTTCCCACTGAAACAAGCCACCCTTCATCATCAGTATAATGCTTTTCCACCATCTCTTTCCTGGCGTTCATAAGCTTCAAACCCACAATCTGAAGTCCCGCGTCCTCGAATCTGCTTATTATCTTTCCTATAAGCGCCCTCTCAACTCCATCAGGTTTTATCAAAACAAGGCATCTTTCCATAATCTCACTGATATAAAGTATTTTTGTTTACTATTAATCTATATACCTTTAAATCTTGCGTGGTGACTTATGATAAGGCAGCCTATAATAGTTGTAATGGGACATGTAGACCATGGTAAAACAAGCCTGCTTGACAAGATACGCAACACCACCATAACAAACAGGGAAGCAGGAGGCATAACGCAGCACATAGGCGCAAGCGAAGTGCCTATAGATGTGATAAAGAAGATATGCGGGCCGCTGCTCTCCAAATTCAATGTAAACATAACCATACCTGGCCTGCTCTTCATAGATACTCCGGGCCATGAGGCATTTACCAATCTCCGCCAGCGCGGAGGCTCGGTAGCGGACCTTGCGATAGTTGTAGTTGACGTGTCAAAGAACTTCGAGCCGCAGACATACGAGTCTCTTGAAATATTGAAAGACTACAAGACGCCTTTCATACTTGCAGCCAACAAGATAGACCTAATCACAGGCTGGCGACAGAATCCCACGCAATCTTTCCTCGAGACGCTGGAAAAGCAGCAGCAGAGCGTCTCTGCAGATCTGGAAGGACGCATATACGACCTGGTAGGAAAGCTCAGCGAGCTTGGCTTCAATGCCGAAAGGTTCGACAGGGTAAAGGATTTCACCAAGGAGGTGCTGATAGTTCCTCTAAGCGCCAAGACCGGAGAAGGTATAGCAGAGCTATTGCTCTATGCGACAGGTCTTTCCCAGCGTTTTCTTGAAGCGAGGCTCAAGACCAATGCAGATGGACCTGCCAAAGGCAGCATTATAGAAAAAAAGGAGGAAAAGGGGCTCGGCTCAACAATAGACGTTATACTTTATGACGGCACTCTTAGCGTCAATGAGACTATAGCGTTTGCCACCATTTCGGGAATAGGCATGGCAAAAGTGCGTGCTCTTCTCAAGCCCAAGCCGCTTCAGGAGATGAGGGAATCGGCAAGCAAGTTCTTCTATTTAGATAAAGTAAGCGCTGCTTCGGGAGTGAAGATAAGCGCCAACGGCCTGGAGGACGCACTGCCGGGTTCACTGATAATATCCACAAAAGCGCAGGATTACGAGCGCGAGATACAGTCAGAGATATCCGAGGTATTCAACGTTGAAAAATCAGGGATATTGCTTAAGGCAGATACAATAGGTGGAATAGAAGCAATATCAAAGCTGCTTAAAGATGCAGGTGTAAGCATAAGCAAAAAGGGAATAGGGAATGTGACAAAACGCGATGTGCTTGACGCATTCTCCATGAGAGCCACAGATCCATTCAGCTCGGTCATACTCGCATTTAACACAAAGATAGAAGACGACGCGAAGAATGAAGCATACACTACCGGAATCAACATAATCAGCGGCAATATAATATACAAACTGATAGATGACTACAAAGAGTGGCTTGCGGTTCAGAAGAAGGGCGAGAGCGAGGCCATAAACCGCGCTCTTATATTTCCTGGAAGAATAAAAGTACTGCCGAATTCCTGCTTCCGCGCCTCCCACCCTGCTGTCTTCGGGATAGAGGTTGAATCTGGAAGGCTCCGCCCCGCCTGGTCACTAATGAATGAAGAAGGCGAGGTAATAGGTGCTGTAAAAGAGATACAGGACAATGGCATCAGCTTGAAAGAAGCCAAGACAGGCTCAAATGTGGCGATCTCGATGGATGGCGTGACTTTCGGAAGGCAGATAAAGGAGAATGAAACCCTTTACGTCTTCATCAATGATGAGAACGAGAGGGCACTTAGGTATAAATTTACAGATATGCTTGACAATGAAGAGAAAGCCCTCCTCGAGAAGACCGCAGCGGTCAAAGCAAAAGCAAGGAAGCCAAAAAACGAATAAAATCTACTTTGCTCTGGCCGAGGCAGACGCACTTTGGGAGCTGGCTGTAAACACCTGCACCTCATAAGTCTGATTGTTTAGCATGTAAACCTCCTTCTGGCCGCCATCAACCCAGAGAATCCCATTATATGCGAGCTCTGCTTCCTGTCCTGGCATAAGTTTCAGGCCTTTGCCAGAAGCTACCTGGCCGTACGTATACGGTACTTCAAGGCTGCCGTTCTGTTCTACAATGAAGCTTATCTGGTCCCCGTAATTTCTAGAAAAATTGAGTATTCCTGACAGATTGGGGAGGGTAGAATTGGATGCGACTGAAATCGAGATATTGGCTACCTTGTCTGAATGCGCCCCTGTACTTTTAATGGAAGCGGCGGTAATATTATACGATGCTGAGGCATTGATACTTGCAGATACTGCGAGGCTATTTGCTGTACCTGATTTCAGATGCGCGGCAGATGCAGTGCTGATATTCAACAGTGTTGCATTCGTAGCGGAAGTTACCGGAAGTTCTGAATTGGCGATCCTCTCGAGTTTTTGCAATATAGCCTTATAAGGCTCTTCATCCATTTTCCCGGTTATTGTGATCCTCTTCACATCGACTTCAGAGTTGCCATTGTTCCTCACTAATACGCTTAGATTTGAAAGTCCTTCTCCGGAAGTGTAAACCGAAAGGTTAAGTATAGACACTGTATTATTTATTTTCAGATTCACCCCATGCGGCAATGGCCTTACACTTCCAACCTCCGCCTGCGAAACATTCTGCGAACCCGAAATGTAACTTATCTTATTTAGCGCCACAGCCGTGAGCTGCGGTATGAATACAAACGTTGTGTTTGCGCCATAAAGCTCCAACACCTGCGGGCGCAGATCCAGCAAAGCTCCGTAGCTTTCGTTTGCACTTGCATTGAGTGTGGCATTTATAATCTTGGAAGAGGCAATAACACTGTAAGTGCCATTGTTTATGCCTATGCTTATGTTCCTTACAAATAATTCCACTGCCATTATCTTTTCAGTGCTGGAAATATTGATTACAGCAATAGTCTTAGAGCTGTTAGTAAGGTTCAGCAAATTCACACCTCCATTCACTTCGAACCTTTCCATGCCCATAGACCCATTGGCAATGGATTTTACAAGTAATCCTACTCCTGAATAATTAAGCAGTAAAGAGTCAGTGCCATGCGGCACAACTGGCGGATCGGTAAGCTGCACGTAGAATTTGCTGTATCCAGATGGCGATGCAGAATAATTATGCGATTTCGCACTTTGGTTTCCCAAACTACTAATATAGTGGCCGGAGCCTAAAAGTGTGATATAGCTGGCACCGCCTATGATTGCGAGGCTTGCTATAAGAATGGCTAAATAATATCTCGCACGGTTCTGTATGACCCTTGGTTTGTTCTCATTGCCATAACCAAGCGGATCAAATGCGTCTACAGGCCTATAATATTTCCATTTCCTGTTGTATTCCGTCTCCACTTCGCGTATAGCATTTACCGCAAGAAGTTCCTTCAAATGCTGGCTAACAGTTGAGGGCGCCAGATTCAATCTCTCAGATATATCTGTGAGAGTCATCTGCCTTTCCCTAAGCATATCTAATATCTTCTTTTTTGTCTGACCGTTTTTTGTCATCAATATCGACCAAACTCGCTATGGCAGCTCCGCATAAGCCCTGCTTCTGCACCTGGGGCGCCATCCAATTGGTAAACATATAACATGAAGAGTTGGCAGAAATGATTTATAAATTCTGCCATTTTATTTCGGTTTTATTTCGGTTTTTAGGTTTCCCGGGCATAAAGAAGATCATAAAACCTGCAATCATAATAAATATAAAAGCCCATGTAGTACTGCTATTATGGACTCCGAAAGTAAAGTAAAGGATCAGATATTCAAGGCTTATGACATACGCGGCATATATTCAAGAGATATCTTTGAAGAAACGGCATATCTCATAGGCAATGCCCTTGGCAATCTTATAGGGCCAGGGAAAAAACTGGCATTGGCAGGCGACGTACGGGTTAGTACAATAGCTCTCAAGAAAGAGATGGAAACTGGGATTGTTGAATCAGGCGCAAATGTATATGATCTTGGCGTGGTTCCCACGCCTGTCATAGATTTTTGCCTTACAGAATTCAATTTTGATGGAGGAGCCATAGTAACTGCTAGCCACAATCCCAGGGAATGGAACGGCTTCAAGCTCTACTCTGAAGACGCACATGTGATGGGGATGGGCACAGGCCTTGAGAAGGTAAAGGAACTAGCGCAAAAAGGTGCAAAGAAATACACGGGTAAAGGTTCTGTCAAGGATTTTGCAGGCGAGACGATACGGAGCTATACTGCATTCATAGTCTCTAAAGCCGGAGATCTCAAAGGATTGAGCATAGGAATAGATCCTGGCAATGGTTCGTATTCCGGTCTGGCAAAGGACATATTGAAAAAATCCGGAGCGGAAATCGTAAGCATAAACGACTTCCCTGATGGGAATTTCCCAGGAAGAACCCCGGAACCAAAGCCAGAGTCAATATCCGAACTTAAAAACCTTGTCGTGGAGAAAGGGCTGGATTTTGGAATTGCATTTGATGCTGATGGTGACAGGGGCATCTTCGTAGATGATAAGGGGAAGGTTCTGAGAGGCGATATGGCATTAGCGCTTATGGTAAAAAACTGGGTAAAGAAAGGCGACGGTGTTGTGTACGAAGTAAGCTGCTCGGATGCTGTGCAGGAGGCAATAAACGAGAAAGGTGCAAAAGGGTTTATAAGCCCTGTGGGAAGAGCATTTATTCCAGAAAAAATGATAAAGGAAAAAGCGGTGCTGGGAGGCGAGATATCCGGCCATATGTATTTTTCAGAAGCAAGGAATGCGGATGACCCGCTCTTCGCAACAACAAGAATTGCGCATATAATGTCGGAACGCAGAAAGAAGCTTTCAGAGCTTGTTGCAGAATTACCAAACTACGAATCATTTGCCATGGAGATACCTGTAGAAGAAGGTATCAAATTCCGGATTGTAGAATATCTAAAGCAGGACCTAGCCAATGCCGGTTTTAAAATATCTGTGCTAGACGGAGTGAAAGCCCGTCTGGATAAGGGCTGGTTCCTCATAAGGGCGTCTAATACATCTCCAAACCTGCGCCTCATAGCAGAAGCAAAATCAAAGGAAGATCTCGACAGCCTGGTTAAGGTTGCTACCGAAAAGCTCAACAGAGCTACTGAAGCCGTAAACGCGCACTGACTGCTTGCATAAGCAATAAAAAAGAGGGCAGGTGCAGCAGCACCTGCCAATTAGGCTTAGTTTCTTAGGTGTGGAGGTTTACCCTAAGTGTAATGTTGTGCTTATTCCTACCATTACCCCATCCAATAGCGTTTGTATCTGGGCCAGTATGCTGCCGATATCAGAGCCCTGTGAGGCCTCTGCATTGACGCTTGCGTTCGCATTTGCTGCTTGGTTTTCAGATCCTGCAAATGAGCTGTTTGCCTGCTGCGAAGAGTAAATGTTGGAACCTGAGCCTGCATCTTCTGTAGCAAGTGCGCCGCCTGCGCCGCCGTTCACTTCACTGCCATCTCCTGATACGCCTGCAATAACGTTTGCCATTGCATCTGTAGCTACATTTACCGCTGAAGAGACTTTGGCAGCTGTATTTACTGTGATGCCTGAACTCGCGTTCAAGCCTGTGCCTGAGCCGGCATTTGCAGCAGCATTCTGATTAAAGATACTTCCTGCGGAAGCGGAATTGCCTAAACCCGATTGCTGCGTCGCGTTTACGCTGATGCCCAGATTGCCGCTTATGCCTAGCGAGGCAGCCATAGCAGCTGAAAGCAGCGCCGCTGACATAACTGCCATTGCTGCCATCACAAATCCTATTCTTCCAATTTTGGCCATATTCTCACCAACAGATGGATTGCCGCCCAATTTATAAATAAGCTGTGAATTTTTTCGGTTTTATTTCGGTTTTCAGAGAATAATGATTTACTAGGATAAATGAAGCCAACGATACTGCTTATTTATGCTTTTGCAAAATAGAAAGCAATAAATATGCCTCCATAAGCATGCATTGCTATTTATAAACCAAATACCATAGGGCTTAATGGTGTAAAAATGTCCAAAAAATTTGCATGCAAAGACATCGGGATGGACTGCGGATTTGAGGCCCAGGCGAGCAATGAAGACGCCCTCATGAAGAAGATAGCAAACCACGCGAGGAAAGCGCATAACATAACCAGCATAGACGCACCTCTGGCAGCAAAGGTAAAAGCAGCTATAAAGGAAGCCTGAATCTACTTAAGCTCAAAACTTATTTTTATTTCTTTTTCTTTTTTAATTGCTCCTTAATTTCAGTTCTTAATCCCAAAAACCACATTTAGAATAGAGATAAATAAACAACCCTTAGCTGCATCTATTAAATTAATCCAGCCCATCATCCTGGCTTACTTCAGGAACTATCTGAGCCATACTTGGGAGAGCCTGCCCGTAGTTAAGTTCGATTCCACGATTCTTCAAACTCTGAGCCTGCCTGTAGCTAAGGTTGATTCCATTAGGATTCTTCAAAATCTTGAAGCCAGAATAAGCCAGTATAGCTCCGTAAATAAGCAAAAAAAGTACACCGCTAAATATTATGCCAAATAAAAAGAAAAGAAGTCCGACTAAAATCAGAGTCCATCCGGCTTTTTTTCTTTTACGTATTTGCGACATGCTTGCGCCGAAGTCGCCAGCTTGTATTCCTGGGCTTCTATACTGAAGTTGATTTCGATAGAAATCTTGCATTCCTGAACTTTGAAAATTGTTGTAACCTGAAAAGCTACCGGATCTATTCATTCTGTACTGCTGCATCTGCACCCTGGATGTTCGCGAATATAGGGATCTGAAATTAGGTGCTACGTTCAGCGCGAATCCAACGTACAAAAGCACAAATGCAAAGAAGAGCATAATCAAGCCTATCAGCCATGCCTGCACTGAGATTGCTGTAAGGCCGACTATCAGGATCAATATTCCAAATCCTGCCAAAACAGTTCCTAAAAGAGAGGGCATTCTACCAAAGATAAATAGATGAGGAATATATTTAAAGGTGTATAACAAATATCAAGTGGGTATAAGTATGGCTTCTGCAAACAATAATGTGTTCACGAGGGATCTCAGTACAGCGGATTTCTGGCTGCTGATGGATAAAGGCTGGATGCCTCTGGGACTTGTCTTAGGAAATTCAGTGTACAGCATGGGAGTGGTCGGAGGCTTGGGAAGCGCTATGAAAGGAATGTCAAAAGGAGAGGTTCCACAGATAACCGAGCTTATGTATAATGCAAGAGAGCTCGCCCTTGGAAGGATGAAGGACGAAGCCACCAAGCTCGGTGCTGATGGCGTAGTCGAAGTCAAGCTGAGCGTGATACCAATGGGAAGCTGGATGGAAGTAACGGCAATAGGTACCGCGGTAAAATACGTTGGGACTAAAGCAGGAAGCACTCCGTCAAGCAAGCCTACAATTGTCCTTCCGCTTGACAAATAATAGACAGATAAAATGCCAATAACCGAAGCTGAAAGGAAAAAGATAACTGAGCATACCTTCAGCGAGGATGTAAGTGAGCTTGACAGCGCGCGCATAGTAGCTCCAAACATCTCTTCTGCAGACTCTGTTATGAATGGAATAAAGCTGGCAGCCTCGAAGCCATCATCCTTTATTCTTAACATACCTGGGGGCCTGATTTTCGCGTTTTATGCGTTTGCCCTGCTGCGCTCGTCATCGTTATTGCATATTATCTTGTACACCCTCGCATTCTTTATTCTTGAGATTTTTGTAGCCGCCCCTCTCTCTGCCGCCTCAAAATCAAGATTCATGGATTCAGCTGCAGCAGGTTACACAGACTCAATGGTAATCTCACTTATCTATCTTGAGCCCCTGGTACCAGCGTTCTTCCTGATACTTCTTGTGCTGGCCATAAAAAGCCTAAGCTCCAGCCTGCTTTACGTTATTGCCTTTCTCCTGATCTTCGTGGTAACACTGATGCTTTACATATTGAACCTTGATTCTTCGATTGCAGTGAACTTTCTTCATGATAAGAATGTCAAAAGAGACAAGGCGCTGAATAGAAGCTGGATCTTTCTAAGCGGGCAATCGCTTTCGGTAATGTCTGTAAATATTGCAGTTTCACTGCCTCTAGCGGTTGCTGTGATGGTAGAAGGCCTATTGGCCGGAACTCCTTTGGCATGGTACTTCCTTCCAATAGTTTTCATACTTGCTGATTTCTCCGCATCGTGGTGGCAGGCCTGCACATCTTACATTTACAGGCTAACATTAAAGAAAGCCAGGCCATCACAGCACTCAAGGCTTTAAACTGCTATGCACAGAAATAAGCCTGCGATTCACCAACACTCACCATTAGTGTATAAGATATGCTCATTTATTTTACATTCCTAAGAAAAACGGGGAGTTCGTGATTTGAACACGAGTCTCCAGAACCCGAATCTGGAAGCCTGCCAGACTAGCCTAACTCCCCAGTTTAAAGTACTTCAGCCCCGTTCTCTGTTATAAGCACATCATCTTCTATGCGTGCTCCTCCGAAACCAGGCATGTATATGCCAGGTTCTACTGTAATCACCATGTTCTTTTCCACTTCCTGTTCTGCAAGCGGTGAAAAGCCCGGCCCATCGTGCACCTCTAATCCTACTGAATGGCCAAGAGAATGTATAAATGTGCCTTTGTACACGCCTCCTTTGGCCGTATCTATATATTCGCTTGCAATGTTATGTATTTCTTTGCCCTTTACACCTGCCTTTATGGCCCGTATCGCAGTCACCTGCGCCTCCTTTACCGTCCTTATCATCTCTTCCTTCCTAATGTAATCGCCTATCTTTTCCTTGTCATCACCAAAGATAATGGTCCTTGTTATATCTGAGCAGTAGTTGTTTACCTTAGCTCCGGCATCTATCAGCACTATATCCCCATATTTAAGCGTTGTGCTGTCCGGAGAGTGATGCGGAAGCGCAGCATTCTTGCCGAAGCAGACTATAGTGCTGAACGATGGCTCTTTGGATCCCAGAGACCCTGAGATGCTATCGAATTTTGAAGCGATTTCTATCTCAGACACTCCTTCCTTCAGCTCTTTCTGTATTAATACCATTGCCCATTTTGTTATGTTTACCGCTTTCCTTATGCTCTCTATCTCCCCATCATCCTTAACAAGCCTGGCCTGGGCAAGGCTTCTGGAGACGTCAACGAGCCTGCCGGGCTTGTAGCGCTCTTCTATGGAGTTGTAAGAGTTATATGGAAGAAAGGAGCCGTTTATTCCGATGGTCTTTCCAGAGAGCTCAGTCTCAACGAACCTGCGTCCATCTTCATACTCTTCGAAGTTCAGGACCTCCAGCCCCGGAACAGCCTGCTCTTTCGCAGTCTCGTATTCGAGCTTCGAAGTTATAAGCTTGGCCTCTTCATTACCGAGTATCAGATAACTATACTCGAACAATCCACTGGTAAATCCGGTGAAATATAAGAAATTAGGGTCCACGCTATTTGTATTGGCTATTAGTATTTTATCCACGCCGTCGCACAGGCTAAGCACGCGTTTTATCCTGCTATACACGATCGGTTCCTGCATGCGAACACTTTTTGGTATACAATGAAAAATTTATATTTGTGCGCTATTCTCTTCTGACAACTTCGGTGAGGCCGAGCGCGGCAAGAGCACTCCTGGCAGCGTCAACAGCATTTATGTCTACGAGAATGTAATCCCTTGAATATGTAGAAACTACAAGCACATTGTTGTTGGTGCCGGCAACGGCATCGCTCACTGCCGCAATGAAGCCGGTAGAGTAAAAAGGAAGATAAGCATTAAGCATTATCAGTGCGTACGTGTCTTTGTTTCGCTCTATTAAGTCAAGATGCCTTAAATTCTCCTCCCCGGTCACAACTGTTATCTCAGAGTTGTCCCTGGCTATCATGAAGTGGTTGCCTTCAGCAGGAACCGACCTGACTTTTGCGTATGCGAAACGCCCTGCTTCAACCCTGAATGTGCTTTTTCTCAGTATCTCTTCTAGCTTTGAATCCATCTTCTTCTTCAGGCCTGCAACATGTCCAAGAACCTGCATCAATGTCACAACAGAATGAATATGGGGCTACTGCTTTTTATACTCCTTTGAAACAGCCTTATAGGCTTCCCTGAAAGGTTTTCCCGCCTTGACCATCTCATAAGCTTTTTCAGTTGCATAAAGCTCTTCTGTCATGGCAGCAGCACACTTCTTTCTGTCCACTCTGAGCTTCCTGAAGAGAAGGCCAACCACTGAGAGGCTCCTGTCAGTAATGTCGAAGCTTTTCATCACCGGCTCCTTTGTGAGCCATAAGTCCGTATTGTATCCTGAAAGGAGGTTTCCTATTACTCCTTTTATCCTGAACTCATAGGAATTGATGACATGATAATTTGCTCTAACATCCTCAAGTATATCGGGATTCTTCTTCTGGGGCATTATGGAGCTGCCTGTCGTAAGCTCATCAGGTATTACAAAATAGCCGAATTCTGGCATGCTGAAGGTTATTACGTCTTGGGCGGTTTTGTTGAGGTCGAACATTATCTGCGAAAGCACATGCACAATGGTTGCTTCGAACTTGCCCCTGCTGTTCTGCACATAGATCGGGTTTTTCTGGATTTTTCTGAACTTTAGCCTCTTTGCAACATATGCCCTATCTACGTATAGCGGCAGACCATATCCTGCTCCAGTCCCAAGCGGCGACTGGTCTATCAGCTCCATCGCCGCACCGAGCAGCCTGAGATCATCCACAAGCGCCTCTTCAAGTGCACCACTCCACATTCCCATGGAAGAAGGCATGGCCTTTCTGCTGTGCGTGAAACCAGGAATCTTTACCCTGCCATTCCTCTTAGCAAAGCCTTTCACATCAGTTATTAGTTTAATTACCATCTTTTTCGATCTAAGCAGCTCATCCTTGTAATACAGCCTCAGTGCAGCCTGTATCTGATCATTTCTCGATCTTGCCGTGTGTATCTTCTTTCCAGTGTCGCCAAGCTTCTCGGTAAGGTAGTTCTCTATTGCAGTATGGCAGTCTTCCTGGCTTTTCTCAATCACGAATTTTCCTTTCCTGTCCAGCTCTATTATCTCATCCAGCGCCAAGACCAGTGCACTTACTTCTTTCCTGTCCAGTACGCCTATCCTGCCTAGCATCTCGGCATGTGCTTTTGAGGCGGTGCAGTCATACTTTACAAGCGCCTGATCCAGCAGGTAGTTGTTGCTGACTGCATAATCTTCTGCCTCTCTATCTATCCTATATCCCTTATCCCACAGTTTCATCTAGACCCTCTCAGGCTTCCCAGCAGTCTGCCTCTCCACGCATAAGGATTCTCCTGTTTCAGGGCGCGGTTGTGCGCCTTGAGCCTTATCGCGTTTATGTTTATGAATCCTTTAGAGTCGGTGGCATCGAATCCGCCTTTTTCATCCATGCTTGAGAGCTTCTGGTTGTATAAGTTTATGTAAGATTCCCTGGCAACTGCATTCACAGATCCCTTAAAAAGCCGCACAATAACCCTGCCATCTATAGCTTCCTGCGTCTTGCTGAATGCGCTCATAAGAAAATCCATTTCCGGAGAGAACCAGAAGCCGTTGTATATAAGCTCAGCAAACTTGGGTATCAGCATATCCCTGAGATGCATAACCTCCTTGTCCATCGCTATCCCCTCAAGGTCCCTGTGTGCTTCCCAGAGGATGGTGGCTCCTGGCGTTTCATATACTCCTCTTGATTTTATCCCTATATACCTATTCTCAACCATGTCCACCCTCCCAATACCGTTTTTGCTTCCCATTTCATTTAGGTATAAAAAGAGCTCAAGAGGCTTGGTTTTTGTTACCTTGGTCTTCTTGTTGACTACTTTGTTGGGCAGCCCATTTTTAAAGTATATCTCAAGAACAGTCTCGCTGTCCTGGGCTTCCCTTGGATCTACCGTCCTGTTAAAGATGCTCTCATAAGGCCTGAAGAGCGGATCTTCAAGAAGGCCTGCCTCATGGCTTATATGCATCAGATTCTCGTCTTCGCTATAAGGCTTGCTCTTTGTAGCTTTAATCGGTATATCATACTTCTTCGCATAAGCGATCATGTCGCTCCTTCCGTTGAACTCCGAGAGGAATTCAGGATCCTTCCACGGCGCGATAATCTTTATGTCAGGATCCAATGCATAGTAACTAAGCTCGAATCTTACCTGATCGTTTCCTTTTCCCGTTGCTCCATGGGCGACATACTCTGCACCTTCCTTATGAGCTATCTCCATCTGCTTCTTGGCCAGCAGCGGCCTTGCAAGCGAGGTGCCAAGCAGATATCTCCCCTCATAAACTGCATTTCCCATCATGGCAGGATAAATAAAATCCGTTACAAACTCCTCCCTTAAATCTTCAATGAAAACCTTCGATGCACCAGTCTTAAGGGCCTTTCTGCGCACGTATTCAAAGTCTTCCTGCTGTCCGATGTTTCCTACAAAGCAGATGACATCAAAGCCTTTGTTAACGAGCCACTTCAATATTACAGAAGTGTCAAGACCGCCGCTGTAAGCCAATACGACTTTTTTTCTAGCCATAATCAACATCTTTTTTTAACCATAAAACATTATAACTAATATTTGTTTGCACTTTTCGCTACAGCTACTATCAGGTCCCGTAGCTTCACCATGTCCTCTACAAGCAAGCTCTCCGAAACTGAATGTGGTGCTGTGCCTCCGCCGAACATGCATATCGTTTCTACGCCCTTTTTTGCAAGCACGTTTGCTTCGGTTGTCGCATTGAGCTTTTCCACCTCAAACCGCAGACCCTCTGCCTTTGCTGCTGTCTTTGCAATGCTGAATATTCTGGAGCGTGGGCTTACTGAGAATGGATCCACTATTTCATTGCTCCTTATCTTAAATGCGTATTTGCAATGCATAACTTTGCAGCATTCAGCAACAACAGCTTCAGTCCGTCTTAGCATCTTTTCCATATTCCGTTTGTTAAAGGACCTTACTTCCCCTGTAAACGCCGCCTTCGCTGGAACAACATTAACGAACGTGCCTCCCGATATGGCTCCGACATTCAGCGTGTCGCCATTGCCGTACCTTCCAAGCCTGAGCTTTGATATTGCCAAAGCAGCTGCTTTAATCGCATTCCTCCCCTTTTCCGGTTCTTTAGCCGCATGGGCTGCCCTTCCTATAATCTCAACTTCGAATTGAGCATGCCCTAATATTTTATTCACGAATATTCCTGGCTTTCCTATGCCTTCTATCACAAAAGCATAGTCAATCCCCTCTATATCAAGGTGCTTTGCTCCCATCTCGCCTTCTTCTTCTCCTGTTGAGAAAACCGCGGTTACATCGGGCATGTTCTTCATTCCCCTCATTGCGCGCATCGCCTCCAGCAATGCAGCTATTGCACTTTTGTTGTCAGCCCCAAGTATAGTGCTCCCATCAGTGTATATCCTCCCATTGCCTACTATAGGCCTAACTGCCTTTTCACCTTCCTCTACCGTGTCCATATGTGCGATGAACATGATGCGTTTGCCTGCACCTTTTATTCTTGCTATCAGGTTTCCGGAATTGCTGCCGGTTTTCTTTCCGGAATCATCGAATCCAGCTTTTATTCCGTATGCTTCCAATAGCGATAGTATATGCTTGCCTACATCAAGCTCCCTGCCGCTTGGCGAAGGTATTGCTGCCAGTCTGCAGAAGGTACGTACTAATGATTGTTCCGGTATGGTCTCTACCCTATATGCCTGTTATCATTTCAGCCTTTTAATGCTTCACTCTAGGCAAATTCTCTTTTACGTCCCGCGCGGCCGCAATAAAAACCTCCCATTTCCCTCCTGCGCCTATTGAAAATATCTCGCCGGGAATCTTGGAGTGGTCATCGACTCTTGTAAAACCAAGCTGGTCCAGTATCCTTCGCCCGTTAGATGCAGAATTCTTTAAGGACACAATGGTAGAATCAGGGGCTTTCTCAGCTACTTTTTCCATCAGTGCAGCAGTGATTGAGGCATTTACCCCATTTGACCTGTAAGCTTCGGCTGTTACCACTGCCCTGTGCTCCCACCACCCGCTCTTGGGCCATACATGCATGGCCTGGTGGCCTATTACTGTGCCGTCAGGTGTCTTTGCAACAAATGAGAGTCCGCTATTTTTTCTTCCAAAGAGCTTCCTTCCCCGTATCCATGTCTTTACCTGCCTCTTTGTAACCCCAAGAACAGCACCTGATTTTTCCGCTTCTCCGTTGACTAGCCGCAGTATTCCTGCCAGATCTTTCTTATGCGCGGCTGTTACAGTATATGCTTCAAGGGGCTTTCTCGCAGTTTCAATCTGAGCTAACATATCTCTCGTATTCGAAATGCGCCCTTTTTATATAAAAATATTGCGACACGTTTGGTACAATTTGCGCCTTAAAAGTTCTAAATGATACATTTTTATATTTTCGCTGGTAAATACGCTCATGTCAATAGCTAATGTCGTGCGACTGTATCTCAAGAACAAGCCATATCTGCTTGAGGCACTGGAGAACGGAGTAGCCAATCAGAGCGCAATGGCCCGCATAATAGCAAGGGAGCTTAGCATAAAGGATTATCTGGCCGTAAAGGCTGCCATAAGAAGATACTTTGAAACAATAAAGAAGAACAGGCAGAATATAGAGATGCGCGCCCTGTCGGTGTTAAAGTACAATACCCTTACCCTACTGGAGGGCATAGCTGTACTCATAACAAACGCCGATCTGGAGATACAGAATACGGCGAAGGTAAAGATAGAATCCTACTACGTATACCTTACCGAAAAGAATAAGGCACATGCGCTTGGGCAGAGGCAGAGACGGAGCATAATCAAGTCATATGAAAACTGCTCCGCGATAATAATAAATTCGGCTGAGAAGATAGAAAGCGTTTCCGGAGTAATGGCGTTTGTGACATCTCTCTTTGCGGAGCATGACATAAACCTCATTGAACTGATATCCTGCTATACCCAGACAATACTTGTGATAAGCAGAAGCGATACGCTTAAGGCTTATGAGCTGCTGTCTGATCTCATAAAGTAGCTGTTATGCACATAAAGGCTGCCAGAGAAAAGGCATATTGCCGGGACATGGATTAAATTGTGTATTCTGGATGCTAGGAGCAAGAAGATAAAGATACCCATATGCATTTCAAGGGTTATATCGCAACAAACAACTTGCCTGCCAACTTTTATAAAGTTCATAATCCAAGTTTCATGCATGCAACAGCCTTACGATATTGTAAGCTCGTATTCCGTCTACAGGAATATGCGCGATTCAAAGTTTCTCAAGCGCTATTATCGGTCAAAAGCGGTTGAGCTGATAAAGGGCAATGAGCTTTACGGCTCATCGCCTCCGGATATTTTTGTGGGCAGGTATGGATATCCAAATGTATATATAGGACCGCTTGTGCCGCCAAGAGTCGGCGATACCTCTTTCATGGGCATGCCTGAGAAATGGGTTGGAAAAACAATACCTGAAATAGTTGAGATGCGTTCAATGCTTATACGCGGCATGCACCTTACCAGAATAAACAACGTGGATAATGGCCGCATTGAGGAGATGGTAAAGGAGATAGCGCTGGCGGAGAAATTTACCGAAGTAGACGTGCAGTTCTCCAAAAAGCCCGAATCACGCATAAGCTTCGATGAGCATAGCCAGCCTTTCGGACCAAGCGCCAAACTTGCATCTATGAATCTGGGAAACGTGCGTGCAGACAGGGATCTTGAAAGCGCATATCTGGATACGGATCTTGGAGCAAGCAATGCGATAATAGAGCTTTACGAAAAAGGTCTGGTGGTCTCCAAAATACAGAAAGCTCTTGCCGCGGGCCTGCTGGGGAAAGGCGGCAGAAGAAAATTTGTACCGACAAGATGGAGCATAACTGCAACTGACGATACGCTGTCAAAGCACAAGCTGGAGTCCATAAAGAGCTATCCTGAGATAGATGCGGTACGGGTCTTTGAGAATCTTGCCCTTGACAATAGATGGCTGATAATAATGGTGCCCGGCTCATGGGAGTATGAATCCATAGAAGCCTGGTATCCGAATACTACCTGGAACCTTGACAGCACCACTATAGACATGGGCGCATCCTATGAACCTTACACTGGAAGGAAGACCTATGCTGAGATAGGCGGATGCTACTATGCTGCGAGGCTTGCAGTCAGCGAGCTTCTTGAAAAGCTCAAGAGGCAGGCGAAGGTCCTGATACTGCGAGAGGTGCACTCCGGATATATAATGCCTGTCGGCGTATGGAACGTCAGGGAGCACGTAAGGCAGGCACTGAAAAGAGAACCTATGGTAATGGAGAGCCTGCAGGGCGTTCTCAACTACGTCTCAAAGAAGATGGACATACCTGTTAATGCATGGATAAAGAACAGCACGCTGCTCAAACACCTGCTTTACCAGAAAAGTCTCATGAGCCACTGAACAATATCTAAACGTGTGCAGAGACATGTAATGTGCTGTTTTTATGCTTGCCTGTGCACCAAGAGAATATAACCTGTTATTATTATCACTACCAGAAAAACAAGCGGCAGCGAAGGGATAAGGGCTCTGCCTTTATATGTCTGCCTGCCCTTTCCTGTGCCGTGCAGACTAGCCGGAAAAGTTAATAGCTATGCCAATACATTATTACTAAGATGATGAGACGAGGTATTTCTGAATTGTGATGAAAAAGAGAGTCTCTGATTTTCATTTCGCATGATTTCATGACAGAAAAATTGTACTGGAAAGACGCATATATAAAGGAATTCGAGGCAAGCGTAGTCAACGTGATCCCGGAAGGTGTAATCTTTGACAAAACCGCATTCTATCCAACAGGCGGCGGACAGGCTAATGACACTGGAGAGCTTTTAGTGGACGGCATGCCTTATAAAGTCAATGATGTAAGGAAATCAGGAGAGGACATAGTGCATATACTAGATAAAAACGCGGGTATAAAACCAGGCGGCAAGGTAATCGGGAAGGTAGATTGGAGAAGAAGATATTCGCTCATGAAATACCATACAGCAATCCACATACTAAGCTCTCTTGTGCTTAAAAAATACGGAGGAAAGTCTACCGGAAACATGCTCTATCCTGACAAAGCTCACATAGATTTTGATTTTCCGCAGCTCAACCGTGAATTAGGGATCAAGATAGTGGAAGAAACGCAGTCCATCATAGATGAAAGGCATGCAGTGACTTCAAGGCTGCTTACGAAAGAAGAGGCAGCATCCTTTCCAGGCTTGATCAGGACACAGCCAGGAGAAGAGCTTATCAAGGGCCTTGCAAGCATACGTGTAGTTGAGATAGAGGGAGTGGATTTGCAGGCTGATGGAGGCACCCATGTAAGGAATACAAGTGAAATAGGCGCCATAAAGCTGAGCAGCTTTGAGAACAAGGGTGCGCACAGGAAGAGGATCGAGATAAAGATAGAATAGAGCCTAAAGTTCTTTCGTTGAAGAGTCCAATGGCTCATGAAGATAGGCAAAAACAGCCTTTTTAATTGCGCGCAGCGCAAGGGTAGCGCAGTGCATCCTTACCGGTCCCGGATCTATATTTATTATCTTTAGCAGGTCTCCTTTTGTCATCAATTTTACATCGTCAAGGCTTTTCCCCCTGAGCTCGTCCATAAGCAGCTCGGCAGAGGCCATTGAGATGATGCATCCTGATCCCTGGAATTTTATCTCCTTTATGCGCCCGGCATCTACCTCTAAATACACGGTTATCTTGTCACCGCATGAGATGTTCTCCTCATCCATTGAAACTGTCGGCTTTTCAAGAGCACCCTTATTCTTAGGGTGTTCATAAGCCTCAATGAGGGTCTCAGCATACATATCCATTTCCATACTCAACATACCCTGCTAATCATTAGCCGCATAACAAATGGAATTAAGCAAATTAGCACTGCAGTATAAAGTCTGCAGTAATACAAATATAACTCTTTCCCAGCTATGGGCAAATGATTTGTAAATGCAACAAAGTCAAGACGCCGCAGCAGCCCAGGCAGGCACAAAGGCTAGCATTATCCCGCTTGCAATCGCCAGGATTCCAAGGGCAGCAACAAGATAAACTATCCTGGACCTGCCGGCTATCTTTATCAGGAAGTCTATAAAGAAGATGCTGAAGACTGCTGAAACAACTATTGCAACTGCAATACCTGCGAACCCTATTCCGGCAAGCGCAGCAGATACATTCTGGTGGCTGACGATAACAGTAAGTCCAAAAGCAGCAACAGAAGCGAAGATGCCTATCAGGAAGGAGAGCCTGAATGCCTCATCAGGCTCTATTTTCATTAGAAACATAGTGCTTGTAGTTATGCCGGACCTGCTGACACCCGGCAGGGCCGCAATGCCCTGCATAATGCCTATTATTATGTAATCCTTCAGTCCCAGGTTTTCGAACTTCCTTGTGTTGTATCCCTCCCGCTGCCTGCGGCGCGAATGCCTTATGAAGAAAGCATCAGCTATAAGCACGATGCCTATTATTATCATGGGCAGGTACAGCGGTATTGCCTTTAAAGAATCTGCAAATAGGTAAAGAGGAGCGCCTATTATGCCGGTCATTACCGTTGCCAGTAGCACGTATACGAACAATTTTTTTTCGTGTTCTGTGCCTCTAAGCAATATGACACGTATCAATGACCATATCTCTTTCCTGAAGTATATTATGGCGGCAAAGACCGTGCCTATCTCCATAAAGAGTCCAAAAGTATAAGCCTGGGAATAGGTAAGGTGCAATAAATAAGAGGACGCGAGGAGCACCTGGGTCTTGCTACTTACTGGCAGCCACTCTGAAATGCCCTGAACTAGGCCTAAAATTACCGATACTATAAAGTGCCATAGAGTAAACATCAAATAAACCAGATTCCTGAAGCTAAGCCTTAATTTACCATTTTTTATATTTAATTAAGCTTATATAAACCTATGCCGCAGTTCATAATAGTGGATACAAGCTCAATAATATTCGGCCTCTCCCACCGGTCTGACGTCTTCAACGCAATACTTGCATATGAGCCTTCATACAAGCCAATCGTATCTAAAGGCGTAGTCAACGAGCTTAAGGGAATAAGTGCAGGAAGAGGTAGATATGCAAGATACGCCAGGACGGGCATAGAGTTAATAAGGAAGCACGGTATAGAAGTTGAAGATGGCTCAGGATATGTTGATTCCTGGATACTAAGGAAGGCGTTTACGCTTAAATGCGACGTCTGCACCAATGATACTGCATTAAGGAGGAAACTGAAGGAAAAAGGGATAAAAGCGTTCAGTCTTAGTATGCAGGGCTATATTAAGTAAAGTTTTATAAATTCTAGTCACAATAATATAATGCTATTTATTAGGGTGAAATGTTGTACTACATATACAGCGTAAAGGATACAATAAGCCTGCCTCCCAGCCATTTCGGAGAGGATCTCAATGAAGCAGCATATGGGATACTCAAGAGCAAGTACGAGAGGACGCTTGACAAGGATATAGGCGTGATACTATCTGTTTTCAACATCCGCGACATAAGTGACGGAGTGATCCTGCCTGGAGACCCATCTACTCACCATGACGTGAGGTTTGACGTGCTGGCATTCAATCTTGAGGTTAATGAGGTAGTCGAAGGAGAAGTTTCTGAGCTGGTTGAATTCGGCGCCTTTGTAAGGCTGGGACCGCTCGATGGCCTTGTGCATCTTTCGCAGATAACGAATGATTTCATAAATTACGACAGAAAATCTGCAATGTTCGTGCTAAGGAATACGGGGAGGAGCTTGAAGAAGGGAGATAATGTCTATGCAAAAGTTTCAACAGTAAGCATGAAGAACAATATAAAGGATACAAAGATAGCGCTTACAATGAGACCTGAAGGCCTTGGAAAGCCAGAGTGGCTAAAAGAGCCAAAGGTACCTTCCAAGAAGCCCCAGGAAAAACGCGGGCCAAGGAGGAAATGAATAGGTAGTATATATGGAAAAAGCGTGCAGAACTTGCAGGGTAATAATAGCGCAGGGAGATGTCTGCCCTATCTGCGGCAAGTCCGACCTTACATCCAAATGGAATGGCTATATAGTAATCCTTGACTATGAAAAATCAGAACTCGCAAAGAAGCTAGATATAAAGGTAAACGGAACATACGCCCTTAACATAAACGATTGAAGGCTTCTCTTCCCACTTCTAATTTTTACTGTTTTCGGATTTCTCCCTTGCGTACTCTTCTTCAACGACTACTTTCTTCACTCCAGGCATATACTCCATAACTGCTGCAGTGAACCTTGATTTGTTCAAGAAATAATCTGCATCCTTTTTAATTTCTGTGCCAAATCTTACCTTTACCGTTTCTGGGGACGCCTCAACGCCGTCTACAGAAAGATCGTATGATTCCGCCAGAGCCTTGATTTTCTCACTCTCCTTCTCCACCTTCTCTACAACCTTTATCTCGTAAGCAAGCTTTTGTCCTGCAAGCGGGTGATTTGCATCTACCATAACGCGGCTAGAGTTGACGCTCACTACTGTCGCTATAGTTCCGTCAAGGTCTACCTGCATGCCTGGATAAGGATCCATATCTCTCTTCTTGAACTCAGAAAGAGGCATTACCTGCACAAGGTCCTTGCTTCTCTCCCCATAGGCATCTTTGGCTTCAAGTTCTATCTTCTTTTCATCGCCTATCTTCATCTCCTTCAGCACAGCATCAATGCTTTTTAGCAGGTTTCCTTTTCCTACAACTACCAGCTGCGGCACATATTTCCTATCTTCTTTGTATATCCCCTTTTCTTCAGCCAATTTTCTGTCTGTTGTCTGTATAAGCTCGCCGTCTGAAGCCCTCCATAAATTGTACTGTATCTTTACGAAATCTCCATCGCTGAAACTCATTTAATCACGTTTCAAATAGAAAGTTTTAAAGTATGGAATAACTGAACAATGTCTTAAAAATACATTTATCTAAGTTTGCTCTGTAATTTATATGTTTCTATCTTAGTGGAAAGCAGCTTTCCTGATTCGGATGTGTTTACGATGGACAAAAAACGTGCAATAGAATTCATAGTGCTTCTCTTTTTAGCCGTAGCCTTCCTTACCTCATATGCGGCATTCGGAGGCACAGGTTCAGTTGCAACTACTGTGGCTTCAACCACCACTGTTCCGCAAACAGTGTATGCTTCAGGCAATGCAAATACTATCGTAATCGGATACAACTATACGCTCCTGGCGACTTCTGAATGCGTGCCAAATGCCATTCCGGCAATAAATGCAGTCAAAGCGGCAGTGGTTCCGCTCTCTGACAACGATACCCTGTTCTACTCCTCTGTCAATTCAAGTTCTATACTATTGGCGCTTTCGCAATCCGGGAATATGACAGGCAGGCAGCTCTACGGGTACATAGCCAAAAACATGAGCCAGGCTTACTTTAACTGCACGAAGTTCTACGGAGGAGCGATAGTCACCGTTCCGCCTACGGTAAGCCTTGTAATAAATTCACAAAGCTATAACCTTCTTGTTCCTGCAAGCTTCAGAAAAGAGACAGTACTTCAGCAACTTAATTCCAGCCCTTCCAACAGCATAAGCGTCAGGATACTGGCGCTGGTAACTCAGAACGGCTCAATATACAGCATGAAACTCATCAAAGGCTGAATAAAGATGGAAAGCGGTGCTCTAAGGCAGGAGATAAGGAAGATAGCATTAAAAAATGCATCAGAGTACGGCACCGCAAGCACAGGTGCTGTGCTTGGAAAGGTCCTGTCAAAATTTCCCGAGCTCAAAAATGAAATGCAAACGCTCTACGGGGAAGTTGGGAAGATTGTGGAAGAAGTAAACATGCTCGGCAAGGAAGGGATAGTGCAGGAAGCGAGCTTCTATAAGGAAGAGTTTGAAGCCGAAAGGCAGGCAAAGGCAGAGAGTTCGTCAAAGCATAACTTCTCGATACCTGGGGCAGAAAAAGGCAGATTCATTACCCGATTTCCTCCGGAACCGGGCGGCTACCTGCACCTCGGTCATGCCAAAGCAATATTTATAGAAGACAGGCTTAGGAGCATCTACGATGGGAAACTGTTGCTTTACTTTGACGATACAAACGCGGAGAATGAAAAACAGGAGTTTGTAGATGCGATCAAAGTGGACCTGGAGTGGCTTGGCGTCAAATTCGACAAGGAGTATTATGCGAGCGATAGCATACCTATACTATACAACTATGCCCGCGCAATGATCGAGGGCGGCAAAGCATATGTGTGCTTATGCGATGGTGAAAAGATAAAGGAAGGCAGGGCATCCGGAATACCATGCGAGCACAAGGTGCAGAATGCAAGCACGAACATGGAGCTCTGGGACAAGATGATGAAAAAGGAATTCAATGAGAATGAAGCTATACTGCGTTTTAACTCAGATATAAAAGCGATAAATACTACGATGCGCGATCCCACCCTCTTCAGGATAAAGAAAGCCTGGCATTACCGGCAGGGAGATAAGTATTCCGTCTGGCCTACATACGACTTCTGCACTCCAATCATGGATTCAATAAACGGAATAACCGACACTCTCAGGGACAAGCGGTATGAGATGAGGGACAATCTATACTATGCTATCCTTGATGCGCTCGGGCTCAGGAAGCCGAGGATAACCAGCTTTGCAATAGTCGAGATAGCAAACAATGTTACCTCAAAGAGGAAGATAAGGGAGATGATAAAAGAAGGGCTTATATCCGGTTTCGACGACGTCAGACTGGCGACAATAGCTGCCCTGAGGAAGAGAGGCGTAAAGCCTGAAGCCATCAGGGAGTTTGCGCTTAGCTTTGGCATGGGAAAGTCAGAGAGCGTCTCAAGCATAGAGGCGCTATTGAGCATAAACCGCAGGCTCATAGAGAAAAACGCAAAGAGGCTTTTCTTCGTGGAGAAGCCCATAAGCCTGATTGTGAAGGCCATACCTGAAGAGAATAAAAAGGTCAGCATGGAAGCGATAGCAAGCGGGAATC
>JAJZND010000013.1:0-22163 GCA_021848025.1 Microcaldota archaeon | reverse complement strand
TTTTCATGATAGACGAAACATACGCAGAAAGCGTAAAGGAGGGTGCTATCCTCAAGCTGATAGATCTCTTTACTGTTAAAGTGACTAAAGTAATCAACGGCTCGATAGAAGCCGAGTATGTGCAGCCTCAGGAACCGTATACGCGTATTGTTTGGCTAAACGAAGGCAACTACCGCAGCTGCGTGCTCATTAGCATAGGGGACCTGCTTTCAGGCGACAACTTCAACAAGGATAGCATAAAAAGAACAGTAGGGTTTATAGAGGGATATGTTGATAAACTTACCATTGGCGACGTAGTCCAGCTTGAAGGGAGAGGATTCTTTAAACTGGATGAATCCAAAAGCAGATCATTTATATCCTTGTAGAGGAGATTCATGATGGTAGAAACCCTGGTACGCTCTGTTGGTGAGAGCGTAAAGAAACCCCAAGAGAAGATTATTGAAAAAAGCCAGATGCCGCAGCAGAGAGATAATTTCTATACAAATATACTAAGGCAGGTGGTTAAGGAAAATTGGGCAGGAAAGACCCAGCAGGGAAGTACAAAGCCCATCGCTATAACTGCGCTGGAGGAACACGCGACAAGGATGCATAATCTGCTCGGCACGCTGGAGTATGAATACATGTGCATGCCAAATGTAATTGCACATGCCAAAAAGATGGAGAGGGATGAATTGCAGAGGTACCTTTCCTCCATAGAAGCGGCGACTGCTGCGTATAAGTACACGCATGATCCGGATTCGCTGAGCTATTTCGTTGCAGGGCTGACTCTCAAAGCCAAAGATGCAGACACTGTTGAGAAGCACCTGAATAATCATATACATAAACTGGAACACAAAGCCAGCACGCTCGCCATAAAGTCAGACAATGAAAGGAGAGAAGCTGAGGCAGTATCAAAGGAAATAGCAAGGCGGAGAGGCAGCTTGCTGAGATTCCTGAAAAAGGGCGAGATTTCGCTGCTTAATTCGAATCTTGAGCTTAGGTCGAAGAGAATAAAGGCATTTTCAAAGGGAGCGCAAAGGTACTATGGCATAGTACTAAAAATAAAGGAGATGACTAAAAAGCAATAGCTTCTTTGTGCGTGGATAACTCCGCAAGATATTAAAATACTGCTTTCTCTATATTGAATGGAGGTTAAAGTGGCTTCT
This sequence comes from Microcaldota archaeon, assembly GCA_021848025.1. Lineage (GTDB taxonomy): Archaea > Micrarchaeota > Micrarchaeia > Micrarchaeales > CABMGC01 > JAJZND01. Next base: position 21,018 of record JAJZND010000013.1, on the reverse strand, counting down.
CCAAGGATCTACATAGGCAGTGATCATGCCGGGTTTAACCTCAAAAACAAAATAGGCAGGTTTCTGAAGCAGGCAGGCTACAGTGTAGAGGATATAGGCCCATATTCGTACAACAAGGAAGACGATTATCCAGATTACGCACTCAAGGTCTGCAGGAAGGTGCTGGATTCCAAAGGCAAAGGCATACTGCTCTGCGGCTCCGGCCAGGGCATGGACAGGGCTGCAAATAAGATTCCGGGCATACATGCTGCAGTCTGCTGGAACAAGGCATCTGCAGTAGTTGCCAAAGAGCACGGCAATGTGAATGTATTATGCATGGGCGGAAGATTTGTAAGGCCTCAGATGGCAGAGAAGATTGTGGAGGTCTGGCTGAAGAATGGCTTCAGCGAAGAGGAAAGGCACAAGAGAAGGATAGAGAAAATAAACAATATAGAGAAAAGATTCAGCAAAAGGAAATAGTATGATAATAATAGACGGCCCGGCGGGAAATGGCATAGGGAGAAAGATTGCAAGAATACTGGGAAGCGAATACCTCTCCACAGAGCATAAGACCTTTCCCGACAGCGAATCATATCTGAGGATACCTGGGCTTCATGATCCGGATAACGTAGTAATAGTGCAGTCAACATATCAGCCACAGGACAAACACATAATCGAGCTGCTTCTTATGGCGGATGCAGTAAAAGGGATGGGTGCAAAGAGCATAACTGCTGTTGTTCCGTACCTTGCCTATGCAAGGCAGAACAAGCAATTTAACGAGGGAGAGCCGGTAAGCATCAAGACTGTGATGAAGCTCTTCGTTAATGCAGGTATAGACTCATTGGTAACAGTGGAGCCACATAAGCCTGACCTGGAGACAATCTTCAGCGGCAAGGTTGCCTTGATAGGGATGATCAAGCCGCTGGCAGAGAAACTAAGGAAAGATGTAAGTGAGCCATTCGTGCTTGCCCCTGACAGGAGCAGTTACCCACGCGCCAGACTGCTTGCAGAGGAATTGGGATGCGAATGCGACTACATAGATAAGGAAAGGGATAAGAGCACAGGCGAGGTTAAGATAGTAGAATCGTTAAGGAAGGATCCTGAAGGCAAGGAAGCGGTTATAGTTGACGATATGATAACCACAGGCGGAACAATCGTGGCATCAGCCAGACTGCTTAAGGCAAACGGCGCTAAAGATATTTTTGCCGCAGCGGCGCATCTCCTAATGGTTAACGACGCCTATGAAAAATTAAAAAGCGCTGGTGTGTCAAAGATATACGGGTCGAACACTGTGCCGTATGAAAATGCAAGCGTATTCGATGTCTCCCCTTACATTGCGAGCGCCATAAATGGCCTTGAATAGTCAATCCCTGAGAAGCCTGCTGTTCACAACATCGAACAGGCGTTCGCTTTCTTCGGGATTTCCTGCGCTCATAAGCACAGTCTCATTTTCCCTGACATCAAGTATGTCGGATATAAACTTATTCTCTTCCTCACTTACCAGCTGCCCATCGGAATTGGTATAAATAAAGAGAGGACGGCCTATCCCTTCCACCTCCTTCCTTATCTCCTCCTTTATCCTCTTATAAGATTTGCTATCAAGCTTCACCGCCAATACCCTTCCGCTGCCGTGCATAGTTGTATCTATTGCACCCACTCTGGTGTTTATGAATGCGCTTGTAATGTCAAATATCTGGAGATAATTTTCTGCTGCCTTGCTGCTTCTGGAAGCATAAGTGCCCCCTTTCTTATCCAGTCGCTGTATGAATATGCCAACCGCTACCAATACGGCTATAATAAGGTAGTAGGAGTAGATAGGCTCGTTCAGAAGCATCCCTGCAAAAAGTATTGTTATGAATGGAGAGAGGAAGTAAAGGTTCGTCACGAAGGTGGTTTTCAGCACCCTGAAGGCGCTATAATAGAAGAACGGCACCGCTATATTCGCAATAATGCCTATATAAAGAAGTGCTGCAAACGTGCCCGAATTCAGTGCCGGGAAGGCTGCGCCGCTGTAAATAAAGAGAAAAGAAGCTATAGCAAGGGCTATTATGTTAAACATAAACATGGAGCTTTCCATATCCGAAGTATACCTTTTTAGAAAAACTGTGGCGAACGAGACAATCAAAGTCATAAAAACGAGGAATACTATGGTTGACTCATTTGCTCCTGAAAAGATAGAAAAACTGCCTCCGGTCAATGCGATGTAAATGCCTGCAAACGCTATCGCAAGCGCCGCTATCTGTATTTTCGATACCTTTTCCTTGAGCAAAATTGGCAGGAAAAATAGCATAAGCAGCGGCTGCATCCTGTATATGACAGTTGCCAGCGAGGCGCTTACAAATTGCTCTGCGTAGATAAGCCCATAGTCGGCAAATGCTACACTCAGGAAACCCATCGTCCCTATCAGAAGGAATTCCCTGGGATTCATCAGATAGCCTTTCAGCTTGGCAGCCTTCTTCCTGATAAGCACGAGAAGCAGGGAAGCCGGCGCTGCTATAAGGTAAGCCAGGAACATAAAAGCGAATATGCTGATACCATTGTCGTCTGCTACCTTTAATGCCAGGGGAAAGAGAGCACCGCCAACCAGTGAGAATGTTATGAATAAATATGCCCTTAATTTTATCTGCATAAGGTTAATCATCTGTACACTAATTTAAACATTCCATTATTATGCAATTTAGACGTTAATTTTAGTTATTTTGAAAGTATTATAATAGTTGACCTTCATATAATCTTATGTCAGATGAGTACAAGATTCAGAGCCGCTTTAACAAGGACTATAGCATTGTGTCAAGAAAAATTACCCGGATGCTCTCTGAAAATGCGCGTATGCCTGTTATGGAGATAGCTGCAAAGACAGGCATGTCCCGGCCCACAGCGAAGGAGAGACTTTCCAAACTGCAAAGCGGGCTTGGCATGAAGTATACTCTGGAAATGGATGAGCGTATGCTTGGGTTTTCGAACCCACACCTGATAGCCGTGAGATTCAGACAGAAGCCGTCCGATTACGGGAAAATAAAAGAATTGCTTCTCAAATCCTATGTTCCGCAGCTGGCAGTTGCAACGAAAGGCGCATACGATATGGTGATTTATGCAAATGCATTCTCCTCCAGAGATTATGTAAAATGGGACAGGAGCATGAGGATACTGTTAGGCGAGTATAATACCGAGTGGAGGCAGTCTGAAGTCGTACATAGGCAGCTCGGATTCTTTCCAATACGCGACGAGACGATATCAAAATCGAGGATAGACGGCAAATACAAGTCGATATTAAGGCTCCTAAACGGAAATTCCAGAATGTCATTCCAACAAATGTCAAAGGAATTGGGAATGCATTTTAACACCGTAAAATACAACTACTATAAACTCATAGAGCTAGGCTACATAAAAAGACCAACAATAACTATGGACATGATAAAGGGCATTTCGTTTATGACGTTCTTCAGCAGCTACACGCTCTCTGAAGAGTACGAGAACGAGTCGGCCCGGGCGCGCCTAGCCTTCATGAGCGACGACGAGAATCCAATCCTGAGCAGGTACCTTATCTGCGCGCCTCTGATAGGCAACTACGACTTCTTCACGCTCGGCGTCTTCGATAACAGCGATATCGCATACAAAGCCGATATCCGATATCATAAAAGGCTGTTTGCGAAGAACGGCATAAAGATCGATTATGCCGAGGTAAGCGAGGTGCTTCTTGGCAGGATCCCGATAAGGAATGTTGACATACGCAAGGAGTACAATAAGGTTGCATGGGTTGCTGATTTTGGAGAAGAAACTTTTCAGAGGGGATGAATTTACAAGATAACATATTTTGTCAAACTAATTGCAAATTTTCAAACAGTATATAAATTGTAAAAGAGAGATATATACTGGGTTTTGGTATGGCGTGGAAGGATATTATGCTGCTATCATCCCTACCCACCCTATTCTTTCACCGCCACCCCAATCCTATAAGGCTTCAGCTTTACCTTTTCCTGTTTAATGCAGAATATAATGTTATGGCAGGTTGTGATTATGGAGAACGAAGATAAGCCATGTATATTTGTAAAGGAGGGCAGGAATACCTGGCACATAATATACGCTGATCAATACGAAGAATATAAGTCGATGAAAAAGCGACATGCGCCAATGCCATAAGGGACTTACATCCTCTGCGGAAGTATATCCTCTGTATCTATTTTGCATTCAGTAATGTATTCTACTGGACCTGAGAGGAAAGCCTTTTTCTCACCGGCTCTTACTACAAGAGTGCCTCCGGCAACTTTGACTTGAACGGGATTCTCCACCAAATTCTTTTTGACGGCAGCATATGCTGCTGCGCATGCTCCACTTCCGCAAGAGGAAGTTACGCCAACTCCGCGTTCCCACACTCCCATAGAGATGTTATGCCTTCCTGACACAAAAACAAATTCTGCATTTGTGCCTGCAGGTGCAAATGCTTTGTTTGTCTCTATCAATCTGCCATACTTTAGTGCATCATCAAATGCGCTCCTTTCATTTCTTTCAAATACCACAAAATGCGGGTTCCCTACGTCGACTATGCTTCCTTTCAGTCTGCGCTTTCCGGCCGATACGGCCAGTTCACCCAGCAGTCTTGCTTCGCCTACGTCAACGCCTACATACTTCTCATTCCCTATTTCTACGCTTAGCAGCCTGCCGCCGTTGCTGCCTCCTGCTTCTATTGTGCACATATCCCCTACGAGCCTCTTCCTGTAGAGATAGCTTCCAAAGATCCTGGCCCCATTTCCTGACATCTCGGCTTCGCTTCCGTCCGGATTAAAGACTCGCATCCTGTACTTTGCAATTTTGCTTTTGCTATTGTTTACCACAAGCATACCATCTGAGCCGATACCATACTCTTTGCTGGAGAGTTTCTTAGACAACCTCGGATAATACTGTTCAAGCGATCTCTCCAAGTCTTCTATTATAAGGTAGCTATTTCCAAGCCCATGCATCTTAGTTATTAATATTTTCATAAGACCAATCCTTCCCTACTCGGTTATCTTCTTTATCACATTTTTAATGTTGTAATAGGTGAGCCGTTCTATCTTGTCATATGTGAATCCTTGCTCTGAAAGGCCTTTTAGAAATAATGAATAGAAGTCCATACTTGGAATTCCAGACATATAATGGGTTGAGGGTTTGGAAGGGTCATACGCCTTCTCAGCAGGTGCATGCGGTGCATGATCGGTTTCAATCCAATCTATTTTCCCTTCCCTGAGTAATCTGACAAGCTCTTCACCATATCCTGGTTCCCTTATAGGTGGATTTACTTTGTATGCAAGCCCAGAAGCGTCCTGCATCTTATCTGTGGAAATGGTAAGGTGGTGCGGCGTAACCCCGCAGCTTATCTTCATAGTGCTGCGTGCATCGCTTATCAACCCTACTGCTTCAGGCACGGTTACGTGAAGAATATGCAGATGTGCGCCTATCCCTGATTCAGCTGCAAATCTTATCTGATCCCTTACTGATTCCACCTCCGCTTCTGGAGGCCTTGCGAGATTCCATGTATATGGCTTAGAGGGATCCCAAAGCTCAGGCTTGAACAGGTCTTCTTTCTCACAGTGGACTGCAAGTACTCCTTCATATCCTGCATCAGAGAGAACCTGATACACCTGCTGCTGTGCCTTTTCTCCTGTAATGGCAAGGTTCCCTGTAGACCTGCCGGCAAACATCTTGATTCCAGCTACTCTTGGATTAGTTTCCGCTATTCTTGCCGCCTCTTTTAGCTGACTTGGGTCGTTAGTAGCGCCTATGTAAAGGTAGTAGCCCTCAAGACAGCCCTCCTGCCTGGCTGTATCGAGCCTGCGCTTTACAAGCTCTCCGTTGGTTATGCTCGGGCTTGTATTGGGCATATCCACAAATGCCACTATCCCCTGGCTCCTTGCGGTTTCAGTAACCGACTTTATAGTTGCCTTATACGACTGCTCCCAGTCCCTGCAATGGACATGCGGATCTATGTGTTTCATGGTTACATCGATAAGGGATAAAGATGGCAAGCCCACATAACCTATTCTGTCATATAAATTTTAAGTCAGCTCTGCACGACCATTTGCTGAACACTGCTTCCGCAGTTTGGGCATGTGTATTCAGCACCGTCTTGCGATACTACGCAATTGGTACAGACGTATCCGCTGCACCCGTCGCAATAGAAGGCCCTCCCGCTTACTGCATCTCCGCAGTTTAAGCATCTATAAAGTTTTGCCATTAAACCACAGTAAATATTGGTAATGCATCTTTATAAAACACGCCATTTCATGCGGCAAACAGTGCGCAGCATAAAAACATCAGTTAGCCTGAAATAGCGCGAGGAAAGATCACAAAAATGCAGAATAGGAAGGCGATGCCTGAGGGGGAATTGCCCAGATAAAAGTCCCCGCTTTATACTGTTATCTTGCGGGCAGGATCTTTACAATACTAAAATATTCTAATGCTGCAAGTGCTCCTAATTATTGACTAGGTGCTTCTTCACACTGCTCTGCCTACTCCGCTTATCAGTTCTCTATAGACCTTTCCACTGGTTTTATCCGTGCTTCCATTCTCCTGCCGTTCCTGAAGAATTCTACATTTACGCCTATTTGTATAATTATTTTTGAAAGAGCAATAAGGAGCCCTTTTATATCCTTTATTTCATATCCTCCTATACTGTGTATTATATCTCCTGGCCTCAATCCAGAGGTATCTGCAGGCCCTTCTTGGAGTACATCTGCAACTATCACTCCTGATTCTGCAGGAACGCCGAATCTTAAGGCAAGCGCACGATTCATGTTTAGTACAGAAATGCCGAGCGCCGGCCTTATAACCCTGCCATCCTTTGAGATCTGGTCTATTACCCATCTTACTGTATTTATGGGTATTGCAAAGCCCACTCCCTGTGCAAACGGCACCATAGCTGTATTAATACCTATTACATTCCCTTCTGAGTCTGCGAGTGGTCCTCCGCTATTGCCTGGATTTATCGCCGCATCGGTCTGAATCAGCCCTTCAAAGATGAAATCAGCCCATGGGAGTGGCCTACCCAGTGCGCTTACCACACCTACGGAAACTGTTGCGCCACCCGGCATGTCGAGCGAATTTCCAATGGCGAGCGCAAACTGACCTACTTTCAGCTTTTCTGAATCGCCCAGCTTTGCTGCACACAAGCCTTCTCCATCTATCTTTATCAGAGCTACATCCGTTTCCTGGTCTACTCCTACAATATTTCCAGGATACACCTTTCCGTCCTTAGTTACAACGTCGACTCTTCCTGCCCCTCCAACAACATGATAATTTGTAACTACGTATCCTTTAGAATCCACTATAACTCCTGATCCAGCTCCATGAATCGGCGTACTTCTGAATGGACGCTCCCTCTGCGTCCTGATGCTCCTTATAGTAACAACGCTCTCATACAGCTCTTCTACTGATCTTGTTATCTTGTTTTCAAATTCTTCAAATGCCATAAATTCACCAGCCCACTAATATAGGACATCATATATATTGTAAACTGCAAATATTTAAATCTATAGGATTTCCTATATGTATCAGTATAACCACATCAGAGTCACATTGTGGCGAACTGGCAGTCGTTCTTTAAAATAGATACATCATTTGGAGGCCTTTCCACGTTTGACAGTAAATGTGATTATCAAATTTAAAATAAGAAGATATGTTGGAAACGCATAAGCCGAAAAAGTCCACGCATTGATTGCAGTATAAGCAGCTACTGCGGAGAAGGTTCCTGATGCATATATCCAAACTGACTCCGTTTCAGGGTTTCGCCACGCTTTAATGATTGTTGGCATTCCTGCCAGCCCGTCAGCAGCGATAGAGAATAATATTGCTATGTCCGGTGTTTTTGTGATATACCAAAGTAGAAGTGCAGCTGCGGATAATAAGCCAAAGGCATAATCCGATTTTCTTACCTTCCAGTAACCATTTTTTACTGCAAAAGATGACAAAAATATGAGCAAAGGCGTAAATCCGTTTATGAAAACAGGTATGGCTGCCAGCCCTACATTGCTTGAAATTTCAGCTGCAGACGCAATTAAAGGGGCTACGGTCCACATCAGCCATGTTATCCTGTTTGGTTTGGCGCTCCCTTTCAACATTGCGTATATATATACGCCTCCGCTTGCCAGAGATGCTAATGCAGCTGGAAACACTAAATATCCAGAGAACAAAACCATGCCATCAAATTTCCGTCTATTAAACAGTTAAAAATCAATCCAAGGGTAAATTCAATATATTCCTAATATTCTAATCCACAAATCAGATAATACTAACGCATTGGCTACTAAAATATCCCTCTTCTTATCCTTCTTGCACGACATTCAAAATCCGCTAGCCTTATGCTTCAAATCGTGACACGAAGTTCTTCCGTGATTTGCTTTCAAGCATTAGGGCATAAAAGAGTTTAAAATTTCCGATACCTATAAAATTCCAAAAAGAATCGGGGAGTTCGTGATTTGAACACGAGTCTTCAGCGCCCAAGGCTGAAAGCCTGCCAGACTAGCCTAACTCCCCCGATAAAATAAGAAAACCTGATTAATGATAACGCGCTTACCTATTTAACGCTATCCTTGAGAAGAGCCTCCGGAAGAAAATGGCTGCCTATGCAAAGCACGCTGTCAAAACCTTTCCTTCTCAAATCTATTGCAGTTATCGAGGCGTTTCCCGGGTTGACCCCGCGCATCTCAGCTTCATCCCTTTCAAGTATCACGCTCAGCAAAGCCTTTATGGGATCCATATGGGTTACTGCCAAGCTTATCCCTTCCTTAGTGCCTTTAACGAACTTTTCCATTCTCGCTTCTATGCCTTTCCACGGCTCCATGTCAGGATAATTGTTCTCTATCTGCACAATACTCTGCCTTTCAAGCGCTGCTCTTGTGCCAAAGTTCCATTCCTCCAGCTTGCCAAAGTTTCTCTCCACAAGAAGCGGGCTCACCTCGGGCCTGATGCCTATGTGTTCTGATATTATCTCAGAGGTTTCCAATGCCCGGAGGACTGGGCTGGTATAAAAATTATCAATCTCAATATTTTCAATTTTGGCTGCGGTTCTCTCTGCCTGCTCCCTGCCTTCATTTGTCAGAGGATAACGGTCAAGTCCTGAGCTGAGTATGCCTGAAACATTTGCAACACTCTCTCCGTGCCTGACAAGAATGAGTATTTTTCCAATTGATAGTTGCCCTTCATTACTCATGCAAGCACTATTTCTTGGGCTTCCTGCCTGGCGGCATAGGAATCTTCAGATTTGGGTACACTGAAGTAAGCTCATCCGCATTCAGGTCAAAATTAAGCTTCATGGCGCCAAGCAGCTGCCTGAAAAGATATATCCTTGACACCTCTTCCAGACCAGCGCCATTCCTGCTTGCATCCTTTATCTTCGCCCTCGCCTCCCCAGAATTAAGTATACTGACAAGTTTCTCCAGATTAGCCGCGCTCTTCCTCATCTTTCCCAAGGATGCAACATAAGCATCAAGCATATTCATGTCAATGCCTGTATATTCGAACATCTTTTTATCAACAGTCAACAGTATTGAGGCAAGATGTGCCGCAATCTCTTCCGGCTTTGTATCTTTCCTCACGTTCATCTTCTTTATCGAGATCCACTTCCCGTACTTGGCAAGGAATGAGATAACGTTCAAAGGCGTTTTCGATTCTTCCCAATGCATCTTCGAGGAGATGTATCTTGGAGGATCAGCTTCTTTTGCTTCGTCGCCACAGTTTCCAAATATCTCGTCCTTATCTGGATGCAGGGAGTAGTCAACCCCGAGCTCATCAAGCGCCCTTCTGAACAGATATGCATTCGCGAAGGGCTTCATAAGTTCATTTCCCTTTACAGCTTTCTCTACAGCCTCTTTCCCCTCGCCTGCGCTAACCTTTTTGTAGACATTAACGAGGGCGTTCAGGCCTTTCGCGCCTGCAACGATTCTTGAGGCTGCGCTATTCAGCACGTCAAAGTCTATGTCGAAAAAAGCGAATGCCCTGACATCCAGGCTTCTCCTTATCTCTGCAAGGAATCTTGACACTTCAACAGGCTTAGTGCTATTGCTTATTTCCTTGGAGTACTTCACGAACCAGCCGCTGCAGTCTGCAATGAACTCTATCGAGTCGGCCTCGTTCCCAGCCATGAGATGTACCTAGGCACCAGCTATTACGTAGTATCCTGATGCCTTCTCTCTTGCAACGCGCTTGACTACGCTCTTCTGCATCAGGCTAACAAGCGCATTATTTACCATGCTCTTGGGCCTGTTGCACTTCTTTGCAATATCGTCCGCTGTCTTCTTCTTCTCCTCGCTCGTAGCGCCTATGTCCTTCATAGCCTGCACTACTATATTTTCAATCGGTGACAACTCTGCCATATAACCACAGTTTAAAAATCAAGCCTACTTCTTGACCCTGCTCTCCTTCCTCTTGGGTCTCAGGAATCTCGAACCGCATTTCCGGCACTTCTCAGCTCCAAGTTTGTTCCTAGCCTTGCACTTCCTGCACACCGCTACCCTGAGGAGCGACTCATCTGCCATTGGAAACTTTCCCATATAAACGCCTTACTAAAGTATAAAGAGAGCTAGAACTAGCCTTCCAGATATGATTATACATCGAAAGGTATTTAATATTTAGCAGATTATGCCGCAGCTGAAGATAAAGCCAATATGCGCGAAAGCGGAATGAAGCTCTGCGTGAGACAGCCGGAGCAGCTCCTCATCAAATCATCATTTTTACGCGTTTTATAGCTCAAAGTATCGCGTCAATGCACATGGCCCAGGGGTAAGAGCAGGCGAGCAGTAAAGCTATAAATATCAGGAAAAAACAATAAGCCGATATATGAATAGAGCAGAGAGAATTACCCGCAGGCAAATAAACTCCAGAATTCAGGCTGAAAGAGATGCTACCTATTACACCCTACTGGATGTTAGCGCTTCCAAGTACGCCGATTCCATGAAAGCGGATAATAATACTGAAACAAGGGGCTATCTGGTAATGGGATCTGCTAAAGCAGTGATGAAGGCGTCATTTACAATACCTGCGCCTGTCCTGCGCAATAACGGCAATATCAGGAAAGAGCTCGTAGGTGTTGCCATGTCGCGCTATGTCGAAGCTGCAATGCTGTTCAAAGAGGCCATTGCAGATGAGCCAAGTGCAGCAAAAAAGGAACTGCTTGGTGAGATGGTAATAACAGCAGCAAACAGGGCGCTTAAGGCAGCGTTAATCAAAGGCATTGAAATGGAAGGAGACAACCTCGAAAACCTGATAAAATGGAGATATGAGCTAGGCGTTCATGTAAAGGCCGCAATGCTGCCTGCTAAAAGATGAATAAGCTGCCAAAGGCATAACAGATCCGTTCAATCATCTAATTCCAAATCCATGAAACTACTAATTGCATCTGATTTTCTAAACTGTAGAATGCTATTTCTCTGGAAGCAATGGAAAGTGCAGCAAATAAAAAGCGGCATTTCAAAAGGTTGGGAAGCAAAATTTCATTGACATGGAAGATCACCCATGCTGCCAATGCACAAGGTATATATAAGTTTAATAAGCAGATTAAATGAGAGGGTATTTACTAACCGGTGATATTAATGGCTACCAATTCAATAGAGCTTACTGTTGCTGATGCTCTGGTAACGGATTCAGGACGAAGCATAGCTAGAATAGATTCAAAATCGCGCAAACTGCTCAATGTCACTTCAGGAGACATAATAGAGATAAAGGGAAAGATAAAATCTTCTGCAGCTATAGTCTTCCAGTCCCATCCAAGCGACGAGGGCCTGAGTTTTGTAAGGATAGACGGATATCTGCGCCAGAATCTTGGAGTCGGGATAGGAGACAAAGTCTTTATCTCAAAAGCCGAGGTAAAGGATGCGGAACGCGTGGTAATAGCGCCGCCTCCAAGCCAGCGCCCTCCGCTCTCCCCTGATTTTTCAGAGTATGCGAAGCGAAGGCTTGAGGGCAGACCGCTGACAAAAGGCGATTCCATCCCAATACCTATGTTCGGCCTGGTCTTCAATTTCCTTGTAGTTCAGGTTGCTCCGCATGGAATAGTGCGCGTTACAAACCTTACCAACCTTACGGTCAAGGAAGAGCCTGTCTCAGAATCGCTGGTAAAGATAGCAGATGTCCATTATGAAGATATTGGGGGCCTTGATGATGCCAAGCAGAAGATAAGGGAGATGGTAGAACTTCCGATAAGATATCCGGAACTCTTCGAGCGCCTCGGAATTGAGCCACCCAAAGGCGTGCTCCTTTATGGGCCTCCAGGCACAGGAAAAACACTTCTTGCAAAGGCTGTTGCCAATGAAAGCGATGCCAATTTTATTTCAATCTCAGGTCCTGAGCTTGTGAGCAAATTCGTAGGCGAGAGCGAGGAAAAACTAAGGGAGATTTTCAAGAATGCAAATGAGAAGGCGCCTACAGTAATCTTCATGGACGAGATAGATGCGATAGCGCCAAAGCGTGAGGAAGCCACAAATGAGGTAGAGCGAAGGATGGTTTCGCAGCTGCTAACGCTCATGGACGGAATGCCTCCTAGAGGCCAGGTTATAATTCTTGCAGCTACCAACAGGCCAGAAGCTATTGATCCTGCCTTAAGAAGGCCAGGCCGATTTGACAGGGAAATAGAGATAGGTGTGCCTAACAGAAATGCAAGAAAGGAAATATTGCAGATACACACGCGAAACATGCCTCTTGGCAAGGACGTGAGCATCGATGAGCTTTCAGACATAACCCACGGATATACTGGAGCTGACCTTAACGCTCTTGTAAGAGAGGCTGCGATGTCAACGTTGCGTTCTCTGCTCCCTAAGATAGCAGACAAACAGTCCATACCTTCAGAGATACTGATAAACCTTAAAGTGGTTCGCGAGAACTTCATGGATGCACTCAGGAACATACAGCCCAGCGCACTGCGCGAAGTCTTCGTCGAGAGACCTAACGTGCACTGGTCAGACATAGGCGCGCTCGAGAAGGCCAAGGATGAGCTGCGTGAGGCTGTCGAATTGCCGCTAAAGCAGCCGGAAGTATTCGAGAAGATGGGCATAAGGGCGATAAAGGGCATTCTTCTGGTAGGCCCTCCAGGCACAGGCAAAACACTTCTTGCAAAGGCAGTAGCCACTGAACGCGAAGCAAACTTCATATCTATAAAAGGGCCTGAGGTGCTGAGCAAGTACGTAGGCGAGAGCGAGAAGACAGTACGCGAGATCTTCAGAAAAGCAAGGCAGGCTTCGCCATGCATAGTCTTCATAGACGAGATAGATGCAATTGCAAAATCACGCGAAGGATTTGACAGCGACTCGCGTGTTTCAGAGAGGGTCGTGGATACGCTCCTTACAGAGATGGACGGTCTGCAGGAACTCAAGAACGTGATAGTGCTGGCTGCCACAAACAGGCCTGAAGATATAGACCCTGCGCTTCTCAGGCCGGGAAGGTTTGACAAGATTATAGACATACCGATGCCTAATCAGGAGGCCAGGTTACTCATCTTCAAAGTCCATACGCGCAGGATGCCGCTCGACAAGACGGTTGTCCTGGAGGACCTTGCAAGCCTGACCGAAAACTATACCGGAGCAGAGATAGAGAACATATGCAGGGAAGCCGGCATGAATGCGATAAGGGCGAAGCACGACGCAGTAACAAATGCTGATTTCGAGAAGGCGCTAAGGGAGGTAAAACCTGCAATACCGAAGGAAGTTACGGAAAGGATAAAGCGATTCAAGGATGAACCCGAGAATATGTATAGATAATTGGTGAATTTGATGCAAATAGTATTTTCAGATCCGAAACTAGGGAAAACTTCGCAGCTTGAAGTGCAGAAAGAAGCAGAGGCAAGGCTTATCGGCAGCAAGATAGGCGACGTTATTGATGGTTCGCCTGCAGGCCTCGACGGCTTCAAACTCAAGATAACCGGAATGAGCGACAGCTCGGGATCACCATCAAGAAGCGAGATAGATGGAATAGGCAAGTCAAGATCCCTGCTAAGGTTCGGCACAGGCATGAGGGTAAGGTCAAAAGGCTACCGTGCAAAGAAGCTCGTAAGGGGTAACACCATAAGCGCGGATACTGTGCAGATAAACACTGTAATAACGGAGTACGGGCAGAAGAGCGCAGAGGAGCTATTTAAGCCGAAGGAAAAGCCTGCAGAATGAAAAGAGGCCGCTGGGCAACCCAAAAGTATGGTCTGCCATCCTTCAATTGTCTTTAAATGCATTCCCTGAGGTTACCGCTTCCAGCATACATAAACTGAAAATCCCATAATAAGGCATTTATTATCATATCCCTTTTAGGAAGTGGCCTAATTTCTCCTTCCTGGCTTTCAGGTCCTTTTTTACAACTTCATTTGCAGGGGAAATTTCGCAAGGAATCCTGCCTGTCACTTCTATACCTAGCTCGGAAAGCTGTTTTAGCTTATCTGGATTATTTGTTATTAACCTTATGCTGCGAATCCCCAAGTCACGCAGTATGTCTGCAGCAACAGAGTAATCCCTCCTATCTGCAGGATAGCCTGCTTTTTCGAATGCTGATACTGTATCCAGCCCATCGCTAAGCATTATATCAAGCTGCTTAATCTTAGCGGCAAGGCCATTTCCCCTGCCTTCCTGGTGCAACCATAGCACTGCACCGCGTCCTTCCTTTTCTATCAGCTCCAGGGCAGTGTCCAGCTGTTCGCGGCAATCACAGTTTGAGGCATGAAACACTTCTGCAGTGATGCATGAAGAATGTACGCGAACAGGCACATCAAGCCCATTGTCTATGCTCTTCACAATCGCTATGTGCTCTTCCCCTGTTACATTATCTCCATACGCGTAAATGCTAAATTTAGACTCTTTCTCTGCAACAATCTTTATGCTTCCACTTCCTATTTCATCTTCAAATCTTTTCCTTGTTTGCTTATCAACTTGGAAAGCAGTAGCTATCCTCAGATATATCGGAGATACTGCCAGGCGCTGTATCATTCATCCACCATAATTTTCAATTAAGCCTTTGTAAGCGTTTATTAATAAATCTAGAGTTTCACATAGAGTCGATGAAATGTCTCTATTATCACATATAGTTTAATTTTAAAAAGAAGCATAAAATTTATCAATAGACAATGGGAAACCCGGGCGGTGGGGCAAGATGCCCGGGCCATATTTCCCACTCCAATATCGGAGCATTACCCGCTGACTTCGCAGTGGCTTATCAACGACTTTGAGGTCCCTTTTGCAGCCTTCTCTATTATTCTGCCAAGTTCCTGCTGCTTTTCGTAATCGAGAAGTGCAGACTTTACGATGAAACCGTACTCGCTTCCAGTTATGTGAAACTCTTTTACGTGGTGCATTGATACAAGCCTCTGCGCAACTACGCGCACTTTTGAACTTGACCTAGGGCTCACAAAGAAGAAGCTGCAGTCAATGCGCATTTTGCCTGCCTTTATGCGCCTTCGCTTCGCTAACCCATTTTTGTTCTCTTTCATCCCTACCCGCTTTTTATTTAAGCAACAACGGGATTAGTCCGCCCAGACTACCCTCCAGACATTCTTCCTTTCCATAACAAACTTCACAGGCCTGTTTTCGTAATCCTTTTCCATGCACGCATTCTCATTCTTCCTGTTCTCTCTTAATATTTTCCCCATTATTCTACCCATCATATCACCAGTAAGCATATGGAGTTTGGGCAGATGGCAGCGTGGTGGTGGGACCAGCGTCGCAAAGGATGCACGTACTAGCCGAGGATAAGCATACCTTCTATTCTCATTCAGATCCATCATATCCCAAACCCTTAAGTAGTATACTCTCTCTTCTATTATAAAGAGAGTGTAGTTTTATAGTAAAAATTAGTCTATTACTGCGTATTTTGCTTAATTTTACAACTCCTTGGTTTCAGATCGCATTTCATTTATCAGATTTTCTATCTTTTCAGGATTTCCAATACCTATAAATATCTCTTTTTCTTCATTCTTAAGCAAGCTTCTTATTAAATTTAGTTCTTCTACAGAGACGCCAGGATATGGATTGTCTATTGTAAAGAGGATGCATTGATGTATCCTTTCCATTGTTTTCTTCTTTTCCTGTGGAAGTAGCTTATACCTTTTAGCAATCTCGCCGCACGTCGCAATGACCCGGTTTCCACCACTTAGTGATGCATAGATAGCTGGCTCTTTATTATCTACAAATACATTTGTTATGTCATAGATTGGTGGTAATTTGTACCACTTTTTATTTTCCACTCTTTTATTCGCATTAAATACGGAAGATTGATTGATAAAAATTCCAATAACTATTATTGCGAAAGAGATAAGGTAATATGGATATATAACTTCATGTATCAATGCAGCAGCAAAGAAGAAAGTAAGTATTGGAGCTAGAAGAGAAATGTTTCCTACAAAGATAGGATCAAAAACCCTCAGCGCATAAAGGTAAAAGAAAGAGCCTATGGAATAAGATATAGTTCCAATGAAAAGGATCAGTATCCCTGTAGTGAGATCGAAGTTGATAAATATTCTATAATGCAAAATAAAGGCGGATATAAGAAGAAGCCCAAAAAACGCCGTTGCCGAGATATCAAAGAGCAGCATCTGCGCCATCGGAGCTGCACTCCTGCTTTTTATTAAGAGCGTGCCTAGTGCTGCAGAGACTGCAGAGAAGATAAGAGCCGCAGTATAAATTGCATTTGCGTTGCCTATCCTGAATAAGTAGCCTCCGGTAAGAGCGTAATAAAGAGCGATGAATCCTATACTAACAGACAATACTTGATACTTAGTCACTTTTACCTTAAGTATTAATGGGGTAAAGATTATTGCAAAAAATACCCAACTTCTGAAAATCACACTTGCAAGGCTAGCAGATGTGTATACTGTACTTACAGTAATCAAAATTGCAGGCAAGGCATAGGTGAGCAACCCTCCAATGACGAGAATCGCAGTATCCTTTCTATTTTGCAGCATTACTCTGAATTTTTCAAAGTCTTTTAGGTACAACAAAAGTAAAAATGATACAAGGGAAGCACAGAGAAATCCGAAGAATAGAAAAGCCAGAGCGTTAAATGATTCTCCACCCACTTTTAAAACTATTGGCCATATACTTACTCCAAGTATATTCAACGAGAGAAATGCAAGGGCTTTTCCCCTTATTCCAGTCACGCAATACCCTATTCTGTATAGTAAATAAGTATTTTTATACAAGTATTTTTTAGAAATAATTTAAGCATTTCTTGCGTAGAATGATAAATCCGATTTGATGTATTATGGAATATAGTTATACTAAGAAATCCATAATGAGGGCAATAAGTGAGAATTCAAGAACAAGCATTACGGAATTAGCAAAGGAGGCAAAATGCTCAAGGAATACGGCTCTCAACAACCTAAAGGCATTAGAAAGAACATTTGGCCTTATCTATACGCTAGAGTTTGATAGCGAGGTTCTAGGCCTGACACAGAACCACGTTATTCTCGCAAAATTTGAAGGCATTACGAATACGCATAAAATAAAGCAAGCCTTTAAAGATGATGACAGAATACAATTTGTGGCTATCACCGAAGGCGATTTCAAACTGCTTTTCATAGTTTTCGCATCATCAGGTCCGGAGTATATGAAATGGGAGACCAGCATATCCAGAAAACTCGCAGAGTACGAACCAGTAATAGATCCTTCACAGATTGTAACATCACATATTGGCTTTATACCTATGCTGTCAGAATCACTTGAAAGAATAGATCTCACTAGATTCGGACTTGATGAAATAGACAAGAAAATTTTGCTTATACTGAATTCAAACTCAAGGGCAGATTACAGCGATATCGCCGCAAAGCTCGGCATAACGCACGACAAGGCGCGATATCGCTTCCAAAAGATAAAAGAAACGGGAATAATAAAAAAGTTCACGACCATAGCATCCAAAGCATGTGCAGATAGTGCAAATGCATTTTTCGTAAAATATAAATTCAGAGAGAGGCTGGAGAGCAGGATGAAGAAGGCGCGTGAATATATAATGCAAGAAGAGGATAAGCTCATGATTCTGAATAAGTTTCACATAGTGGCTCCAATAAGCGGCAGCTATCGCACCTTCATTCTTACTTCAGTGGAAAATCCGGATGACTTTAAAGTAACTTACGAAAATATTTTCAAGGACGACGCACCTCAGGTCCTCTCTGCGCGTATAAAAGAAGTGGTTAAGGGCCATATGCCTATCAGAAACCTGAACTTCAAAGCGAACTATAAGATAATAAACTGGGAAGAATACTGACATTTCTTCTGGCTCCATCACCAAAAGTAATTTAGCCATTCAACTCGAATAACTTATTTATGGATCAGAGATATCCCGAGCCTACGGTTGGCGCTTTTATATTGAATGGAAAAGGCGAGATGCTTTTCGTGAGATCCTATAAATGGCCCGGAGTGCTTACAGTGCCAGGGGGGCATATAGAGCTTGGAGAGGATGCAAATACTGCAGTGGTGAGGGAAGCTAAAGAAGAGGTGGGAATCGATTTGAAGCCCATTAAGCTCCTAAGAGTGCACGAAGCAATATATCCGAAAGGGTTTTATAAAAAGAGGCATTATATATTTCTTGACATTCTCTGTTTAGCCAAGAGCAATAAAGTAAAGATAGATGGAGATGAAATACAGGGATACGTCTGGATGAAGCCCTGGGCTGCGCTTAAGCTCAAGCTTGACAGCTTCACTAGGGCAACAGTATTGGAGTATATTAGAAAAGGTAAATGAGTGTATGATCAAACAGAGCGAATTGAATATAGGCACGCTTGGGCATGTCGACCACGGCAAAACTACGCTCACATATGCGCTTACGCACCAGTGGACAGACATTCACAGCGAGAGCGTCAAGAGGAGCATGACAATAAAGCTCGGATATGCTGATACTTTGATAAGCAGGTGCGGCACTGGCGATTCTGCAGTCTATACTATTGCAGATGTCTGCCCGGACGGTTCAAATCCCGAACCAGTAAGGAGAATTTCCCTGCTTGATGCGCCAGGGCACGAGACACTGATGGCAACTGCAATAGCCGGTTCAAGCATAATAGATGCCGCGCTGTTTGTTATCGCAGCGTCAGAGCCTGTGCCTATGCCGCAGACGCGCGAGCATCTGATGATAATAAACGCGCTTGGAATAAGCAAAGTGATAGTGGTCCAGACAAAGATAGACGTTGTGGGCAGGGAGCAGGCGCAGAAGAGCTATGAGCAGATAAAAGCATTCCTTAAAGGCAGCATTATAGAGAATGCCAAGATAGTTCCGGTTATGGCCAACAAAGGCATAAACATAGATGCGTTGCTCGCTGAAATAGCTGGCATAGAGGTGCCTAAGAAAGACCTGAATGCCGACCCTATAATGTACGTAGCCAGATCATTCGATGTAAACAAACCTGGCACTCCTATCGAGAAGCTAGTTGGCGGGGTCGTTGGCGGCTCTATAATAAAAGGCAAGTTCAAGGTAGGCGACGAAATAGAAATAAGGCCGGGCATAAATACGTCAAGGGAAAAAGGCAAGAGAGAGCAGTACGAGCCTATATTCACAAAGATAGAGAGCCTCTCTGCAGGCTCGTTAAGGCTGGAAGAGGCCATTCCCGGAGGCTTGGTAGCGATAGGCACTGAAACAGATCCATCGTTCACAAAGGCAGACGGTCTTGTAGGCCAGATTGTAGGGAAAGCCGGCAAGCTGCCTGAAACAGAGAGTAACATAACTTTAAATTACGTCTCCCTAAACAGAACTGACCTGCCAAAGCAGGGCTTCAGGGCAAACGAGCCGTTGATACTTGGCATAGGCACTGGAACTGTCGTAGGATATGTGCAGACCATAAAGCGGAACAAGCTTGGAATAACCCTTAACCATGAAGCATGCATAGAGCCGAAATCTAAGATATCAGTGCTCAGGAATTACGGGCAGAGATGGAGGCTTGCAGGATACGGTACGCTGCTCTGACAGCCTGATGCCTTCACTTCTTCAGCTTCATTTCGATAAATTTTAGAAGCTTCTCTCTTCCTTTCTCACTTTCAAGGTCAAACTTCCTTGTGTCTACCTGAAAACCTGCAGCGTGCGGGTGTCCATTGCCACCAAGTTTCCTTGCAAGCACCGAAATGTCCTGCTTCACGCTCCTTATGCTTCCCTTGCCCCTTTTTGTATTCACGTATATGCCTACATCACGCCTGCCTGCCTTCATTATTGCGGCGCAGGCTTGCGTAGACTGTATATCCTCGGCAAATCCAAGGGCGGCAGAGCTTCCGAGATAATGCAGGCTCTTGAGCATCGCCTTTATCCTTGCATTGTTCTGCCTCTCGAATATCTTCCTGTCGCGCTTAATGGCAGCATTTGCAAGCCTTCCTGATGCAAGCATTGCGGTAATCTTTCTTAGTCTGCCTATCCTCTCGCTCCATGAATCAAACGTATTGTAATATGTTATAGCGAGGGCATATGTCCCTATTAAATTGTATTTCTCCTTGTCTTTAGGTGTGATGTTGAAGTCAGAATAATGTACTATTCCTGTCAGTTTTTCGGTAAACCTGTCTTGAAGGCCAAGGAACTTCCTGGTTATTTCTGTAGCGCAGTACTTTGGATTCTCTCCCACTATGGCAATATCGCACTTTCCAGCAATTTCGCGTATGTCTTTATCGGACCATATATGGTGATCCAGCCAGATTACCATCCCGTTTTCAGCACTGAATTTTTCCAATATCTCCTTAAAAAGAGTAGCGAGCTTTTCATTGATACCCATGTCTGTTATGAAGAGCACAGGTTCTTTTACTTCATTTGTCTGCATATGCTCCTTTGCATACTTCAATCCATCTTCCGAATAGGTGGAGAAATAGATGTTCTTCAGCGGTACCTCAAATCTTATCTTTATCAGAGCAGCGCTGGCGATTCCATCGATATCGCTTGCATGGGATAGCACAAAAACATTGTCCATAAATAAACTACTCATGAAAAGTTTTTATCACTGACTGCTGATAAAAAAAGACGCCCATTGGAAAGGAAGAGAAGGCCCGCTTGCGCGGGCCTTAG
Source organism: Microcaldota archaeon (assembly GCA_021848025.1). Lineage (GTDB taxonomy): Archaea > Micrarchaeota > Micrarchaeia > Micrarchaeales > CABMGC01 > JAJZND01. The sequence continues at coordinate 75 of JAJZND010000013.1, read as the reverse complement.
ATCTACTGTGGAGGTGATATAATGAGCGTATTGGTCGTCTTGCCAGCATCATATTTGTAATAAACCTTGTGACCT
>JAJZND010000023.1:45389-59583 GCA_021848025.1 Microcaldota archaeon | reverse complement strand
GCCTTTCTATTTCGTATTTTGCAGCATCGATTATGTTCTTCGTTCCGGTTATGTTCTTGATCTCTACCCGCTGTTCCGCTACGGATATGTTTAGATCGGCCTTAAACTCCTTGTTTATATCGACTCCTAGATAATAAAGTATGCTTTTGAGCTCAGTCAAAAATGTCTTTAATGTGGCTTCGCTTTTTATGTCAGGCTCGGTCACTATCTCAACAAGCGGAACTCCGGATCTGTTAAAATCCAGGAGCGTGTACTCCTCTTCACGTATTATTTTGGCAGGGTCTTCTTCGAGCTGTATCCTCCTTATCCCTATACTGACGCCGTCTGCTTCTAGTATGCCGGAGTGCCCAACAGGGGCATCTACTTGCGTTATCTGATACGATTTGGGCAAATCCGGATAAAAATACACTTTTCTGGAGAAGTTTATCTTTTCCGGCACCTTGCATCCAAGTGCCTTGGCTATGCTCACCCCTAGCATTAGGGCTTTTTCGTTTAGCATTGGCTTTGACCCTGGGAGGCCCATGCAGATAGGGCAGATTGACGAGTTCGGCTCTTCAGAATAAGCTTTGCAGCTGCAGAATAGCTTTGACTCAGTTGGCAATGCAACATGAACTTCCAGTCCTATTTTCATTATGCTCTACCTTATGTCACCTATATTATACTTGAATTTATACCTAAAGGAGGTTTCCCACGAGTTTACGAAATCAAGTAGCGCGTAATCATTAAAATGATTTGATATTATTTGCGCACCAAGAGGCATGCCGTTAGGGTAAGAATATGGAAATGAGACATGGGGAAAACCACATATGCTCGGAGGTATTGTTAGTACATCCATCCTGTACGATTCTACCGGCGTAAGTGAGACGGCTTTTTCTATCTTTGGCGTTGTAATTGGCATGGTCGGCGTTAATATAAAGCCGTTCTTTAGCAGCTCGCCTATTTCGCGTATCAGGAGTGACCTGACCTTCAATGCCTTGCGGTAATATTTCTCTTTCACACTGGCGCTTCTGACAAACGTTCCGAGTACAACCCTTCTTTTGGCTTCGACTCCGAATTTGGATCTTGACTCGGTAAAGAATCTGTTGTATTCCTCAGAGAAGTTCTCGTTCTTGAACCCATACTTGTAACCATTGTACTTCGCAAGATTGGTGGATGCTTCAGCCATGGATATTATGTAATATGCAGGTATGGCTTTTTCTATGAATTCAAGGCTCTTCTCCTCGACTGAATAGCCCATCTCTCTTATCTTTGAGACAAGCTTGTCAAACTCTGATCTTACCTTCTCGTCAGTTGCATCCAAAAGCTGCTTTATTAGGAATATTTTCTTGTTATTTATGTTTGTGAACTTCATGTCAACGCAGGTAGAATCATAACTGTCAGGCCCCTTCACTATATCAAAAACGGTGCGTACGTCCTCGGCGCTGCGCGCCATTATCCCTATTTTGTCAAGGGAATTGGCATAATCGACAAGCCCATAGCGGGATATTGCGCCGTAGGTAGGCGTGAAGCCAACTACTCCGCAAAACGCAGCGGGGTTGGATATTGAGCCTCCGGTAGATTCTGCAAGTGCGGCATGGTATTTCAGGATAGATGTAGCTACCGCTGCACCGCTGCTTGAGCCTCCTGCAACATACGCTGTATCGAATGGATTTTTTGCCACGCACGTGGTGTTTAGCCCGAAGCTGCCGAAGCCGAACTCATCCATGCTTGTTTTACCAAGAAAAGAGAACTTGTTGTTCGAGAGCCTTTCCACACAGGTTGCATTGAATGGAGGGATATAACCAGCAAGTATCTCAGAGCCTGCTTTAGTCTCTACATCTCTGACGCAAAGATTATCCTTGGCACTGAATGGAAAGCCGTTCTTTATTGTTTCATTTATGTTAAGAAACGCCCCAAGCTGCTTGTTGGCCTCTGAGAGTTCATTAACAAGCTTTTTATAATACCCCTCTGGCTTTTCCTTTGACAGAAACTCTTTTATGCTGCTGCTCATATTTTAGGACCCACTACATAAAAACGGTATGTTTTTGTATTCTTCAATATGCCGTTTATGTTCTGGAATGCTTCTACTTTGTCCTGCCGTAGCCTTTCTGGTATCCGGATAGCATGATATGATTCGGAGGTATTGCCGGTTTCAAACTCGTTTAGGGTGTTGAAGTATTTTATTATCTCTTCTATGTCATTTATTATTCTGCCCTTCTCATCATGGCTTAGGCTTATCCTGCACACTTTAAGTAGCCTATCAAACTCGTTGGCATCCATAAAACCATTATTCTAAGGAAAAGTTTATTATGCTACTCTGCTTTTTTGGCGGTTCTCGGGCTCTGGATTTTTCTGTGGTGCGCCAGTCCGGCTGCTTAGCCTCTCCTTAACGCCCCTTACTCTATAGGCAAACGCATCCAGTATTGCTCTCCTTCTTTCAGTCTCATGCAGGAATATGCCCAAGTTGGCGCTCCTCGGATTGGTTGCTGATGGATGATTGAGGTACGATTTCAGCTCTTTTACAAGCGGGGCGGGATAATTGCTTATGAACCTTTCAAGAACTTCTTCCCGACTCCTGCCACCGTCACCGACGGCAAAAGAGGCATTTTGCATGACAAATGGGAGCGGGCCTGGTGCAGGTATTATACCTGCCTTCAGAGCCTCCATTCCTACGGCATAAGAGCCGATCTGTCCATGTGCCTCGTTAGTAGGACCAGTTACGAAGACCATTGTCCCGTCTTCCATTGCTTTCTTGACTGCAGGCAGGAGCACCTGTGGAACATTGAAATCCCCGAGGCCCTGGATTACAACAACGTCTTTCCCCTTGGAGGCAGAAAGCACATCATCTGGAGAGGTATATGACTGCACGCGTATGAGCGCCACCTTGTTACTGTAGCCCGTGTCGAAGCTTAGTTTCCTTTCCTGAGAATGATCAATCAGGCTTTTTTGGCTTTTCGGGCGCTCTTGCTTTTGCGCAGTACCTGTATAATAACCGACAGAGGTCTTAACTATTCCATTATCGACTTCAGCTATCGGACCGAAATAGCTCTTAATGCCGTTAAGATCTCCCGGCCTTATCTTATACGTCCATTTTCCTTCTAAAACGTCTCCATGGAAAACTACAAAAACTCCGGATTTCCCATTGTCCCTGGCATCTATCGCAAACGTAATTGAGTCAGCAAGATTTTTGACCGCATCAGTATCATGCTCGCTTGCTATCTTCATGGAACCCGTAAGCACCACAGGCTTATCTGTTTTTAATGCTACTCCGAGGAAAGAGGCCGTGTCGGCTATTGTATCAGTTCCGTGTGTCACAACTATTGCATCATACTTCGGCAGCTCCTTGAATGTCTCAGTTCCTATCTCTTCGCGGTCTTTCTGGGACATGTTGGAGCTATCCTTATAGGCAATATGTTTTATGTATATTGAAACATTGCTAGAGCTTGTTCCTGAAGTATTCCATGCGTCTTTGACTCGCTGAACAAGGCCTTCGATGACATTGTTGCGATGATTTATCACTATTGTGCCTGTGGCATCTTTTTCTCCGGCGATAGTGCCACCCGTGGCTAATATTAGTATTTTATACCTCTGCTCTTCCATCCGCATCCGCCTTGCTCTTGATTTTAAGCTAACTTGCTGAAACTATTGATTGCTTAATATATTTGCAACTTCGGTTTTATAATACTATTGTGCACCTGGGCTTTAGCATTATATATAATAAAGTGACCGCCCCCCATTCATAATCTTAAAAGAAGAAGTAGCCCTTTAAGAGAGCAATGGTGCTCTCTCCAAGGGCTTCCCCACCTGTCCGTCCACCCAAAATCCCGTATCCTTTTCTATGCAATCAGATGCCCCAAAAGCATCACTATTATTATGGCGAAGGTTGTATATATATCTTGCCTGCAAAAGAATAAAATAAATGCAAGATAAATACAAATGGCTATATATTTATTGGAGAAAATACAATCATGGACGAATTTGATGAAGAACTCATATATAGCATAGATGATGGCGTAATAAAGTACACAAACCTCGCAAAGAAGCTTAATGCTCCCCTCTCTACAGTGCACTTTAGGATAAAGAAGCTTGAGAATGAGAAGGTAATTAAGTTTTACAAGGGAGAGATAGACTGGAAAAAAGCAGGATTCGGCGTTACTGCGTATGTGCTCATAAGCGTGGACATCAACCTCTTAAAGAGCATGAACCGTACGCAGGATATGCTGCTTGAAGAGCTGCTTAAGATACCTTATGTAAAGGAAGGCCATATCACTACTAGCGAGGCGGATCTGGTAATCAAAGTAATTGCAAGGGATACTGCCCATTTCAAAGACCTGCTGCTTAACAAGATCGACTTGCTGGAAGGCATAGTTAACACCAAGACAATGATTGTCCTGGGCTGAGCATGTAAATATGGATTATCTGGAGCAACTGAAAAAATACAACAACCTGTACCTTACCATAATAATGAGGTATAAGGAATACATAGAAGAGAATGAGAATGTTTACATGGCGGAACTTCCGCGCCTGATAACCCCGGAAGACAACTCGATTGTGGCTGCGGTTGAAGGCATAAAGAGTAATTTCAATCCCTATTCATTTGAAACGAACATTGAGGCTGCAGAGAGGGAGGCGTATTCATACGTAATAAAAAATATCTGCAATCTCGAGATGCCGATACAGTTCTGGCAACTGCCGCGGGATGCAATCATGAATGGGGCGGGAGATGCATTCGACAGGGCATGCGTACTATGCAGCATGCTTGTTTGTCTGGGGGACCTGTCTTCTAAGATACTTGTCATCGCAAATGAATCGGAGAGGAAAGTGATTGTTTATTCTGAGGCAAATTCCCGGATAACTGCATTTGACTTCGACCACGGAACAAGAGCCTTCAAGACATTTGGGGAGATGAAAGATTATTTCGTACTCAAGAGTAGCGATGAACCAAGCATATATGAATTCAATGACAAACTCTTCAGGAATATCGAATAGGCTTTTACCTTCTTGTCGCCTTTAGCCTTCTTCTATGAGCCTTCTTGAGCTTTGATGCCTTAGCGACTTTGCGGTACTTCTTTCCAATCCTTCTTGTTTTCTTTGAGACGGTTTTTTGCATAGTATTTCACTTTATCCATTTATCTATCCTCATCTGTGAAGATGAGCCTTTAAGCGCTATTAGTTTGTCTGTAAATTTCTTAATCCTTTCTGGAGAGAACCCATGCTCGTCGCACATGAACCTGATTATTTTTGACTCGCTGGGCTTCGCACTATTCATCAGCGCAGCGCATTCGTCCTTATTTATTTCTTTTATTTCGGGATTTTCAAAAATCTCCAGCACCTCCTTCGGGTCCACATCAAGCTGCTTGCCGTACTTTGATTCCACGTATTTTGTGATTTCCTCTATCGAGCTGTTGCCCTTGACTATTTTGAGGGCGGTCATTGGGCCTATGCCATCTACCCCCTCATTGAAATCTGTTCCTATAAGCATGCCCATCAGGATAAGCTGCCTCCTGCTTATCCCGTATCTCTCGAGTAGCTTGGACAGGAGTATGCGCTCTGTACTGATGTCCACATAGATATTCTTTTTTGGCAATTTCCTCTTTCCGGATATTGTTAGATTCCTTATTACCACTTCTGCACCGAATAGGAATGAATCGTAGTCTTGGCTTGCTGAAGCATAGGCCACTCCTGACCGGGTCATGTATGCGCCTTCTGCCTCGCCCTCGCCAGGTGCCTGCAGCCAGGGTATGCCCATATATCCAAGCAGTTCCTTTGAATCTTCCACTATCTCCTTGGTTATGCGGGTTGATGCCATGGCATATGCATGCGCTTCCTCGGTCATGCCTTCTTTTACAGCTTTCTTCCATTCCTCCATCGCAAGCTGCCTCCTGGCTATGCGGGCTTCTATGGTCTTCCTCTTAAGCGCAGGAGGCATACCATCAAAAACGAAGATAGGCTTCGCACCGTATTCGAGTAAGCTTATTGTCCTGTAGAAAAGGCCTGAAAGATGGCTTGTCACGCGATTCTTCGAATCAGTAAGGGGCATGCCGTTAGGCTGCCTTATGATTGAGAGGAATTGGTAGATGGTATTGTAGGCATCTATAGCTATTACTTTCCCTCTCAGCTCATCGAGGGATATTCTCTCCTTTACATCACTGACCAGTTTGCTTATATCTACTGCCAATGCATGGCACCTACTGCTTCTTTTCTTTCTTTATTGCCGCTTCCCCCAGAGTTACCGGTTCGCTGCGGCCTATTTTTACATTGGATACTGTTGTTGCCTTTGCGGTAAGCTTTATTCCCAGTTCTTTCTCCAATTTTTTGGTGAGTTTTGCATCAGGAAGCATCTTGCCCTTCTCAACCCTGAATAATGTACTCTCCTTTTCATTTATTATCTCGCCGAGCACCTTAAGAGGCATGTTCATTGATTCTCTCGCCTTCCTTATTATGTTGCCGTAGTCTGAAACTATCTCGTCTTCCTCGGTCTCGCTGCCAGTTTGTGCGGATTTCTTTCTTGCCGGCTTTTCATCTCCCATCGTATCTATCACGTATTTGCCAGTGGCACATCTCTCGCATACTGCAACATGCGCGCCTTCAAGCTCTATTATATTCAGCACTGACGTCTGTTTACCGCATATTTCGCACTCGTACATAAAAACCATCCCTTTTGGCAATCCCAATATAAAGGAGTGCAAGCGAGTATAAATAGTTTTCCTGGAGAAATATTTAGTGAGGCCATGAATAACGTTAAGGTTAAAAACGCAAAGAAGGGAGCACAAAAAAATACGCCTGCTGTAAAACCCAGGGACGAGCTGCGGCTGCCGGTGACCGGTTTATTCATAGTCGCATCTATCTTTGCAATTTATTATCTTTGGTTTAGCACCTGGCCTAAACTTCTGAGCATAGCCCTTGCCCTGGTAATTTTTATTGTGACCGGTACCGTCATTGCGAATGCAAACGGTTTTGGGGTACTGGGACCTGGCCTTTATATGCCGGGCACCAAACGCGGTCTGCAATTCATAGACGCAATATCAAGGAAAAATAAGACTGCGTGGAAATTTATGGTAGACTGGGGCTTGGTGCTGAGCTTTGGATTGCTCTCTTACTTTATGTTCAGGAAGTACATGAGCAGGAAAACTCTGGCTTTTGGACTTATCTCGATATTGCTAATGGAGCTATTTATGCTCCCTTACCTGAATCTGGTATTATACACCTTGCTTAGCGTGCCGCAGCTTTCGGTAGTAAATACTGCAGCATCCTCATACGTGCCCAGCTCGATAGCAGAGTATGTAGGAATAATCTTCACTGCAATCACTTTTGTAGGAGGCTTCGCATTTTTCCTTCTAGCCGAATTGGCTTATATCGGAGCCGTAGTGCTTTTCGGTGTACTTTCCTTCACAGCCGGAGTGGCGACCGGCGCTGCAGCCAGTGTATCCAGCCTGCCTGGCCCTGCCGGAATTCCAGTTATCTTGCTTCCGATACTTGACCCTGCGATAGCCTTGCCTATGCTGTGCGCTTTGATAGTGCTGCTCACTGTGCACGAATTCTCGCACGGAGTCTTAGCAAGACAGAGCAAGATAAAGCTTAAGCGCATCGGGCTTATAGTCTTCGGGCTCCTGCCCTTGGGCGGATTTGTTGAGCCAGACGAAAAGCAAGTGAGCAGGCTGAAAGCTGAAGACCAGGACAGAATCTCGCTTGCAGGGATAGCTTCTAATTATGTGATGGCAGTAGCGTTTTTTGCACTTATGTTCTTGATGCTCCAGTTTGTCCTGCCGCTGTACTTCCAGGAGGGCGTTATTGTAACAGGCACCGTATCAAATTCTTCTGCTGCACGAAATAATGTGGCGATAGGCTCTATCATATACCAATGGAATGGGCATGATGTGAATGCCTCAAATGTTTATAAAGTAGCCGAGGTGGCAGACAAACCAAATTCCCGCATCTCGCTGAATACTAGCAATGGCATTTATAGCCTTAGCACAAACAGTACAGGGAAGATAGGGGTTTATCTTGGCGGGACCTCGACACCCGTTCCGATTAATAGAAACTTAGGCTCTTCAGTCCTCTGGTTTCTCTATGAGTTCTTCAGTTTCGCTTTCTTCCTGAACTTTTATGTAGCAATATTCAACTTGCTTCCCCTGCCGGTTCTTGACGGCGGCAGGGTATTCAGCCTCAGGCTCGGGGCCAGGGGTACTAGGATTGTCATGTACATAATTGCGGCCATAATCATACTGCTGCTAGTTCCGTGGATCTGGATACTAGCGCAGTATCTCTAAGCTTACCATGGCACCGACTTTATCTTGACCTTATGGGCAAGGATATTGGTAAGCCTGTGCAATATTCCAGTAAGCAGGAGGATGAATATTATCCCATACCATTCGGGAACGTAGCCTGCAGGAAGCGCTACTGCCAATGCAACAAGAAGAAAGAAGTATTGATCGAAGAACGCAAGATTGTGACCCTCCTTCATTCCCATCTGCCTTTTTATGAAGCTTCCCAGAAGATCCCCTATCGCAGTCCCTGCAGTAAGAAGCACACCTACAAGAAGAAGCTTTGGGATAAAGGCCGATTCCATACTTGCCATAATAATGCCTGCTGCAAGGCATGAAAAAGTTCCCCTTAGTGTTTTGTGGTCACCAAAGATCCGCTTCCCTCTGAACTGCTTACCGAGATCCACAGGCTTTCCTCCTCCGAAGATTACCGGAGTGCCGTTTGCAACATAAGCAGGCAGGATGTAGATTATTGGGTAGATTATGAGCGCGTAAAGGAGACTATGTGGCATTTAATACCTCAGCTTCTGAGTATTCCCTCTGCAACATCATGGGAACCTCCTCCTTTGAATGCTTCTCCAAATTCGCTCTTTACTGTTTCTAGCGCGCCTTTATGCGAGAGCTTGCCGGCCATGCAGACGACTTCGCCGCTGTTGTTGCTAAGGATGAGCGTTATTTCTTGATTTTTTGCCACTATCTTCCCAAGGGCCTTCCTCATTGCTTCCCTAGGAGCATCTTTCTGCATCACTACCTTGCCTTTCTTGTCTTTGATCTCTGCGTAGATAAGCTCTGCAAGCATGTTGCCGTACTCTTCGTCCTTCTGCTTTATTCTTTTCATCATCTCTGTATTTTCTCTGCGGAGCTTCTCGGCGCGTTCTGGCATGGAGAAGGGCTCTGAATTCAATGCCTGGGATGCCTTTACCAAGGCCGCATTTTCTTTGCTAAAGTATTCGAGGGCCGCTTTGCCTGCCACATATTCAAGCCTATCCACTCCATCATGTATCCTGTATGCTCCTATTATTTTAACAATTCCTATAGCGCTCTCCCTTCCTGCAACGTGAAGGCCACCGCATGCCTCTGCATCTATTTCATTCCCATGCAGGTCTTTTATTATTACCATCCTCATTTTTTTTGAAGGCACACCATGGCCCTGGTATATGGAAAAACCGTATTTTGATTCTGCTTCGCTTCGATCCATCTCCTTTATCTCGACCCTGATGCCTTCAAGCACATGGCTATTAACGAAATTCTCTATCTGCCTTATCTCGTTTTCAGAAAGCTTTTCCCAGTGTGTTATATCAATATGCGCTTTGTCTGCCTCCTTCTTCGTGCCTTCCTGCCATGCATGCTTGCCTAGCACGGACCTTGACGCTGCATTTACCATATGCGTAGCCGTGTGGTGCACCATCAGTCTTTCCCGCCTCTCCCTGTCTACATTGCACTCTGCATAGCTGCCTGCTTTTATTTCGCCTTCGGCTAAGGGTTTCTCCATGACATGCACTATGACATCCCCTACCTTCTGCACATCGGCAACATGCTTTCCGTTAATTACCCCGTGATCTGCAGCTTGGCCGCCGCCTTCCGGATAGAAGGGGGTCTTGTCGAGCACGACATATCTGTTATTGGAGTAGAGCACCTTTGACTTCGAGTCTGTCTGGAACTGGTAATAGAGCTGTTCCGTCTTGGGAAATTCTTTCTCTGAGAGAAATTCGAATTTGTCCTTCTTTTCTTTCTCAGCGAAGTCGCCTTTGACTATGTCTTCGTATGTCGATTCTGGGAGTTCAAGTTTGGCTCCTTTCTTGTACGCCACTGCTGCAATCAATTCTGGAGTTATGCCGTTGCTCTCGTAAAGCATGCGCAGCTCCTTTCCGCTCACCTTCTGCTCTTTCGATATTAAGATCTCTACGGTTTTTCTGGCATTCTCCCTTGTTTTCTCGAACCTCTCTGATTCTATCTTTATTATCTTGTTAAATGTCTCAATGTTTTCGTTAAGCTCCGGATAGATCCCTTTCAGGTCTTCGGCTATCATTCCTGCAAGCATGCCCATATCCGCATTTAGCTTGTATTCTTCCATGAAATTCAGCGCCCTCCGGAGTATTATCCTGAGATTGTATCCGCCTCCCACATTTGAAGGCATTGAGCCATCCGCTATGGCGAAGAGAAGAGTGCGGGTGTGGTCCAGGGTTGCATACAAAGCCTGCATTGGCTTGACCTTCTCCTCAAATTCCTTCTGGGAGATCTTGGCTTTTTTCAAAATCTGTTGCTCCTTCTCCTTTGCACCCTTGCCCTCAGTCACGTCAAGTTCGCTCGACAGCTCTGCAAATCGCTTGAAAAGCGCGCGGTCCATTTCGAATCCGAGATTGGGCTCAAGCTTCTTTATTATATCGTAGAACACTGCCTCGTATGCATTGTAGAAGCCAGTATAAAACCAGAGCAGCCTCTCGAATCCCCAGCCTACGTCTACTACCTTGCCCTTCAGCTCCCTTATTTTGCCCCCTACACTCTCAAACTGCGTAAAAACGCTATTGACAAGTTCGGAGCCATTGGAGAAACTTTCGAGGCATGGTCCAAATTCTGAAAAATCGCCCATAGCCCATACATCCTCGTTGTACACAAGGTTCTCCTTCTTTACTCCGAGTATCCCTGTAAGGAATTCGTAGTTCAGCCGAATTGTTTCATCACGCCAGTAACCCTTATCCGGATAATCGAATGCATGCTGGCCTGCCATCATAAAGCTGGTAAAATGCCTGCCTGTAACACCTACGTTTTCTATGTCGCTGAACCGCAGGCAGATCTGCGGCACTATAAGCGGATTGGCATTGTACTCGAAGCTCATTGCTCCATTCTCTATGCGTTGAAAATCCTGTATGCTTGCTATGGTGAAATAGAGATCCTGCCTCCATCTGCTAACCACAGGATACCTATCTATCACCTTATGTCCGTTCTTCTCGAAAAATGATGCGAATTTATCCCAAAATGCCTTGTATCCTATAGGCTTTGGGTTATCCTTGAAGAAACTGTATTCTGTATGCTCCGGATCCTCGCACTTGTCCCTTTCGCCTATGCTCCAGAAATTTTTGCCGCAGGCCTTGCATTTTTTCCTTGTAAATCCCTCTTCCTCGAATGTCTTCGTGGAGTAATACGATTTAGGATCTTTCGAAAATTCTTTTCTCAATTCCTCTTTGTTAAGTTTTGGCATCTCCAACATTTAATCCCCTATTTATTGTACCATACGGTGCATTTATTCCCAAAGAATCTGCACCACTTGCATTTCCATTTTTCAGCCTCAGGCACTGGGGACGCCTCCCTGCTCCCGGACCAGTACCCCATGAGATGCCTCAGCTCCTTGTTTAGGTAATCGTTATCATACTTTATGTTTATTGTTGAGAGGAGGGAATTGTCTTTCCTGTCAAAGTACCTGAGCTCAAGTGTTTCTGCTACTTCAGGAAGGGACTTGAGCCTCTCGAACAGCAGTTTCGATATGCCATCAACAGTCATCGCGCCTTCTTTCATGCCCTGCGACTTCAAGCCATCGTAGAACTCCTGAGAGAGCTTAGAGTCAGAGATGCGGTAAGAATTAGCAAAGTTGTCGTACGAAAATGAGCCGCAGACAAGATCATCCAGCACTTTTCTGTAGAGCATGACCTGAAGCGAGTCCTGCAGCATGCGTATGTTTCCGCTGTTTTCGCCATTTTTTGTTTTATCTTCCACGACCATTGTCTTCTTGCCCTCTATCCTGAGCTCATCTATCTGGCCCACTACCTTGAACCCGTTTATCGACCCATATATCTTTATTTCCCTGCATTTGCCTTTTTCTAGAAGTATCCCAAGATTCACGTAATTTTCATAAAGCGTTTTGTAAAATTTATCCGAAGGCGTTTTAGGCTCAACTGCCAGAGGCACATGCTCTTTCACCTCCATTTTATAATGTATGGCTTTGCCCTTCTCCATTGCAGGGGTAGAGAACATGCCGTAGAGCATGTATAACTCCATCTGCTTCTCACACCATGTTTGGTTTGCAATATCTTTTATAGAAATACTGCTCTTGCGGAGCCTTGCTAAAGCACCTTCCATCACATACACCAAACAAGGTTCAGACCGCCTACCTATCGTCATCGCAAATGCTCAGCGATCACCTATGTCATCACATATGGTTTATTCACGTGCAGTATTAATAATGTTATGCACACATTATGCTCGCGTCCTGCCAGTATGCCAGCTGAAGTCAGCGTTGTATGGGCAGATTTAGCACCTGCAATCCAGCATAATGCCATATGCATGCACTCGGCGGTCTGCCGATTATCTGACTGCGCACATCAAAGGATTTAAAATTTACAACTTCGCAATTCAGATTATGAAACAGCACTTATCAAAATATCAGCTCTTCATATTTGACTGGGACGGAACGCTCTCCACCTCAAGCTTCCTTGTTAGGCTCTCCAGGCTGTTCAAGCTCAGGTATAGCCCGGAATATATTAAAAAACACCATGAGAGGTATGCGAATGAAACCGATTACAGAAATATAAAGAAAAGAGAAACATCAAATGCAATCTATTCTGGAATTTATGATTTATACTCTACTTTTGCTGCGCAGGAACTAAGGCCGCATGCGAAGGAGGTGTTGCTTAAGCTGAAGAAGCTGAATAAGAAGATCGCAGTCTTCAGCGATTCTAATTCTTATAGACTGGTCAGCGAAATAAAAAAACTAGGTGTGATAGACAGTTTCGACTTGATAATAAGTGCGCAGGAGATAGGATATTATAAGCCTGATCCTACGGGCCTGCTCTCTATAATCGACAGGCTCAAGGTAAAGAAGGAGGAGAGCATATACCTCGGAGACATGGCTTCGGATATACTCACTGCGAGATTCGCAGGCATATCCTCTTGCGCTGTCTCAGGAGGCCTTGATCCGCTTAAATTCCTTGAGGTTGAGAAACCAGATTATCTTGTCCAGGGATTTGAAGAGATACTTGGGGCCCTGGAAGAACGAAGGGGGAAGTGACTTTTGTTTTGCTACCATCGGCAGAAAGCCTGGCTCTTAAGGCTAACAAAGAAAAGGCTTTTAATGCTTTGCATGATCTGCATCTATGTTTAAATATTAATACTGGGTTATATAAGGTCAGGCAATCGGTTTTGTATTACCTTAAAGGTGATAGCATAGCAATTGCAGTGGCTAGAGGAACTAGCCGAACTACCAGGCCAGAACTGGTAAACCCCACCCAGAACGTCGTAAGCGCGGTAATAGATGCGACCCATGCAATGCAGATGGCCGAAAAAAGAATGCTTCTAGGCCAGCACCTGCTTAATAGCAGAGAAGTTGGAGTTGCAGTTGAAAGATACTTTAGACCAGCATACAGTGATGTAGTGAACGCAGCCAGAAGCATAGGCACAGTTGCAGCGCATGAAGTAGCGAAGGCAGGGAAGAAGGAAAAGAGCACTGAGGAGATTGAAAGAAAGATAGGGAAGGCAGAGGATGAATTGAGAAGGATATCGGAGTCTATGCCTGAGCATCTCAGATTCGTCCCGGAAGTGCCGAAGGAGTTCGCTCTTGAGTTAAGGTAATACCGCTTTGTTGTTAGTTTTTGACTTTTTCTTTTTTATTTCATAATAGAAGCGTAGCTGTGCGTCCGCTGATTGCTTAAATACATACGCGATATGTCCACCGCAGAATTTCTGTTTTGAGGGTTAGCCTGGCTTATATCTGCAAACAATTATCTGAGAGCCCAAACCAGGCATAGATTTATAAATCAAATTAAGTATATACCTTATCAAGTAGAAAAGCGAAAGCTTATCCTACAGAGGAAAAACAATGTCAAGAGAATTTGGGGACGATAGAGGTCCCAGAAGAGAAGGAAACGGAAGGCCAGGCATGAAGCCAAACTACTTCCTGCCTAAGCCTGTAAAGGTTGGAGATGAGATAGAACTCACAGTAGAAGCCACAGCTTCGAAAG
>JAJZND010000023.1:0-45379 GCA_021848025.1 Microcaldota archaeon | reverse complement strand
AGGAGACGGCATAGCCAAGAAGGACGGTTATGTTATCTTCATAAAGGATGCGAAGCAGGGGGACACTGTGAAGGTAAAGATAACAGAGGTAAGAGCAAGGTTTGCAATAGGAGAAATAATAGCAGCCTAAAAACAAAAGCCACATTTAAACGGGAATCATATTTATTTTTCATTTTTAATTCTCTTCCTTTCTTTATATTTTGTTTCAGATTATCCGGTTGCCAGCTTATCTGCTCGATTAATTCCATTTTCTTCGGATCTGTCGTGGCCGCTGATTCGCCGCCAACTCTACAGATTGCCCGTGCGGATTCTAAACAATTTTCATTTGTATTAAATATTGCCTATTTCAACCACGACAGTGCAACATGTTAAAGCTTTTAAGTACTCTTAAGCAGCTTTATATATCAGGGACGAGCGTATAGGATGCATCAATGCGCGATGCCATGATAATATTAAGACAGCATGCTGCACAGGTAACACAGCTCAATGGCAGAATTCACGTATCTGAAGTGGAAGTGATACCATCTAAGACGCTAGCAAAAGCGCTCGCTGAGATAGATAGGAAAGCTGCGATCAGGGCTTCTATAAGGAAAGAGGACAGGACAGATGCCTGTACGTATAGTTTATCTGCCATTACAGCGGGAACGTTCACCGCGCTTTTCGTAAATGCGTCGACAAGCGGAGGCAGCTGGGAGATACTGGCTTCAGCTGCATCTGCTGCTTTAACTGTAAAATTAGGAGCCATGGCAGTCAGATCGGGTTACAAGATGCTGCACAGGAAGTAGCGCTTGCCATGCGTCCAGCGTGGTTAATGCCTCTCTGCATTCCTGACCAATAAATCTAATTGAAGCTCTTCCTTTGGATTCAGATCGGCATGCACTTCGATTTTCTCCCAGAAGGTAGCACCGCCTCTGGCT
Source organism: Microcaldota archaeon (assembly GCA_021848025.1). Lineage (GTDB taxonomy): Archaea > Micrarchaeota > Micrarchaeia > Micrarchaeales > CABMGC01 > JAJZND01. Next base: position 44,462 of record JAJZND010000023.1, on the reverse strand, counting down.
ACCGGCCTTACTGTTGATGCCGCTGAAGCTGAATTTTCAGGCGATGCCGGAAGGTGCAGGATACGAGTGAACTGGTAATCATATGGGGCATTTCCATTATGCGATATTATGCGGCCATGGCTGCCGTAAGTATGCACAGAGGTCTGCTCAGGTATTCCGGAAACAGGCTCACCGTGTTCATTTAGCCTTATTGTACCGCTGTAGTACAGAGGCCCTACAATTACAATGCGTGAAGAAGGCCCTACTGATACTTCATATGCGCCATTATTATTTTGTGTTACTACAGGATGGTCCACTGCTATGCCTATACGGCCTTTTATATTCCCCAACTCTATTTGCCCTGCTGGGAAGGGGCCGACATACCTCCAACCTGTCTGGTCATCTGTAACTGATTGGTCTTTTATAAAACTCCTGCCAATACCGGGCACGACAAGGACAGTATCTGTCCAGATGAGGTTATTCAAGCCCGCGTATGCGCGGTAAGGGTTGCTTTGCTGCTCCGCCTCTGCTGCCGTAGGCAATCTTAATCTCTCTTTTGCAGCAGTGTCTATAGATTTAATCCAATCTTGTCTTACAGAGTATGTCTGCTTAACATACATAGTAGGGGATGCCACATTCTCACGGTTTTGTGATTTGTGTTTATTTGGGTTTCAGGGCCTAATCATAAGCCCTTTATATACGGATTGCATCTTTATATTGCATGTTTAGATTCAAATTTGTTTGCCTTTGAAGTGTCTTTGCACAGTATAAGGGAAACGAGTAATGAATCCTTTAGGGTTACCTTTGCAATTAGCCTGTATCCTTTTAGAAACGCTTTGTTTATAGGTTCATGTATAATGCCCCCGATTCCATCCGCGTCACGGCATATTATCTTTGCCTCTTTTCCTGCTGATTTAATCACGTTCTCAAGTATCTGCTTTTTCGGAATGGACATCGAGGTTACAACTATGTGCGTATATCCACGGCAATTAAATTTAGTTCCGTCGCCAAAGACAATTCTTATCTTATTAGCCAGTCCCAGCCTCTTTACCAGGAAAGATGAGAGCGCCACAGTAGTCAGGCTATGGTCCACGCAAACTACATTGCAGCCGAAACGCTGCGCCAGTGCAAACGCAGTTTCTGGAAGCGGTCCGCTGCCTATTACCAGAACCTTCGAATCTTTTGCTATCTCTGAATACCTGCCTTCTTCTTCTGCAAGGCTAACAGTTCTTTTAATCCATTTATCCTTAAATGGGGCATTATACTTTATTGCATTCATGCACCGCCAAGTTTCAAGCGCGGCTACCGAGCCGCTGTAAAATTCCCTCAGTTTCCTGATTTTAGGCAGGTAGTCCTTTTGAGAAGCAGCTTCTGCATAATATGCATCGAGGCTCCTATCTGCTGCTATGGCCTCTATCTGTTGTATCCACCTGAATAATATGCCCTTTTCCAATGTATTGTTTGATATTGAAGGAGGCAGTCTTTTACTATTCAGGATATCTGAAAGTTTATTCAGGTTTGCTGGTTTGCTTTTGCGTTTCGCATACGGCTTGGCAGGATGCATGGCGAGAGCCTTTACTAGCTTAACAGGTTTACAGTTAAATGCGAGCTCCGGGATTTGAACCCGGGTTCTTGCCTTGGCAAGGCAAAGTCCTACCAGGCTAGACTAAACTCGCGATATTATCTATTTGTTATGTACTGCAAGCCTTTTATTCCTTTTTAAGTTCGCTCTGCTCTCATGGAATAAGATTTGCCAGTTCTTCAGCTGCCTTGCCAGGATTCTCTGACGCGTAGATGCCCCTTCCCACAATGGCGTGCCATCTGTTTCCCGCTACCTCGGCCATTTTCTCTATCGATCCTCCCTGGGCAATAAAGCCGGGTGAGTAAAATATTGGCTCTTTACCAAGCTCCTTGGAAATCGTCTTGCGGTAATATGCAACTCTTTCTGGCCTGTTTCCTGGAACCACATAATCTTCTATGCCATGCTTCGCTGCTATACCGTACATTTTTTCTATCGATGCTTCGCTTATGTAGCCGCCTTCGCTGGCCTTGTATCCTTTATGCGTCATTTCTCCGCCTATTATAAGACTGACATCGAGCTCTTCTGCAGCATTTATCCATGCTTCCTCTGAGACAGGCCCCGACATTGGAAAAAGGATAGGCGCGTCTATGCCTGAATCTTTTACTGAAAGCAGAAATTCTCTTCCTAGCTCAGGTATGTCTGTTCCGCCCTTCTGGTGATCGTAGATTATTGCTGCTTTGGTGTGTTTCCGTATTGCCTCAACGACTCTTGGCAGCCCGTATCTTATGGCAAGAACCGCGCCGACTTTGTATGCCCCCACTTTTTTTATCCTGCAGGTCTCCTTTACCAGCCATTCGAGCCTGGAGAGATCATGAATTTCGCAGCTTACTATGAGGCTTCTCTCCTGCTTTATTATATTAGACACTAGATCATCAGAAGAATCTCTTCGAAAGCCCATTTAAATCTTTGCGTTCATGCATATCTATAATAAACGGGCTTGGAATGAAAGGAGAACATATCACTCTTGTTTTTGGGCTTGTAGCCTTCGTAGTTGCATGCCTTGTGCTCATCTTCATAGCGCTGTATCCGAAAGGCATAACCGGACAGCAAGCTAGGGGGACTATAACAGTAAGTGCAACAGGCACGGCCTACGCATATCCGCAGCAGTCTGTGATAGACCTTATGGTAAACGGCTCTGGCCTTTCCAGCTCAGGCGCGGTTGCAAACATCAGCACGACACTTGATCTTGTCAATTCTACACTGGCGAGGTATGACAACAACAATGCAAGTGCAATTGAAACTACCTATTATTCAGTATACAGGCCTGTGAACAGTACAGGCTATGTGGCCATGGAGGATGTTAAGGTTACTTTGCCGCAGATCAAGAACACTACAAAGGCGCTTGCTGACCTCTCCGGACTTAAAAACGTCTACGTGCAGGATGCATACGCGCAGCTTTCGGCAGAACAGGCAAACGCATTGATAAGCAGCGCACTGAAGGATGCGCTATCAAATGCTACTTATGAGGCGAAGGCGCTTGCAGGTAATTTCTCCGTCTCGCTCGAAAACATAAGCGTATATACCTATTACAGGATATTCCCTGCTGGTGCCTATGAAAACGCTGCCGGGGCGGCACTTAGTTCAGGTGCATACGGCAGCCAGCAACTCTTCTTCTACGGCAAGCAAGGCATAACGGAAAGTGTGGAAGCAACTTATCTGTACAGGTAATTATTAGGGGCAATGGGTAGGGCAGGTCCAATGGCAGAGTATATTAAAATATGCCTATTTAGTATATCTTGATATGATGACTATGGCTGGAGGCGTACATTCCAATAGCAAGTCCCTAATTTATGTCCTGGCAGTTATTGTCATTATAGTAGCACTTGCTGCACTAGCAGTATTTTATATAAACCCTAAAAGCAACCACAATGCAACTACAGTTAACTCGGTAGCTGGGGGAACGCCTGCAAGCAGTTACAATGCTACTACAATTGGCTACAATGCCTCTGCAGTAAGCCAGAACGCTACCAGAACGTTGACCTACTTAAATGGCAGGATACTTGCGTATGGAAGCAATCTGAGGTATATGCTTGCTAATAGAAGTGCGTATTATGCTGCATTTGGAAATCAATCAGCATCAGTGGCGCTGTATGCTAACCTTACTGAAATGGCAAATGACAGCCAGAGCCTTTCATCTGCATTGAAATTCATTGGAGTGTCACCTGCTAGCGCAAACAATACTTATCTGTATCTTTACAGCCCCTCGGTCAGAGCTAAAGAACTAAATACGCTATCTACTATTGGCTTTGTGATATTCAACACTAGCAACCATACGGCAGTTACTACCCAGAATTTATCCAAGTACAGTTCACAGCTTCTTGTGCCGGAGAATGTGTCTGACTTGCAATCCTTATTTGAACTCAAAGGATACGCCCTAAACGTTCCTCTCTCAACAGATACTTTGAGATCCCTTCTTGAAAGCAGATATTTTAATGGCTTGAGCGGGTTGGATATTAGTTCTGGTAACGTGACAATATCCAAGCTGCCATCAGAAGCAAATCCGGGAATGAGTCTTGCCATGCTGCCTTTTCCGCCCATTATGATTGGTACCATTGCGCTAACTACAATACTGAATGGCAGTATTTATGACAGCGTTTCCGGAGCTGGTGTGCCGAGCAGCTGGATTGCACTAGGTGAAGTTACATCGCTTGGAAGCGGCTTTAAAGGAGCAAATAATGCAACTTACTTAAGTGAATTATTTTATAAGCTTTCTTTAAATCAATATGTCTATTATGAGATGGCGCAGATGCTTTACAACCGCAGCATAGGTCCGAATATAGACTCCTTCGGCTATATTAATGATACTGCATTAGTAAATTTGGGAAATATGAACCTCACAGATCCGCATGTATCACTTTATATTGATGGAAACCAGGTTAATTATAGCAGGTATTATAATTATCTTATAGTATATAACGAAAAGCTTGGCGTAGGATACCACACTGTAAAAGCAGTTGTAGACAATTCCACTCTTTCTGCCAATGTGTATATTGACCCTGCAACTCTTCCTGGAGGCATTTTAGTGTACCAGAATTATGGCACCAGCAGTTACCTTACATTTACTATAAGCGATGTTTTTTCCACTCCTTTAAATATAGCAAATGTTTCTGTAACCAGAGGCATTGCCAGTTCTTTTTACTCTGGGACTGATATCGGCAGCTTTAAGTTTCTAAATATTACGCAGATGGCAAACACTACTCCACTTAAGCTGATAAATGCAACTTACAGCAGTTTCAACTACATTAAAGTAACTAATGGCCAAATTACTGCAAATTCGACAACATACAGGATATCTGGAACTGAATACAACATAAGGAAAGACGGTGACGCGGTAACTTTATATTACAATTTAGGGAATAAATGCCCTGCTGAGCAAGATAGAACGTACACGCTTACATTCGATACAAACTATGGTAGTGCGAGGTACCTGCTTTTCGCAGTCTGCTCGTAGCATTGATTTCGATCTTAAGCGCACTCCGTTTAGTCCATGAAGCGCGGCCTTTGGCTCAGCCGCGACCAGGATAATTCAGTATCGTCTTTCTTGCCTACGTCAAAATCTGAACCGGATACGCCGGTAAAGATGGCTATTACCTCTACCTGGTCCTTGTAGGCAGGATCCAGCCTGGCGCCCCAGCACACATAGGCGTTGTCGGAAACGCTTTCGGTGAGCTTTGTTCCTATCTTAGTTGCTTCGCCAAGAGTCAGATCAGTTCCTCCGGTTATATGGAAAAGCACGCCTTTTGCATTCTCCACGTTGACATCAAGCAGCTTGTTGTTCATTGTGCTTTTTACAACTTCATCGGCACGATCATGGCCGCTGGCACTGCCAACGCATATTACAGAGAAACCGCCTATGCCCATTATGCTGCGCACATCCGCGAAGTCAAGGTTCATTAGGCTAGGCTGGGTTATTGTCTCAGTTATGCCCCTTACCGCCTTGGCAGTTATTTCATCGGCAAGTCTGAAGGTCTTCTCTATAGGCAGATTCGGATATAGCTTTACCAGCCTGTTATTGTCTATTATTATTAGCGTATCGAGATTTTCCCTGAGCTTCGATATGCCGCTCTTGGCAGTGTTCAGCCTTACCCTTTCAAGCGAGAATGGAGTTGTTACTATGCCAACAACGATTGCGCCCTGCTCCTTTGCTATCCTTGCCACTACAGGAGAGGCTCCGGTGCCGGTGCCACCCCCCATTCCCGCAGTGACAAATACAAGGTTCTTGTCCTGCACTATCTCTGTTATCTTGTCACGCGTAAGTTCCGCGGCACGCTCGCCGACTTCCGGATAGCCGCCGGCTCCGAGCCCGCTGGTTATCTCCCTGCCAAGCATTATGCTGCTTATGCTGGAAGGCAGCGTGCTAAGCTGCTTTCCATCCGTATTGAGAGCATACAGTGATGCCCCTTTAATGTCTATTGAACTAAGCCTGTGTATGGTATTGTTCCCTCCGCCTCCTACCCCTATAACCGCTATCTTTGGCTTGAAAAAATCGTCATCGAATTCGCTTTTCTTCTGCATTATATCTTGAGCATACATGCTAGCCACCGTTTAGACTTCTTATTCAAAAGATAAATAAGTTTCTGAAGCCGTTTTGTATGCAGGTATTTCTTTACGTGGAAGACTACGCCATTAATAATCTTTATACGCTGGCACAACTTTGCGGAACGCGCCTTGAAATTCTACTGATTCGGCTTTAATGCATGCATCATAGATGCTTTCCTGGACTGCATCGGCTGCCGCCTGGGCAACCACGTCCAAAGTTAGATAATGGCTGTATTCCTCCGGCCATGCTGCGGCAATTGAACCTTTAAACCTGGGCTTTTTGATCTTGCCTGTAGAAAAGACAAAGACTGTGTCGCCGTCTCTAAAGGTGTTTAATGGCTTAATTGCCCTAACCTGGCCATGTGAAGCTATCTGTGCAATCTTATCATAATTTTCCTTCGTTTGAAGGTCAATATTAAGTCCCACTATAGAGATAGTTGTATTTGAATCATTATCTGCACTCAGGGATTCTTTTTCAAATGTCCTGAATTTCTTGGTTTTAGTATCTCTATTGCCTGCCAATATTTTTCCATTCGGCAGGATAACATTACCAACAGCATTTACCACAGAAAGAACACAGACCATTACGCCATCGCCTAAGTCTATCCTCGAAGAACCTACTCCGGATTTCATATTTAATCTTAAACCGCCTTTTTCATATGAAAACTTACCTACAGATGTGCCTGTTCCGGCGCCTGCATTTCCGCGCTCTACTGGTTTTTCGGTGGCATTTTGCGCTGCTTCGGCCCCATAAAGCGGGTCATAAGAGTCTAAAAAAGCACCCAAGTCATAGACTGCTGCTCCGCTTATTGAAGGCATGGTCTGATTGCCTATTCTGAAGCCCTTTTTACTCTTGCGGATTTCCTTAAGTATCTCCGTAGCGCACGATAAACCGCTTAAACTGCCTCCGGCAATGAACAAGCCATGCCTATAGAAGTTCATTTTTCCTTCTCTTAGCGAGTCAGTATTATAAGTTACCGGGCACCCGCCATAACAGCCATAGCCTACAGGCAAAGCTCTATCAAAAAGCACTACAGTACATCCGGTCAATTTGTCTTTGTGTGTTGAGTGCCCTACTTTTACCCCTTTTAATGCTGTTAATGTGTGGTTCTCCATCTTAATTCCCATATGCTTATACTATAGCAGCTCAGATACTTAAATCTTTATATTCAAGTATTACTTTATTTATTTTAATATAATATTTATATTATATTACATGCTATCCGCAGAATTGTTGGTTTTGGTTATCTCACCCATCAGTATTGTTGCATATGAGCCTGCAGGTATGGAAAATGAAACGTTGACAGAATTGTCATCTTCTACCGTATATGAAGCGTCTTTGATTGGGCTGAAGAGGCTTCTGTACGCGCCCTTCATGCTTAGCTGCGGCAGCGACTTGATCTTGAAGTCTGACTTAGAGATGTGCATGTTTTTCAGTATCTCCTGCTCATAGCTGCTTATCTCTGTCTCCTTCGTCTCGTAGCCGATGAGCGGTGCTGCGCTAAAACCATCGTTTCCGGCATTTAGCGAGCTGGAGTCAGGGAAACCATAGAAATTCTGCTTGAATGACAGGCCTGTTTCGAAGTCGTTTGCCTTTATCCTCTCCTCCAGGGCTTTGTTGAAGATCTCTGCCTCGACCGCATGTATGAACATGATGGAGAGGCCACGGGGCATTGCTATAAATGCATTGGCGTAATTCTTCTCCTTTGCCAGGTAGGCAATCATTGCACGCTCTGCGCGCAGGTACCTTGGAAAATACGTTAATGCCTCAACAAAATCCTGCTCTTCGGCAAGCTTCTTTCTTGCCTCTATCGCATCTGAATTCGACTCGTTTGAAGTCCCTGTAAGGAATTCCATCGCAGCGCGTTCCAGCTCGTTTCTGAGCATATGCATGCCTATCTTCGCATTGTTCATCCGGTAGCCAAACCTTTGCCTGTCAAAATAATTGGGGAACCTGCCGCCCAGCTCTTCCAGTACCTCTCCCGCATGATCCGGAAAATCCGCATTCCTTACCTTTACCCTGAACCTATTGCCAAGATTCGAGCCCATTGAAACTGCTTCCCTGCTCTTCCATGCTCCGTTTATTTTTATGTCCTTTATCCTTACTCTCTCAAGCATTTCAGGAGCTGCGCCGTATATGGAAGCAAGCTGCACTGAAACTGACACCTTGTCTTTTGTGCCGGCATAGCTTATCGATTTCCTGCCGCGGTTCAGATTTCCTGCTATCTTTATCAGCGCGTTTATGGTATCCCATGACTTTTTTTCGAGCACGAAGGTTGTAAACTTCCCATTTTCGCATGTTTCTTCTGAAAGTTCTGCAGGAGAATACCCCATTCCCGGCTCAAGAACCAGACCCTTCCCGGTTACCTCCATTACAACAAAATCTTCAGGAGATTTTTTGATCATTCCTCCTGTACCATTTGACTTGGAAAAAGTAAGCAAGCAACCACTTTGAATATAAGACGTATGAAAGGCTCGGATGAGCTCAATTTGCTTAATAAACCTTTTGCTCCAATAGAGATATAAGCGTGATGTGTTGAAAGAAGAATCCCTGCTGGAACGCATAGCGTATAGGCTTGTAAAGAAGCACATCTCCGGTACAACAATGAGTTCCGCGCTTTCAAAGGCCAAAGAGCTCAATAAGAGAAACCTGCTGGCTTCCATAACCTTTTTAGCAAACAAGCCCGAGAACAAAGCTAAGGCAAAGTATGTTACTACCACCTATCTGGAGCTTATAAGGCAGGTTTCTAGGCATGGGCTCAGAGCCAGTGTTCATGTCCCTTTAGAACAGCTGACTTATGATGGAGATACAAAGCTCGAGCAGGAAAATGAGCTTGCTATCCGTGAAACCGCACGGAAATACGGAGTATTCGTCTGGTTTGAGCTCAATGGCGTGCTTCCGGAGCAAATACAGAGCATTGAGCAGTATAGGGGCTGCGGCGTAGCTCTCGACGAAACCTCAGCGGTGGAATACTTAAGGAAGTATGGAAACTCAAAAGCGATAAAAGTCATATTCGGAGAGGCGAACATTAAGAAAAATGCTGGGAAAAAAGCTGGAGATAGGAATATTGATTACATCTGCGGCAAAGCTGGCAACACTGTATTGTCGCATATGCCAGAAAGCAGGCTCTGGCCGATGCTGAAGAACGGTAGCAAGTACAAGAAATCGGCAATTTTCGAATTTGGCATGGGCTACAGCAGAAAAAAGATAAACAAGGCTGTCAAAAAGGGTGCACGCGTGAGCCTGAGCGTACCTTTCGGCAAGGACTGGGCAGGTTATGCTGCCAACAACGTCTCTGAAGGCTATATGCGCTTCATAGTAGGCAACCTGCTTAAAGAAGACAATAAAAGAGGAAAATGAATGGATCGCTCAGTCACGCATAACAAAGCCAAAACGGTTTCAGAGGAGGAGCACCGCAGGGAAAGCGTATTAGTGACCGGCGCGGCAGGCAAGCTGGGAAACGCTGTCACACGCGAACTTGTCACAAGGGGAAGGATAGTGAAGGCGCTTGTCTCAAGGAGAGAGGACATATATAAGCTTCCGCAGGGATGTATCCCAATAATAGGAAATGTTCTGCAGGAAGGCACACTCGAACATGCTGCAAGGGACATAGATGTAGTTTACCACTTAGCCGCGATTGTGAGCCAGTATAAGGAGAGCGCGGAGAGGATAATAGAGGTAAATGTTGACGGCACACGAAACCTGCTTGCAGCATGCGAAAAAGCAGGGGTGGGCAAGTTTGTATTTTCCAGCAGCGTTGATGTTTACGGGCAGAAGAGGAAAGGCATTATTAATGAGGACACAGTGTTAAAGCCTACCGATACGTATGGGCTCAGCAAAAAGCTCGCTGAAGAAGCCATAGAAGAATTCGCCGGGTCGTTCTCGCACAGCATATTGAGGCTTGCCGCAATCTATGGCCCGGGATTTGAGAAGTCATTCTTCAAAATATTCAAGGTAATAAAGGATGGAAAAGCGTACATCGTAGGGAACGGAGAGAATGTGCTGCCGTTGGTTCATGTTACCGATGCAGTTGAAGCAATGATGCTTGCAAATGATAAAAATGACGGCAGGAGAAATTTCTTGTGCAACATCTCCGATGGAGGCACACATACACAGAAAGCTCTTTTTGGCCTTGTTGCTGAATTGCTGGGTGTTAAGAAGCCGAGCGGACACCTTAGTTCCATTGTAGTCAAGATGATGGCAAAGAGGATGGGAATAGACAGCGATGAGCTCAGGTTTATAATGGCTGACAGGATAATAGACATAAGCAGGGCAAGGGCAGAGCTTGGCTATGTACCTAAGATAGGGATATCTGAAGGGAGCAAGGATCTTGTAGACAGATTCATGAAACACGAGAAAAAGATGTGATAACATGCAGATTAGGATTGGCAAAGTGGAAAAAAGAATACATGAGGAACTGGATAGCAAGAAGGCTTTGCTCTTCATGGTAATAGATCCGGTAGATTATGCTGAACCTGATCTTGCTGTAAAGACGGCAATTGGCGCTGCAGAAGGAGGTGCCGATATAGTACTTATAGGGGGCAGCATAGGTGCACAGGGGGAGCTGCTTGATTATGTGACAAAGACGATAAAGGAGAAAGTGGAGGTTCCCGTAGTTCTTTTTCCAGGCAATGTTGCTACTCTTACAAGATATGCTGATGCAGTCTACTTCATGTCCCTGCTTAACGCAAGAAACCCATACTGGATAACACAGGCTCAGATGCTCTCTGCGCCGTTGATAAATAAATTTGGCATTGAGCCCATGCCTGTTGGATATATTGTGGTGGCGCCAGGCGGCACAGTAGGATGGGTTGGCGATGTGAACCTGGTGCCGAGAGAGAAACCTGAGATAGCTGCATCGCTTGCCATGGCGGGAGAGTACCTCGGCAACCGCTTTATAATAACTGATGTAGGGTCAAACCCGCAACTGCAGGGCCAGTCTGCTGTTCCAAGCGAAATAATAGCCATGGTAAAAAAATCGATACATGTCCCATATATAGTAGCAGGCGGCATACGTGACGAAAAAACGATACGCACGGTTATAAAGAGCGGCGCAGACATAGTGCAGATAGGCACGGCTATAGAGAAGTCAAATGATGCATACTCGCAGGCCAGGTTCTTTTCCGAAATAATAAAAGATGAAGCGAAGAAAAAGAAGTGATACTTGGTGCTTATGAGTGAGAGACCTTTCTTCTTTGGAGTTATTTAGAGTAATTAGCGAGGCAAGGAGTAGTATAACTGGAAGCAGGATAAGGAAGTTCTATGAAGTTGGAGAGGATTCTTTCAGATTCTCATTATACAAGGAGGGCAAAAACACAGACATATACTGCAAACTTGCAAAAACCTTTAATACAACCGTCTTTGCTGAGCAGGCGGAAGCCGCAACAAGCTTTGCCATGGCAATCAGAAAGAGGATATCCAATTCGTTTGTTGACGGCTTGGAACAGCCAAACATGGAGCGCATACTGGTGTTTGACCTTGAGCATGGCTCGCATAAACTTATTATAGAGATGTTCGGAAAAGGAAACATGGTGCTGGTTAATGCGGAAGGCACCATAGAAGCGTGCTACAAGGTTTTTACCTACAGAGACAGGGTCATAAAGAATGGGAGAAAATATGAACCGCCCGTGCAGGCAGGCATGCGAAATTTCAATACATTAAACAGGGAAGAGCTTGAGGCTTTTCTGGAAAGCTCAGGAAGCGAGAGGCTGATAATAGCGCTCTCGAAGTACATCAACATAGGCCCGCTCTATCTGGACGATATGCTGCGCCGCGTTGGACTGGACCCTTCAGGCACAGCCAGTGGCAAAGAAGCAGGAAAGATCTTCGATGCACTTGTCGAACTCAAGGAGAAGGCGTTGCATTCGAAACCCATAGCATATATTGCGGGGGGCGCTGTGATAGATTACTCGCTCTTTGAGATAGGGAAGTACATGGGCGCTGAGAAAAAGGAGTACGCCACAATGAATGAACTTCTTGATAGCATATACCGGGAGGGGAGAGCCGCGGCAGGGGGAAATGAGCAGGAAGAGATGGAAGGGAGGCTCAATGAGATCAGGTCAAGCATAGAAAAACAGGAGAGGCTTCTTGAGGAGACAAGGAAGGAGGTGTCTTATTTTGCTGAGTGCGGAAACATGATATTCGAGAATATGGACGAGATAAACAAGCTTATAGAGTATTTCAGGAGGAACAAGAGGGCGACGAAGGAGGAGCTGAACAGGCTAGGCAGCAGAATAATAGTAAAGGAGATAGACTTTAAGAAGAATATAATGAAGATAGAGATGGTGAAGGAGAATGTTTGAGATAACGGTGCTGGGCACTTCCGGCTCGACGCCCACCAGGGAGAGGGGCATGCCCTCAGTAGCAGTTGTGCGCGATGGATTGCTCTATCTCTTTGATTGCGGGGAAGGCACGCAGATGCAGATGCTCAGATATGGCATAAACATGTCAAGGCTCAAGGCCATCTTCATAAGCCACGTGCATGGAGACCACGTGATAGGGATAGCAGGCCTTGTCCGAAGCCTCGCCCTGAACAACAGGAGGGAAGACCTTGAGATCTTTGTGCCGGCAGGAAGCGAGAAGATAGTGCGCAGCCTGGTAAAATTTGACAATGCAATAATAGGCTACAGGATAATCATAAAAGGCGTAGAGGCCGGGAGGATTTTCTCAGGCAGGGATTTCTCAGTTAGTGCTTTCAGGCTGGACCACACAGTAAAAACATACGGCTACGTGATAAGCGAAAACAACAAGATAAAGTTCAACAAAGTGAAATGCCGGAAACTTGGCATCAGAGGCATGATGTTTCCCGAATTACTGGAGAAAAAAAGGATAAATGTAAACGGCAAAACTGTAGGAATAAGAAGCGTTAGCCGGATAGAGAAAGGGAAGAGAGTAGTATATGCAACTGATACAAGGCCCGTGCGCAGTACCGTAAATGCCGCCAGAGGCGCAGATCTTCTGATCCATGAGTGCGCGTATGAGGAGGGCGAGATTGCGCTTGCGAAAGAAAGAAAGCACTCTGCATCCGTTGAAGTTGCAAGGCTGGCAAAAAGCTCGCGTGTCAAGATGCTCGTGCTCACGCACTTCAGCGCAAGATATAAGACGACAGCGAAGATACTTAAAGAAGCAAGGAGCATATTTATGCGTACGTTTGCTGCAAGCGACGGATATCGAATTCGGATTTAACATGCAGTAAATGGAGGTATAGTCTAATGGTAGGACGACAGATTGACATTCTGTAAACAGGAGTTCGATTCTCCTTACCTCCATCCAGTTATTCTATGCGAAGCTGTTGTCGGGGTTCTGCTCACTAAGACGAAGAGAAGATAAGTGCACGAGAGCATATGCGCTTCTGGAACACATGTTTTTTATGCACCGGAAGGCATTCTTTAGCCTGCAAGCACTGACTATATGTACTTTATGCATGCTGCTGCTAGGATAGACGAGGGAAGAGCAATTGAAGATTTAATGAGTAAGAGTCAGGATGTTTTCCTTACCGCTTTTGACAAGAACGCGCCTCTGCTTGTTGCGGAATCCACGCTCTCATTTACCTTGCGGGCAGCATCATATAGATTTATCCTGCTTGAATTGGTTTCTGCATCTACTCTGGTGGTTATGGGCACTAAGCCCTGTTTGCCTTCCACGCTCCAGACTCTGGGTATTATGTCACTGTCCACAACCCTCTCGAACTGGAATACGTGCGACCTGACCGCACCTTTGACCTGCTTTGGGGATGATATGCCACCGGTAAGGTGATCTGACACCTTTCTAATGAACGCATCTTGGAATGAACCCAGTAAACCAGATACTACCGGATCCCCTGCGCTTAGACCCATGCTTGTCGCTTTGCTCTGGATTGCGAACTCGGCCCTGCTTACAGCGCCGATGAATCTGGGATTAAGTTTGAATTTTATATCTGCTTCGCGCTGCGCATATGCCTTCCTAAGCGCAGCCTGCTTTGTATCGCCGAATACAACGCCTCTTACGATTTCAGCTGCATGCTCGAAACGTTCTCGAAAAGTCGGAATTGACTTTCTCTCAGGGCTTACCATGGTTTGCATAGACACTATATCACCGGATTTTGCGGATAATTGGGGATTATCCGATAATTCTGTAACTCTTTAAGATATATAAATAATATACATTTTTAGCAAATTATTTGATTGATTTTGTAAATATGCAAAGTAACCCGTTATTTCCAGCCGTAATTTTTAGCCGTATGATATATATAACTTGTTGGATTATTTAGATAAATAAAGGTGGGTTGTAATTTTATGAGAAAGCGAGTGGAGACAGGCATTGTGGGTATAGACAAAATGCTATATGGGGGCATACCTGAAGGCAATGATGTGGTTGTCGCCGGAGGACCCGGATCGGGGAAGACATTATTCTCCATGGAATTCCTCTACAGAAATGCAAAGCAGGGAGAAATAGGGATTTTTATTTCTCTTGAAGAAGACACTTCAATGATAATAGAGAATGCCACAAATGCCTTCACAGACTTAAGCGACCTGAAGCAGCTTATAGATAACAAGAAACTTGTTGTTTATGGTACTGACAAGACAGGCATGTATATGCAAAAGGAAGCCCAGACTTCCTCTTATACATTTGGCAAATTCGTGTCCGCCATAGAGTCGCTTATTGACACGTATCATGCCACAAGGGTAGTAATTGACTCTGTCTCATTAATAAAGCTCCTGATAAGGGATCCGTTTGAATATAGGACCGTCTCAATGAATCTTGTTTCTGTGCTCAGAAGATTCAATGTTACTTCCCTCCTCACAATGGAGATAGAGGCTCCGGACAGAGAGAAGCTGGTCTTTCTTCCTGAGTTCTTCGTATATGATGGCATATTCGTAATGTATTCCGGGGAGGCCGAAGCGGGCAACAGGGTTCCATCAATTGAGATAGTCAAAATGCGCGGCTCTGCCCACAGCTATGCGACAGTGCCTTATGAGATAACCCCTTCAGGCATAAATATCATGCTGCTTAACGAAAGGAAGCTCTAGCTGCTTTACAGGCAAAGGTACATGAGATTGACGTTTATGTAACGTTCACCACGCTTTATTGCTTTAGGTATCTTTCCATATCCTTTGAAACCCATTTTCTTGTACAGGCTCTGCGCACGTGCATTGCTTTCAAACACTTCCAGAATTACCTGCTCGAATGTGCCTTTGCATCTTTTCAGCGTACTCTCCATGAGCGCACGCCCGACGCCGCGGCCCCTGTAGGCTTTCTTTATGGCTATGCCAAGCACACCCGTATGGTCACGTTCACTGCCTGGTCTTTGTCTTGTGACGGAGCATAAGCCTACTGCAGCGCCATCTGCCTCTGCAACCTTCACTATCACGTCGCCATCGAGCACTTTAACGTACATCTCCTTGAACCATGCAACCTCTTCCTTCAAAGTAGGTTTCCTCTTGAAGAGCGTTATCCCTAGATTCTGATTGCTTTTGCTCTCGTCATAATAGGAAAAGTAAGCATTTACCAGATCATTGAAATCTTCGAAACGCAAATCCCTTATGACAAATTCACTGGCCATGCATTCTTATCTATTCAAGGCTTTTTAATATTTCTGTGCAAGGCTAAGCCATCCCTTTATTTAGCTCTGATTCTGCCTTGCCTAGCACAACCTAAGAAAGCATTAAAATGTTTAGCATTTATACATGTGTATGGAGGGGCATCATAGCGCATACGAGGAGAAAGCCAAGAGGATACTCGATAACTGTACTTATATGGTAATTGGGACCAGCACAAAAAGAGGAACTCCGTGGGTAGCACCCGTCTTATTTGTATATGATAACGATTTCAATATCTACTTCTTATCCGCTGTTGACGCTCTTCACTCTAAGAATATCTTGGAAAATGCGGACGTAGCAATTTCGATATTTGATTCCAGACAGGAGATTGGCGTTTCTGAAGGCATTCAGGCCAGTGGAAAAGCAAGCCTGGTTGAAAAGGGTGACATTGAGAATGCGATAACATTATATTGCAAGAAGGTTTTCCCAGATTCAGACATGAAACCTACAAAAAGGTATGTGCCAGAAAATTACCTTGGAAGTGCCGAGTTTAGATTCTTCAAGATAAAATTGGCCGCTGCCTATGTAACCGGGGAAGACAGGCGCGTAGAAATAGAACTTAGAGGCAAATAGTTAGTAAACGCCAGGCCAGAGCATACCCGTGGCAGGCACTTGTCAGATAATAGGATTATGCTTGATGATCCAAAGAATTTGAAACATGACTGCGTTTCTTGAATTTTAGGGGCATGGAACAATAATATTTACATACTGATTTATGAGATAGAAAGAAATATGAAAGGAACCACTGCGCATAGTTCAATTTTTGCTTTCTGAATCTGGAGACACATCATGTCCCAATTGGCACAGATGCAGCCACACGCGGATGTTGCCCAGTGATGGTGCAGCTTTTTCCAGATACCTCTTTGTATTGCGGCATATGGCATCCTGGCGCTCTATCCTCTCTGCGAAAGCATGGGCAGTTATGTCCAATTCTATCTCGCCGAGCGGCCCTTCCTGGCCTACTTTTACCAGCCTAATGCTTATCTCATGCTTATCTAGCGTAATGTTGCTGCAGGTAAGTTCGCTCGCCAGATATGCCTTAAGCTTGTCTGCAAGCATGCAAAGAGATGAAGAGTCTGCATCGTTTTTATAGTAAATATTGACAGTTGGCATAGAGGAATTAGGAAAGAAAAGGCTAAGAGGCATGAGGGTCTTGTGCATCTACAGGGCAATATGCTTCATATGTTGCTTAGCCTCGCCTTTATCTCTTCTCCATCAAGCCTCGTAGTGAGAAGAGGTATATGCTCAATCTGCGATATCTTTATTGCCAGCTTGTCAACCGAGTCAAGATTCTGTATCACTACAAGCCTTGGCTTTATCGGAGCTACTCTTACTACGACCATCGGCGACCTGCCTGTGCTTACCTGATCAAAAATAAAGGCTCTTTCGTTCGTGGAACCAAACAGCCTGGGATACTCTGAAGGCGATATTTCAAGGATAACGCGCAGGCTGTCAAGGAGTGTGTATCCGAAGAGTTTCATCGAATCCAGATAGCCAGGATTAGCCACTATCTTCGCATCTATCATTCTTGCGAAGTCAACACCGTTTATAGGAGCAGTAAAGTCCTTTATAAAATAGAATGGGTTCTTTGGCATTGCTCCGGATTCGTCCTTGAAACGTTCGAGGTTTCTAACTACTTCTCCTCCATGCTGCGAATCCAGTGTAAAGAGTGCGTCTACAAACCGCTTTATGACACCGACCCCAGGACTAGCTCTCCTATTTCCCTCATAATCGCTTATCGTTGAAGTGGAGATCTTAAGATACTTGGCAAGCTCTATCTGTGAAATGCCGAAGAGTTCGCGCCATTTCTTCATGGTGCTGCCGGGCGTATCTGAGAGGGCAATTTCCCCGGCTATTCTCTCTTTAAGGCTATCCATAGTATCATGTATGTTTAGGCATGCAAAGCTTAATAAGATATGTGACGAAGCCTACTTAGACAAACTTGGCTGTGCGCTAAAGAGCAGCTTTGAAGATAGATAGGCTGATTATAAAGACCAAACCATTATTTTCGATTCTTCCCTGGCTTCCTGATTTTTTGGTTTCTGCGTCTTTTCTGGCTGTGCTTGGCTGCAGGCACCTTTTTGTTTATGTCCGCATATATTTTACTTACCTCGTCATCAGGTACGCTTAAGGCTCTCTTTGTAACAATCCCTATTATCACAAGTATTATTCCGGCCAGTATCATCAGAGCAGAGAAGATGCCACCCACACTGCTTATTCCGACACTTGAAGCTGGAGAAGTCACGTTGAGATTCTGCTCAATGAGATCATACGATACATCAGTAGTCATGTTTCCCGTGTTTCTGTATATGGCATAAAGCATAGAGCCTGGTGGCGAAGCATTTAGGTTCTGGTAAAGCGGCTGCGAAAACCCAAGCCCGGAAAAGTTTTGTGTATACGGAAAGATTCCTTCCTTCGAATCCAGCACTATTGAAACAATATTCCTGCTGAGCATGTTTGCAGGTATGGAATTTAGTAGCGAGCGGCTTGCCGAGCCGGTGGAGTTTGAGAAATTCAAGCGTTCTAGTGCTGAGAGCGTGGCATTTGAATTGTTATAGGTTATGACGTAGAAGTCGACAGGATAAGCCGAAGCATAGGTGAAGATAAAAAGGTTTAAGGAGTTGAAGCTCACCTGCAATGGAACTTTTACTATGCTATTTGGCAGGAGCGAGGCTGTCTGCGAATTCTTAACAAGCGATTGCGGAGATGGAGCGGAAAGGCCCGCAACCAGTATTCCCATAGCAAGCAATATTATGCCTACCAGAACTAATTTTTTTTCCAGATAATCACAGCGGGTATTTAAATCATTTTTATCTAATATCTTACATATATATAGGTTCTGATAAGATGGCAGGATATGTAAAGACCGGGATAGATGGTCTAGATGCGATGCTAAATGGAGGCATACCTGAAGGCAATCAGGTAATAGTTGAGGGAGGGCCCGGTTCCGGAAAAACGCTGATTTCATTTGAATTCTTATACAGGAATGCGCTGAACGGCGCTACCGGAATCTTCTTTTCATTAGATGAAGAGCCAGAGAGGGTGATTAGAAATGCCAAGGCAGCATTCTATGAACTGGACAGGATAGACGAGATGATAGAGAGCGGCAAGATGCTTGTCTACCCCGATCCATATTATACTACTTCAGGAACACAGTATGAACTGGGCAAGCTTCTTTCCGCAATAGAATCAAAAATAGAAGAATCAAATGCCAAATGTGTTGTCATTGACTCGCTGGCTATGCTTGCGCTGATGGCCCCCGAGCCTGCCCGTTTCAGAAGAGCGATAGTCGAAATCATAACAAGCCTGAGGAAGCATGGGGTGATTTCCCTATTTACTGAAGAAATGAAATCTCCGGAAAGGAACCGACTTGAATTCAGCCCGGAGCATTTCGTATTTGACGGCATAATTACAATGTACCAGACCGGCGAGGATTTCAAGAGGATGCCTGCTATAGAGGTTATCAAGATGAGGGGCACATCCCACAGCATGATAACAACGCCTTATGAAATAACCCCTTCAGGTTTCAAGATAACTGCGGCTGAGAACATAGTAAACTATGATTGAGATGAAAAATCCTGGCAAAGGCAAGAAAAATGGTGAAGCTGAAGTTACTGCCGAAGAGCAGCATGCAGGCATGATAAAACTGGCGATATTTGCAATAGGCATACTTCTCGCACTGACCCTTATAATTTACCTGCTTATCCCTTCAGGAAGCGCATTTGAGAGATGCAGAGGCATAGTCCTTTCAGGGTATAAATATTCTTGCCTGGAGAATCTTGCACAGTCGACAGGCAATTACTCAATCTGCAGGTATGTACCTGAACCAATGGCCAACAACTGCTATTCTTCCATCGCAGAACAGGAGAAAAATCTTACGATTTGTGATATGGCTTCCCCCGGATCAGTAAATGCCGGTTGCACCATTTATATAGCCAATTCCACTGATTCATACCAGGACTGCGCCACGCTGAACGGCACATACCTGGATAAATGCGATATGGAACTTGCACTCAAGCTGGAGAACACGAGTATATGCAGCAGCATAACAGATGGAGTGAACAGGACGATGTGCACCTCCACTATCTCTTTCGAAAAAGCAATAGTTGGAGAAAATGCCAGCTACTGCGCCGCAGTAGAGAACAATACTAACTTAAACGAGACAGGGCTTTTCTTTACATACCTCAATTCATATGGGAACAAAGCTTATGCGTATACAAATATAACCGACCCCCTAAGCAGCATAATATTGAGCCAGTATGTAAATGCCAGCCCCAGGGACGAGTGCTATGTAGACTTGGCTATGAAATCACATAACCAGGCTTATTGCTCAGCAATATCAAACCTGTCTCTTGGGCAGATATGCGCTTATTATTCAGTAGCGGCTTCTGCAACCACGATTCCGGCTGCCAACTCCTCGCTTCAGTTAAACTTCTCGGAAAACTACACTCAGCTGTATCAGCAATGCATTGACAATAATACTTTAAGCCAATACTGCCCTAGCATAAACCAGCTTAAGAATCAGTACATGCTTTACTATGCCATTCTGAACAAAAATGCAAGCGCCTGTGCATCGTTTAACCAGTCTTTTGGTGATTACTGCTACTTTTCGCTTGCCGTATCTTACAACCAGTCCAGCTACTGCGGATATATACAGAACGGCACTGCAAATTCAGCGTGTGTGGAAGCAGTGCTTAACCGGACCTCTTCGGGAACTGGCCAGAGCGGATAGCGCATGTATGGAATTGTGTCGTGCATAAAACACAGGCCAAACCTGGATTTTTACTATGTAACTGCTGATGACGGAAAGGGAGGGCTCTTCACCATTGAGCTAGAAAGCCCGCTGAAGATTGAGCTCGGGGAAATGACTGACGCGGAGGGTGCGACAGCTGAACCTGCAAATGGCAAACATGCACGGCTTAGGAGGAAGCTCATAGAAAAAGCAATTGGAAGGAAGATAGAATCTGCTCTAAAGGAAACGCCACCGGCAAGCGGAGTAAATGAACTGGACAAGCTTAACAGGGAGATGTGGCCTGAGATAACGAAAGGGGCTTCCCTTCTGCTTAAAAAGTTTCTCGCAGGAGCGCCAATTGTGGTGAGATTCCATAACGATGCAGATGGGAGCAGCGGCGCATATTCAATCTATAAAGGCCTTAAGGACTTCTCAGAAGGAAATGGCAGGATAGAGAAGAGGATAAACCTTTTCTGGATCATGAATAGAGGCGTCATCTACGGAAAAGAAGAGGCGAATTATGATATAATGCTGGTGAATGCGTATGAGTCGCTGGAGAAGCCGCTGATGATCTTGATAGATTTTGGCACATCGGAAAAGAGCAATGAAGGCATAAAAAGCATAGGCAGGTATTTTGATATACTGTGGCTTGACCATCATCCGGTGCCCGGGGACTTTGAAGGAAAGAGCCTTGAATATTACATAAATCCATGGATGTTTGGAGGGAATTCTGATTATACTGCAGGCCTGCTCTCATCAGTGCTGGTTAAATCATTTTCGAATGCAGACACGACTATCTTCAAAGATGCTTCGCTGATAGGTGACTACAGCAAGCATGCAAATCTTTACAAGGAAGCCCAGGATCTCTCCGCCCTTCTGGACTTAATAACAAGCGATGCATCATTCGTGCATTCTGGCAGGAACGGAAACCTAACTCCATATGAAATAGAGCAGCTCCTTCAGGACAAGGCAAGATCCAGCGAACTTGCAATGTACGCAAATGTGAGGGTCGCAGAGGCTGCAGATGAGGCCATCCCGCTGCTGAAGGAGAACAATGCAGGAGGGCATAGCATATATACTCTTGATTACGGCAATGTAAAAGAGAAACAGTCGCGATACCCTCTGCTGGGCAGATTCTCATCGAAACTGCTGGAGAAACTGGAGAAGGAAAATGGGAAGGGATGTGTAGTTGTATGCCATGTAGGAAACTTCATCTCTATAAGGGCAAGCAGGGACATTGGCGAAGCGGCAGGGCTTGTCCAGCTAGCAGGCACACTGCTAGAGCGATATGGCAGCAGGATAGACTCGGCAGGAGGGCACAGGAACGCAGTAGGCATAAAGCTTTCCGGAGAATCCGGGAAAAATGAGGTCTTAAGGCAGATAGTTGCCATAATAAGGAAGAATTTGGCGGAGTAATGCAATCAGGATGGATAAGCTGCTAACCTGCGCAAGAGTGCGCTTCTGCATGGGCAAAGAACAGAAAACAAAGAGCCAACAGAGTAGAAGAGGCAAGCTTTTTTAGCCTTTGGGCAGCAAATAATTAAAGTAATTGGGAATTAGAATGAAAGCCAAACTTTACATTATGATATTGATAGTGGTCATAATTGCAGCTTCAGCAATCTTTGTTCTTAACGGAGGACCTAAAGACCAGGCGCTTGCAACATACGATAATAAGCCTGTGCCTGCTTCGTTTCTGTCGCAGCTTAATGTTTCCGGCAGCATAAGCAATCAGGTAGGCATAGGAAGCGTGAGTAGTTTCCCGACCATCCTAGCCAATGCAACGCCACTCAGAATAGATAATAAAACGACAGTGTTTTATTATGGTGCGGAATACTGCCCATACTGCGCTGCCGAGAGATGGGGCATGTTAATTGCACTGATGAGGTTTGGTACATTCAAAGGGGTTAAATTTATGACATCGAGCGCAACGGATGCTGTCTCCCCAAGCACGCCTACCTTTACTTTTTATAATTCAAGCTACTATAGCCCGTACATAACTTTCATACCAGTAGAAGCTGAGACCAATACGGGTGCTCCGCTGGAGAGCCCTACGAGCCAGGAGCAGGCGCTTTTCAATTTCTATGATGCGAATAACCCGCAACTGCCTAGCATCGAGAGAGGCAGCATACCGTTTATAGACATCGGAAACTACTCCATACAGATAGGAGCCAACTATCAGCCCAAGGCAGTTTTATACGCAACCAACTGGAGCGTTATAGCACAGGACTTGCAGAATCCGTCGTCTGTGCAGTCACAGGCAATAATCGGAACCGCGAATCTGCTAACAGCGCAGATCTGCACTGCAGACAATAACACCCCGCAGAGCGTTTGCGGCCAGGACTATGTCAAAAGCATAGAAAGGCAATTAGGCGCATAACATGAACAAAGACAGAGTGTATCTGTCATGCATGATTTTGGCAGTGCTGGGTCTGCTCGTTTCTATCTACCTTACTGCTTACCATTACAGCAGCTCTGTGCCGCTGGCGTGCCCTGACACCGGCCTAATCAACTGCGCATCTGTACTCAACAGCGCATATGCTTACATACTTGGTGTGCCGCTGGCAGTTTACGGACTGGTCTTCTTCGTTGTCGAACTGGTGATACTTAATTTAAGATATAAGGACCTCAAGGCAGTGTACAATGCTCTCGGGTTGGTCTTCGTCTTTTACTTCATTTACCTGGAATATCTTATCGGGCATATCTGCATTTTCTGCACTACAGTGCATGTAACAATAGTGCTGCTTTTCATACTTACTCTGTATGATGCAGCCAAGCACGGTTAATATCTCTGCTCCGCGTCTTCTTCGTCGCGTAAGCCTTCCAGCATGCTTGCCGCATTTATCCTCTCAACTATGCCCATTGCCTTCCTTGCTTTTTTCCAGTTCTTCTCCCGTCCTCCGTAAGCTGTGATTGCCGCTACTATCTCCTTTCTGTATTCCGGGTACTCCAGAGCATACCGCTCCATCTCCTCCATGCCGGTAGGCATGCAGGATTGAGCCTGCCGCACAGCTCTGCTCGCCATTCTGGTTTTTATTCCCACTTCCACACCCGTATTAGATAGCGCTTTTTAGATATATAAAGATATCGCAGACAATTCAACATTCTGGCAATAAAAATAGGCATAGATCAAGCCCCGCAAAATATACTTGGGATATTGGATTTCACTCCCGCTCACTTTGTTAAAGCGTCTTCTGGTTTCTGGCTTCGCCGTTTCTTTTAAGCTCCATCTTCTCGTTTATTGCCCGTACAAGGCCAAACATCTTTCTCTCCTTCTGCCCGGATATATAGAAATAAACCTCGTCTTTTGTGCCTCTTGTGATCAGGACATATATATCGCCAGTTCTGAACCGCCCCGTCCTGCCTCGGCGCTGAATGTTCCTTATCTCATTGGGTATTGGCTCATAGAAGATAACAACGTCAACAGACGGTATGTCAAGGCCTTCTTCGCCTATTGAACTAGCGACGAGGACCTTGAACTTTCCGTTCCTGAAGTCCTGTATTGTCTGCTCCTGGAGCTGCTGGGTCATGCCTTCCTTCTTTCCTACAAATTGCATTGCACTGTATCCGGCGCCATTAAGATAATCAGTCAGCATTTTTATAGTTGTCCTGTACTGCGCAAAAATTATCGTGCTCTTCTGGCTATTTGACTTTATTATATCCAGGGCAGCAAGTACCTTTGGATGCTCTTCCCCGCGTTCTATAGCTTCGCGAGCCAGGTTTCTGGCCTTGATTATATTCTCATTTCCGAGTATATGCTCTACGCTCCTACTCTTCTTCTCCCTCTTCTCGAGGGCCTCGAAGTATTTGGAGAATGGATAGATGCCCTCAGTCAGAAGGAGATCATATGCATGGGAAAGGTGAAGCAGCTTTACATAGTTGAATAATGCGGCATATTTGTAATTAGGCGCCTGGAGTTTGCTGATTTCGGTGCCTGCCTGAAGCAGCCTTCCCTTGGGAATGCTCTCGAAATTTCTGAAATGAAGGAAGCCAATTTTGTTGAGGCCAGACAGGCTCTCCTCTATCTTAGGCCTCATGAGTGCAGCTATGCTTTCCATTGTAGGTGTCTTTCCGACAGTCTTTATGTGCATCTCCTTGGACATCACGTACTTCGAAACGTCCGGATCACTCGAGATCCTTATCTCTATGTGCCTTATGTTGAGCGTCTTTACAAGTGCGTTTATCTTCTCCTTCTTGCTTCCCGGAGAAGCGGTAAGTCCTACTATGAGAACATCGTTGATTGAACATTCGTTTGCTATATAGGTATATGCATAGCGCCCTACTGCGCGATGGCATTCATCGAAGATTGCACAGCCGAAATCCATAAGCGACATGTTTGCCTGCTTGAGATCATTTGCTATTGTCTGCGGCGTTGCAACTATCACGCTGGCATTAAGCGCCAGCTCCTTTCTCGATGTCTTTCCTATCTTTCCGGTAAAGAGCGCAATCTTTTCCTTTGGCACTCTTAGACGGTCAAGCAGGTTGTTGTAATGCTGCTCTGCCAGCGGCTTGGTAGGCGCAAGCAAAAGAGCTTTTCTTCCTTTCGACAGCGAATCCGCTATTATTCCTATGCCTATTACTGTCTTGCCCAGGCCAGTCGGAAGAACAACGAGCGTATTTCTATGCTTGAGCACCGCGTCTATTATGTTTGCCTGGTACTCCCTGAATTCGAAGCCATCAAGGTTTATATATTCTAACGCCTTACCAATCTTATCCCATCTTGTATCGTACGCCATCAGGATCATTTACAGTAGTTAGATATGACTGAAAAGGTATAAAATATTGGATGGATAGCTATTATAATGTGCCGCAGTAACTCAGTCCGGGAGAGTGTCCGGCTGAAGATGGGCTTTACCAAAGCCTTATCAGATACCGGAATGTCGTCGGTTCAAATCCGACCTGCGGCAAATGTATAGCTGTTCAACTCAAATAAGTGGCAAGTGACATCCTCCAACGGCTAAAGGTCATTAGTTTCATCGTCTTTGCTATGAGTCGGTAAACATAGTCATTACTTTCGGAACCTTTCGCATAGGTTATGGCGAATAGGAAAGCAACCTATGAGCACCTACCCATTATGTGTCCGTTCTCTACAAGCGCCTTCTGTTGAGAAGTTATTGGGAGCTGAGATTTGCGTACCTTCTCACACCCCTAACACACCATTGAAATAAGGGGTTTGCGGGGCGAATCGTTTATTATAAGGCTCGTGATGCTCAGTTCCTTACGGCTAATCTTTCTTTTGGCTCGGCAAGTTTCTTTGAGGATAAGAATGCTCCGAGCGCATGCCGTCTTCGTAATAGTAGCAATCTTCATAATTCCTGCCTGCTCTTATACAAGCTCGTCAGTCCGCCTTATCGGAGGAGCAGTGCTCATCTGTCTCTTACTTGCAAAATGGCAATCTGCTAAGCAGAAACG
The DNA here is from genome assembly GCA_021848025.1 of Microcaldota archaeon. Classification (GTDB taxonomy): domain Archaea; phylum Micrarchaeota; class Micrarchaeia; order Micrarchaeales; family CABMGC01; genus JAJZND01. The sequence goes on along the minus strand of JAJZND010000023.1, from coordinate 18,642 downwards.
CAGGGTTAAATAACAATATTGATGAATGGGATTATTATGGCAGGAGAAAAGGATTTTGCACAGGATACGCTTGTCATAGCGAACCCTGGCACAGGCAAAACCACAGCCATTGCTGAGCAGGTGGTAAAACTGCTTAAGGGAGGTGCAAAGGAAGAGGACATTCTATGTATAACCTTCACAACCAAGGCAGCTGAGGAGATGCGCCAGAGAGTTTCAAAATCTGTCAAAGCAAGCGGGATTTCTGCAAAACCGCAGAACATAGACATCCATACCTTCCACAGTTACGCGTTTGATTATCTGCAAGAACGCGGAGAGGATCGTGAAGTCGCGACCAACAACTATACAAGATATTCCATATACCGCAGCTTCAAAGAACTCGGCGCCTTAAATTATCAGGACGATTACATAATTGGGGAAATAGTTCCGAAGTGCGAAAACGCGATAAGGTACCTAAAGAGCTTCGGGATACTCCCGAAACAGATTAAGATCAAGGAGGCTGAAAGGGAATTAGAGGGAGTGTATCTCGAGGAGGGCATCGCAAACATAAGCCTTGATGAGAACAAGAAGTTCCTGGAATACTTCGTCACTGCGTTCTCAAACTATGAGCACAAAAAGAACTCTTCAGGCAAGTACCTTGATTATAATGACATGCTAATGGAACTCGTGAGGAAATATGACAAGAAGGCGAGGCACTACAAATTTGTGCTTGTGGACGAGCTGCAGGACGTAAATGAGCTTGAGGCAGACATTGCAATTGCTTCTGGCGACTCCCTGTTTCTTGTCGGGGACAGAAAGCAGGCAATATTCGGATTTCAGGGTGGCAGTGTAGAAAACTTCACCCGCTTCATGGTACGTAAAGGCACAAAGAAGGAGACAAGGACACTGAATTACAGGAGCCTGCAGGGCATTTTGGATTATTCAAAAACACATTTCCTTGCAAATACCACTGATAAAAGCTATGTAGATGAATTAGAGGGACTTAAGGGGAAAAGAGACGGCAAGGCAAAAATCAAGATAATCACATCGAAAGATCAGAACCGCGCATCTGTTTCCAGGTTGATTGACATAGTTGAGAGATACAAGGGGACCGAAAAGAAGGTTGCAATAATAACCAGGACCAATGGGCAGATCGTGGCAATATCCAAGATGCTTGATGCAAAGGGCATCAATTATACTACAACCGTTGGCGGCAATACCCGCAGAGAAGCAAAGGATGAGATAATATCTTACTTGCGTGGGCTCCTTTTCGACAGCGCCGATGACATAGTCGGGGCGTTGTTTACACCTTTCTCTGGAATAAGTTTGAAACATGCGTTTGAAATATCTGAAAAGGTAAAGGAATCGAAGACAGCGGGCCTGGAATTTGCAGGGGGCATTGCCCGTGAGTTCTTCAAGACAAAGGAATCGCTGACGCTTGACAAAGTTCCAAATATATTCTTAGACAGGATAATGCCGATCTCAGTGTCAATCGGCAAGGAATATTACTTAACTGCATCGGCTATCTATGAAAACATCACCGAGTTCTTCAACATAGAAAGGATCCCTGACAGAAAGGCACTATTCGACTACCTTGCCATAACTGAAGAGAACTACGAACCTGTGGAAAAGCAGCACCAGGTAACCTTAACCACGGTACACAAAGCCAAGGGGCTTGAATTTGATGCTGTTGTTTATGCGCCGAAGGATGTAAGAGGCAGCCTTAGCTTCATAGATGCAGTAGTATACTCAATAATCAAGGCCTCAAAAGGGATAGATATACGCGGAGGGCTTGAGGAGGAGCACCTACGCGTGGATTTTGTTGCATTCACGCGAGCAAAAGACGAGCTTTATATTGTGGCAGGCAAAGATAAGCTAGCCCAGAGATATCAAATCGAAGGCCTGTCAGAAAGCGAGGTATACGAAGCTGATCAGGAGAAGGAGCCGCTCTCATGGAAGTATGATGAAGCTTATGCCATGTTCGTGGCAGGAAAGAAGGAGGAATCCAAAAAGAAGCTTACCGAAAAGGAAGACTGGCTTAGAGACAAAATATCAAACTTCTTCAAAACAAAAGACCGCCTTTCATTTAGCCTGATTGAAGCATCGACCGAGCCATACGAGTTCCTCAAATCGTATATACTAGGGATAAAGCCTCCGAGGGGAGAGGGCCTCAGGATAGGTACGGACGTTCATGAACTTGCGGAAAAGAGATTCAACGGAACTCTTGACAGGTCGGCAATAAAGAAGGAATACCTACCATTCTTCGCAAACATAGAGAAGATCGATGAAGATATCAAAAAGAGATATAACTGTGTCCAGATAGCAGCAGAATGTGAAATTGTGAAGGACCTGAAGGATGTGTTTAACTGCAAGGCAGATGGCCTTGCATTCAAGGCACAACTTGATGCAATCTACGAGATAAAACAAGGCAATGGCAAAAAGTACCTCATACTTGACTGGAAAACGGACAAAAACATCGATAGAGCTTCGGAGCACAGGAGGCAGCTAGCTGTTTACAGAAAGATATATGCTTTAGATAGAGGGGTTAAGGAGGACGAAATATGCACCGCACTGGGATTTGTGGGTCTGAGGGGCAACATAAACACAGGAGCAACAGGTTATGAGATTGATGATCAAGATCCGAAGGCAAAACAGGTTGAAACATTTGAGAAACACCTGAACGATTACTTGAGGTACAGAAACGACACCGAGGAATTTGTGAAGGCGGTGCTAGATTGCAATGAATCGGATCCGTTTTATCAAAGAATCGTATCTGAACTTACCAGATACTCCCAGGCTTAGAATAGATAATGGCGCATCTCCTCGGCCCTCTTAAGTTGAGCAGACTTCTTGGCCCGGCTATTCGAGGATTACATTAACCTTCTTCTTGTAATACGCCATGAAGCACCTTTCTATCTCCCGCTTTGCAGCCTGCCTTGCCTTCTCCATGGTCTCTAAGTTCCTCTTCATATCATAAACCACATCGCCGTAATGTGAAGCCCTGTTTTTCTCTTTTTCCGCTTCTACGAGAATCCGCTCATATGATGAGATCTCTCCGCTTAAGATTACCTCCTTGTCCTTCAGGTCCTTCATGACCAAAAGTTCAGAGTATACGTCTGCGCTTAGGACTCTGGAAATGGCAAATTGTATGCCTTCATCATTCCTTACATCAATTTTGCCCGAGTTTATCGCACTTTCCATATCCTTTACAAGCCGAATCATTTCATTGTAATCTGATTCGCTCGCAATTTCTGCTTTTGGATTTTTTATCATCTCTGAAAGGCGCCTTTTCTTTCCGAACTCATGATCGTATTTCCTTGCAATTCGTTCTAGCGGGGAGAGCGTGTGTGTAATCCTAGATGATGAAGATGAAATTTTTTCCCTTACCTGCGCAAGCTCTTCGCGCTTTTTTGAGATCTCTTTTTCTATATCCGCGATGCCGGCATCTTTGCTTGCGCCTGCCGATGAATCTGATTCAAGCTTCTTTATGTTGTCTGCCATATCGTTCATCTCTGCATCCAGGCTGAGAAGTTTGTTTACTTCCTCCACTATGTTCTCGTACTCCATAAACTTGCCCCTGTTCCTTTCGAGCTCCATTTTCAAGCTGGCGGTAAGCCGCTCCATTCCGGCAAAGATTTTCTTGAAGTCGCCCAGGTATTTTGAGTATGCCAGGAACGGGAGCCTGAAGGCGTTGTTAGACTTCATGATGCTGTTTATGATGCCCTCCATTGATGAGAGTACCGATTCGTATTTCCTGTAGACATTCTCGGCCTCTGCTATTTCAGAATAATCTTCCATTATGCGCATTAGCGACTTGGCATAGGAGCTCTTCTGGCTCGAGAGCGAGCTTGTATTTTGTATGTAGATATCTTCAGTGTCAGGCTCGGCATTGAGTTTCTCGAGCTTTACGCAAGCGCCAAGAAACTGCTTGCGATATTCGCCGAAGCTGCCAGTTATGTAGGATCCTTTCTCTTCAAGCTGAGTCAGTTTTTGGTTCAGAAGGTGGTTTGCCATGCCTCTTATCTCATTAAGATGCACCTCCTGACTGCCGCCATTTCCCCTATCAAAGAACATTGCAAAACCTTCATTCCCTTTTGTTATATATATTTAGATACGGCATGAATTTAGCTTATAGTGATAGCTTATAAATATGCCAATTTAAATAATATTAATTTGGCATATTGTACGAAGAGATTTGATAAAGAGCGAAAACTATGGCGAGTTCGGATGTAAATTACAGCTTCAGGGAAAAAGCGATACTTAGATCCCTGAGTGAAGATTCCAGGGCACCGGTAAGCAGCATCGCGAAAGATGCGAAGTGCTCCAGAATAACAGTAGTCAAGTATATCAGAGAGCTTGTGCGCAGGTATGACATAAGATTCATTGTCGAGGTAGATGAGGACAAGCTGGGATTTAACCAGCGCCACATAGTGATAGTGCGGTTCCTGAAGAAGCCTTCTCTGAAAAAGCTCAAAGAGATCTTCTGCAACGATCCTCTTGTCTCTAACGCATACTATTGCGAGGGTGATTTTGGATTGATACTGCATGTGGTTACGCCAGATCCGATGGATTACATAATATGGGAAAGCCTTCTTCCCGGAAAGCTCGGAGACTTCAATGTCGAGATTTATCCAAGCGAGCTTATGTTGACTAATTTTGGTTATCTTCCCATATCCGGGGAACTTGTATACAGAGCATCAAAGAACATCAACAGAATGGACAAGGAAATTATAAATGCACTGAACAAAGACGGAAGGGCCAGCTCAGTGAAACTCTCAAAAGAGTTGAAGATAAATAGGACTACACTGCACTACAGGATCTTTACCCTTTTCAAGAAGGGCATTATAAAGAGGTTGACCATCGCGGTAAACAGGCCGCCCATGGACTATGTGATAGCATTTGCAGTCAACTACAATTTCAACAGAACCTCGCAGCTCAGAGCCATTAAAGTCAGGAAATATTATCAGACCTTTGACAAGGATATGCCGCTATTGAACAGCTTCCAGCTGCTTGCGCCTATGAGCGGCAGTTACAGGTTCTTTGGAATAGGCATCTTCCAGAACAAGGAAGAAGCAGTCGAGTTTGCAATAAAATCGCATAAAGAGATTTATAGCGAAGAAAACATACAGATAAAGTATGCGAGAGTGACCGGGCTTGTTAAAGGCCTGTACCCTTTCAGAAATCTTGACATGATTGAGCATTACAGGAAGTTTGAATGGGACAAGAATAGATAGCGTGCTCCTACGCTTCCTCTATGAATGTAGCTTCGCCCGCTTCCTTATTCCTGCTGAGCAGGTAGATTTTCCCGTTTGATATCTGCTTGAGCTGCTCGTCATGCGTTATTATGAATATCTGGTCTACCACTTTGGGCAGAGTCTCACTGAAGACATTTACAAAGCTGTCTATTCCCTGTTTGTCTATATTGTGCGTTGGTTCATCCAGTATAAGCCACTTAAGGTTTGGAACCAGCACAAGCGCGAAAGCTACGCGCATTGCTATGCAGGCTATGCTCCTCTCCCCTCCGCTTGCTATTGATTCTACGTCAGTCCATGCTTCTTCGCCGTTCTTGCGCACTTTAAGCTGCAGTACGTAATCATCTTCAGAAGGTATGAGCGCTACTCCGCTGTAATCGCCGTATGGATACAGCTCCGGCCACATATTCTGCATTATCTCGTTTATTGCATTGATCAGCCTTGTCCTTAGCACAAGCTGCGTCTCCTGCAATGCGTTCTTGAATTTTGAAATATCCTCTATTACGGCCTTCTTCTGGCTTATTTCCTTGTATATGTTCTCTATCTTCTTAACCTCTGCTTTCTTCTCGCTTATCTGGGCTGCCCTATCTTTCAGCTCCCTGCCTATATTTAAGAGCATGGCTGCTGTCTTGCTTGCTTCCTCGCTTATCTTTACGAACTCGGCGCTTGCTTCATCAATGTCTTTCTGATCAGCAGTTATTTCGCTTATTGACTTTTCCTTTTCCAGTATCTCTGTCTCGGTCTTTGACCTTTCCTTTTCAAGAGAGCAATACCGCTCTATGGCTTCCCTGGAAGCCTTCAGGCCTGCCAGGATTTCGGACGCCTTGGATACTTCTTCGGATTTTGAAATACGAAACTGACTGTATGTTTTCTCTTCTGCTGCTGCGCCCGCCAGCTCCTTCTCTGACTCTGCAATTGCCTTGCCGATATCTCCGAACAGCTTAAGCTTTTCTTCTGCAATGACCAGCATTCGCAGCTCTTTCTCAAATGCATTTATCTCATTCCTCTTTTTCGAGACTGCTTCCTTTATGCCTGCGGCCTTTGCTGCAGATAATTCTGCTGCTTCTTTCTTCCTGCTTATCAGCATTGCCTTTATCTCATCTGTGAGATCCCTCTCGCACACCGGGCACCTGCTTACGTGCTTTTCCAGCTCCGCAACCCATTTTCTTGCTTCCTGCGACTGCGCTTCGCATGATGCAAGCTCCTTCTGCAGCATTTCCAGCTCTTTGCTGGACTCCTCTATATTGCTTCTTACAGAACTACTGCTCTTGTCTTTTAATACGGCTTCCAAGGATTCCCTTTCAGCCATATCCTTATGTGCCTTCGCAAGAGCCTGCTCTGCACGCACCTTCCTGGTCTGGATCTGCTGGAGCCTGTTCAGTATCTGTTTCTCCTCGTCTCTCGCTTTTTGAAGTGCAGACTCCTTCGCTGCTATCTCCCTTTCCAGCACCGCTTTTTCAGGCAGCTCCTTTGCTTTCAGCTTGCTTATCTCCCTGTTTATCACTTCAAGCTTGCTCTTCGCACCTGCAATCTCCTTGCCCAGACTCTGCTTTTTAGCATATGCTTCTTTTATGCTGCCCAGCTTCCTGCTTATATCAGCCTTCTCCTTGTTTATCTTCTCTATTCTACCGCTTAACAATTCCTGCTCCTCCTCTCCATGCTTAAGCTCATCTTCAAGAACTTTGAGCTGTGCTGCTATTTTTACGGAATCAAGGCCGGATGCGATGCGCTCGCTCTCGCTTATCATCTCCTTTAGCCTGTTAATAAGGCTTGTAGCGTTCTCCTGAGCCGTTGAGAACCTGTCAAGGCCAAGCAGGTTGTCTACCTGTTTCTTCCTTGCCGATGAATTAAGTTCCAGAAAATAATCTATCTTATTCTGCTCCGAGTATATGGCCCTTGAAAATAGGTCGTAATCCACTTTGAGCGCTTTCTCTATCTCCTCTGTCACACGCTGCGGCTGCGACTGCACGTACCTGCCGTTCTTCTCCAGCTTTGCCTTGGCCGGTTCCTTTAGGGAGATCTCGCGCTCCACTTTATATGAATCTTCTCCTGCCGTAAATGAGAGGCTTACCTTTGCGATGCTCTTTTGCGATGGCCTGTTGCTTATTATGTCGCCTATCGCAATCTTTCTATTTTTGATGCTCGGAAATGTGCCGAACAGGGCAAATGAGAGCGCATCCATTATAGAGCTCTTGCCTGCGCCCATCTGGCCTATGAGTATGTTCGTACCCTTGGCGAACTCTATCTTTGTGGAACCGTGGGCTCTCCAGTTTTCAAGCTCCATGGAAGTAATCATGTAAACATAAGGTATTCCGTAATGGAAAATATATTAACTCTTTACAACTGATAGTATAGCGCGGTTGCATTAAGGTACTGATATAGGAGTCGGGAAAACGCTTTTATATCAGGAGCTGAAAGATAGAGACTGTTTAATGGGTGTACTAGTGGGCTGTGGAGTATTTGGAGTAGCGTTAAAGCGTGAAGGCCGGTTGGATTCCTTTGCTGCGACCGGCATGACGAGTCTTACCCACAGGGGCGAGGAATCGCACGGGTTTGCAGCGCTCGAGCAACGAAGGACTGCATTTCTTAGGCTGCAAGAGGGGATTAGAATAATGAGGGGCAAGGGACCTGCAATGATGGACTCTGAAATCTTCAAAAAGCCAATTTACGGCAGATTTGGGACAGGGCAAACGCGGTATGGAACTTCTGCTGGAAATGGATTCGAACACGCACAGCCTTTCGGATACAAAGTCAACGGCACGGAATTTGCGATAAGCCATAACGGAAATTTCCCAAATATAATGGAGATAGCTAGAGACTTGGGAATCGGAAGGGATAAGGCTAACCACTCTTCTGACACAAAAATAGCAGGCATCCTCATTGCTGAAACAATGAGGAGGGAACCAAATCTTGAGATTGAGGAGGCAATAAGCAAAGCGCTGAAGGATGTTCCGGGATCGTATTCCATGGTTGTCTTGTTCTCTTCAGGAAGCAGGAAAGGTCTTCTTGCAGTCAGGGACGGATACGGCAAAATGCCACTGTGGATTGGAGGCAACGATGCAGGCTGGTTTGTCTCTTCTGAGACAGTCGCATTTGAACCGGCCAAATTAAATGCGCCGGACTATCGCCGCATTGCTGCAGGGGAGATGGTAGTGCTCGATGGAAATAGAGTTGATTCAAGTATTATTTTCAAAGCCGCTGCAGGGCATTGTTCCTTTCAGGCATCTTACAAAGAAAGGATAGACTCATATTTTGAGTCGCCTGTTTCTGACGGAAACGGCAGATCTATTTACGAAATCAGGGAGGAGATAGGACACATTATAGGCAAAAGGTATCTGCCGGGTGGAAGCAAAGAGAACCTGATAGTTATAGGCGTGCCTGATTCCGGCACTCTCATAGCCATAGGTTATCACGATGAGACCGGGGTGCCTTTTAAGCTGGGCCTCAGGAGGGATCCATACATAGGGCACAGAGTGTATATGATGCCTTCTGAGGAAGATAGGGAGAGAATGACAAAGGCCAAACTTGACCCGGTCCGCGCTGTTGTGGAAGGAAAGCGCGTTCTCTTGATGGATGACAGTGTGGTTAGGGGTACGACAGCCATGCGACAGGCTGAGAAACTAAGAGCTGCAGGTGCTTTTGAGGTATATCTGGCAGTAGGGCATCCGCCTATAATAAGCGGTTGCCCTTACGGCAATGACTTTTACACCGAAGAACTTGTGGCTAAAAGCGGGGACGTGGCAAAGAAGCTGGGCTTTGATCATGTATTTTACATAAGCAAAGAAGATCATGCTTCTGCAATCGGAATGCCAGTGAAGAGTCTCTGCTATGAATGCACTACAGGCTTGTATTCGCAGCCTGTCGAACTGCTGCCAAGAAGCGAACGCCGGAATTAGGTAAAGAAGGTTAGTCGCAGGCCATTAAGCTTTATAAATGTTCTAGTTTATATGTCCTTATATAACAGAGTTATAATAAGTGGTTTAGTGGCAAGCGGATACGAAGTTGCTGAGAAAGAAGTAATACCTGCAGTAAGATTAGCGCTGATAAAGGAAATGAGGGAGAAATACAGGATAAAGGAGAGCCAGATTGCAGAGTACGTAGGCATAACGCAGGCAGCGATAAGCAAGTACCTTTCTGGAAAGTACTCAGAAAAAGTCAAGGCCATGGAGGCCAGGCTTGACAAGCAGATTATAGACGAATACGCCAAGGAGATAATGAATGGGAAGAAGGACGCCCTTAACAGATGCATCTGCATGCTGTGCAGCAATGTGAACGGATTTGAATGCGAATTCTCCTCAGTTAAAGAGAGCCGTGTTTAAACAGGCATTTTTTAGGTAAGTTTATGGCAAATGAACACTTAGAAGAGATAGTAGAAAAGAGGGATTACCGTGAGCTTTATGGATTTAACGAGGAGGCCGTCGAATATGAGGAATTCCCTAAAGGCTTATCGGAGAAGGTGGTAAGGCTCATCTCTGCATCCAAGAAGGAGCCTGACTGGATGCTGGAAAAGAGGCTGACAGGCCTTCGTCTCTTCCATGCAAAGCCCACCCCAATGTGGGGAGCGGACTTAAGCAGGCTGAACTACGACGATTTTTATTACTATATGAAGCCGAAAGCCAAAGAGTCGAAAGATTGGGAAGGAATGGATAGAGATATAAAAAACACGTTCGACAAGCTGGGCATTCCTGAAGCCGAGAGGAAGTTCTTCTCAGGCGCAGAGGCTCAGATGGACAGCGGAGTCGTGTATTCGCACATTAAAAAAGAGCTGGAAGACATCGGAGTCATATTTATAGACACGGACACTGCCGTACAAAAGTATCCTGAGCTGGTGAAGAAGTACTTTGGCACTATAATACCGCCTACCGACAATAAGTTCGCTGCACTCAATACCGCAGTATTCAGCGGCGGCAGTTTCATATATGTGCCGAAGGGAGTCAAGGTGCCCATGCCGCTCAATGCTTATTTCAGGATAAATGCGAAGAGCTCGGGCCAGTTCGAGAGGACCCTGATAATAGCGGATGAAGGCGCAGACGTAACTTACATAGAGGGCTGCACAGCATCCATATACTCTGAAGATGCTCTCCATGCTGCGGTTGTAGAGCTGGTCGCCCTTGACAATGCTCATATAAGGTATGTCACGATACAGAACTGGTACAAAAATGTCTACAACCTTGTCACGCAGCGCGCTCATGCAGGGAAGAATGCACGCGTGGAGTGGATAGATGCGAATATAGGCAGCAAGGTGAACATGAAGTACCCGTCAATCTTCCTTAAAGGTGAAGGTTCACAAGGGGAGGTGCTTTCGATAGCGATTGCAGGAGAAGGCCAGATACAGGACTCAGGCGGCAAGATCTACCACCTCGCATCCAATACAACATCGAAAATAATCTCGAAGAGCGTTTCAAAGGGAAGCGGAGTTACCACATTCAGAGGCCTGATGCATATCGCCAAAAACGCAGCGAATGTGAAGGCCCATGTCTCCTGCGATGCGCTTCTGCTTGATGCAAATGCGAAAACCAACACCTTCCCATACAACCAGATAAACAGAAATGACGCCACAATAAGCCACGAAGCGAAGGTCGGGAAGATCAGCGACGAAGAAATCTTTTATCTCATGTCCAGAGGCATACCTGAAGACGACGCCATCGCAATGATAGTCTTGGGCTTCATAGAAGACCTTACCAAGGTCCTTCCGATGGAATATTCCCTGGAGCTCAGGAGGCTGATAAAGCTGGATACAAGCGGCGGAGTAGGGTAGCTGCATTTCATTCAGGTGCTTTTTTGGAAGATCATGGAAACAGGAAGATTGCGGTTGAGAAGTACTTTTCAGTACCTCAGGAAATGGATGAGCTTTACAAGAAGCACAGCGTGCCTGTAGTACTGCCCGACGCACCTTATTTTGTGGAAGAGACGCAGGATAATGCAAGGAGGATAGAGGAATTTGCCTCTTCGATTGAGGAGAAGCTGAAGATAAGGTTTGATGCCGTGATCTCGTGCGCTTTATGCAAGAGCAATTCCGGCTCTATAGTAATAACGAAGCCAGAAATAGTGAACGGAAAGGCGTCTGAGGATATGAGCGAGGGGACGAGGCTTGCTGCTTACATAAACGCAAATGCACGCAGGTCCATACTCATAAATGCGCCTGGCGGTGGAGCAAACAAGCTCAAGATTCTTTTCGTGAATGACTGCGACATGCCTATTCAGGTAAGCATTAATGTTAAGGAAAAAGGGGCGCTTAACCTCTTCGAGTATTATGCATCGGTTGCAAAGAGCGGATCGATAATGGCTCCGCTGCATGAAGTGCGCACGATGGAAGGTAGCAATGTTGAGATAAGCATACTGCATAACGAGAACGAGCACACGAAGGTTGTCAGCCTGATTAAAGGAGAGGCACTGGATGATTCTAAGCTTAGCATGAACTTTATCTATAACGGCGCCATAGAAACCAAGGCAATAAACATCCTCTCATCCAACGGCGACGGAAGCAGGATACATGTCAATGAGATCGTTTACGGCTCAGGAGACCAGAAGTTTGACATAAACACATATATCGCCAATTCAAAACCAAGAAGCCAGGCGCTTCTGGAATCAGGGGCGGTGCTCGATGGCAATTCCCTATGCATTCTGAAAGGCTTTGCAGACATAAACAAATGGACAAGGGGAGCGAAGTCGAAGATAACGCAGAGGGGCATTCTTGCCAGCGAAAATGCGCACATAGACGCGCTGCCTGACATGAAGATAGACTACAGCGACGAAGTCTCTGCAACCCATAGCGCAGCTACATCGCCAATCGACAAAGAGGCGCTTTTTTATCTGAATTCGAGAGGCATACCTGAAGATGAAGCGCGAAAGCTCTTCATAAGCGCATTTGCCATGAAGTACATGATGAACATTAGTGAGCCTTTCGCACTGGAGCTGGCTTCATCGATAGTACTTGGCAGGATAGAAGGGCGAGAATTCGGCTCCCTGCCTGAGCTTAGCTCAAAAGGAATATGGATGCCCGTAAGCACAAGTAGGTAATGGAATGAAACTGGAACTGAAAGATCTTAGAGTTTCGATAGAGGAAAAAGAGGTAGTGAAGGGAGTGAACCTGAAGGTGAATCAAGGCGAACTTCATGTTATAATGGGGCCTAACGGCTCCGGAAAGACAACGCTTGCAAAGACGATCATGGGCCACCCGCAGCCCAAGGTAATCGGAGGGGAGATACTGGCAGATGGAAAGAGCATCTTAGGGCTTAAGCCCAATGAGAGAGCCAAGCTTGGCCTCTTCCTTGAATTCCAGTCGCCTACGGAGATAGAAGGATTGGGGCTTGTGAGCTTCCTTAATACTGCCAAGGGTGCGATAACAGGAAGCAGGCCTTCGTTCAAGGAGTTTATGCAGGAGATAAAAGAAAATGCCGAGAAGCTCGCTCTGAAGGAGGACCTGATAGGGAGATCACTTAACTTTGGATTCTCCGGCGGAGAAAAGAAGAAGGCAGAGATACTCCAGATGGCTGTGCTTAAGCCAAAGATAGCTATCCTTGACGAACCGGATTCGGGTTTGGATGTTGATGCGGTTAAAATAGTAGCTGAGAATGTGAACGCTTTGATGAAGATGCATGGCATGGGAGCCATACTTATAACCCACTACAGCAGGATAATCAATTATATGAATCCTGACGTTATACATGTAATGAAGGATGGAATAATGGTAAAGGAGGGGGGCAGGGACCTGATTCGTGAAGTAGAGGAAAAAGGCTATAACATCTAGATGGTGTGCTATTTTGGAGCAGGACTTTGATGTAGAAGAGATAAGGAGGGATTTCCCCATCTTGCAGACAAAGACGAGGAACGGAAAGCCGCTGGTCTATCTTGACAGCGCGGCTACCTCACAGAAGCCTGTGCAGGTTATAGGCAAGATAGAAGAATACTACAGGAATTACAATGCAAACATACATAGAGGTCTCTACGAGATTTCGGTGAGATCTACAGACGAATATACCGGATCAAAAGAGAAGATTGCGAGGCTTATTAATGGAGGCTCTTACAGGAACATAATATACTGCAGGAATACCACAGAAGCAATAAACCTTGTTGCGCTCTCATGGGCCGACCAGAACATCTCGCAGGGCGACATTATACTTACTACGCAGATGGAGCATCACAGCAACATAGTTCCATGGCAGATGCTTGCTAAGAAGAAGAATGCGAAGGTAGAGTATGCAGGGCTATCCAAGCCAAATCTCTCAATCGATATGGAAGACTATAAGGAGAAGCTTGAGCATGGGCCAAAACTGGTAGCTTTCTCCCACGTCTCGAATGTGCTCGGCACGATAAATGACGCGAAGGAGATGGCTAGGCTTGCGCACGAGCACGGGGCAGTTGTGCTGGTAGACGGAGCCCAGGCAGTGCCGCACATGAAGGTTGATATGGAGAGTATTGGCGCTGATTTCTACGCCTTTTCGAGCCACAAGATGCTCGGCCCTGCGGGAATAGGGGTGCTCTACGGAAAGGAGTCTCTGCTTGAAGGCACCGAACCCGTCCTTGGAGGAGGCGACATGATAAGGAGCGTAAGGTTCGACTCTTGCACATGGAACGAACTTCCATGGAAATTCGAGGCTGGAACGCCGAACATAGAAGGCGGAATAGGCCTTGGAGCCGCTGTGGATTATATTGAAAAGACAGGTATTGAAAGGATAAGGAGGCATGAGGTTGCCATGACAAAGTACGCTCTTTCTAGATTCGAAGAGATGGAAGGCGTTGAGATATACGGGGAGAGGCTTGAGAACGTGAATGAATCCAACAAGGCAGGCGTTATTTCATTTAATATAAGCGGCGTACATCCGCATGACGTCGCTTCTATATTCGACAGCGAAGGCGTTGCGATACGGGCCGGCCACCATTGCGCTATGCCGCTGGTCACACAGGTAATAGGCGAGCCTGCAGTAGCGAGGATGAGTTTCTACCTTTACAATACGGAAAGCGATGTAGACAAGGCTGCAGAGGCGGTAGCAAAGGTAAAACGCATGCTTAAAAGAGGTTAGCTAATCTCCATTCCCGTGTAGGAAATATTCCTCAAGCTCTTTTTCCAATTTCTTTTTCTTTTTTCCTTTAGGCATGATGAACCCATAGTGCATGAATTACTAAAAGCCTTCCTTTTTTGCTACGGAAGTGTAGATCTGCGCATTCTGCTACCTCTCCGCTGCGCAAGGATTATTAAATGGAGTAGTTGTAATAAATTACAGGCGAGCAGTATGAGAGAATGGGTTAAGGAGCTTGTGAACAGACATACGCTCCAGGGGATCGGACTTGACCAGAAAGGCTATGAAGAATACAGAAGCAGATATGCGGACGCGTTGAAGATGGTTGTAGGGCAGGAACGCGAGATGGATGAGCGGGAATTTGAAGACATGGTAGATACAGTCCTTGCAGTTTCCACAATAGCGCAGGCAAAGCTGTACTATAAGCCAATACCTACAAGGCAGCAGCGGGAGCGCACACAGCCGAGCAAGAAGCACACACCGCATAGAAGCGTACTAGCGCTCAGGTAAATGCGGCAGAGTCTTGGATCTCTTGTTCCTACTTTTAGTAAGTTTAAAATGCCTTTAGATCTAGACAGTTAATGCTTAGTCGGCAAAATTATTTCTAAATGATTATGGTGTTATTATGGACTTTTCAGAATATCAGAAAGGCGCTAAGGCAACCGCAATCTACCCGGACAGGCTGGAAGGACGCTTCTTTTATCCGTCTATGGGACTGGCAGGCGAGGTTGGAGAGCTGCTTAACAAGATAAAGAAGATAGCAAGGGATAACGCAGAAGTAAGCAAAGACGAGATAAAAGGCGAGGTTGGCGATATACTATGGTATCTCTCGCAGATCTGCACCGAGTTTGACATAGAGCTTGACGATGCTGCAGCATACAATCTTGAAAAACTGAGAAGCAGGAAAGAGCGCGGAAAGCTAGGAGGCAGAGGAGACAACAGGTAAGCGGCTAGAATTCAAACTTCATGTCTATCAGGAGAAGCGCGAGTATGGCTATTGTTTGCACCAGCACTATGGCCAGCTTGTCCTGCGCATGCAGAACGGTCAATTCAACTATATAGCCTGCCAGAAGATTGCTGAATAATGTTGAGAGTATTATTACCATTATAAACGCAAGATACGCGTGGCCTTCAGCCACGTGCGCTTTACCTACATGCCTTACCTGGAAGAGGCCCTTTGCGAGCGAATATCTTATAAAGAGGGTCGCTGCAAAGTAGGTTATCAGAGCAGTGAAGATGTAAGTCCAGAGAAACGGCTTTATGAAATAGCTGCCTATGAGTATTGCCGCTATGAATGCAAAAGCCACGTATTTATTGCTCAGGTGCATAAGGAATCTTGAGGCTGCGCTGCGTGCGATGCTGAATATCCTTTCCCTTCTCTTTCTCCTGTAGAAAGAATGGGATGGACTGCTAAGTATCCTGCCAAGTACGGAACCCACAATGTCGCCACTATTTTTCGCATCCCCGCATTTTTAAGGCTTTCTTCCCTATTCGGAATAGTGGAATAGCAGATTCACAGAACTATGCCGATCAGGTCGAGGATTACTATTATCGCAACGCCCACCATTCCACCGAGTGCAGTTATCACTATGACCGGCAGGTTCCAGGGTATGCCAAGCCCGAAGATCGCATTCAGAAGGAAGATTGCTATGAAGCCCAGTATGATGTTGATTATCAGACCTATTATAAACTTGCCCAGCTTGAAGATTATAAAAATAAGCAGCAGTATGCCTGCCAGCAGTATAAGCTCGGAAATGATCGAATTTGCAAGTATAGCCATGATACCACAGATAGGTTAGGCAGGCAAGTGATTTAAACGTAGTGTAATTTTGAGGTTTTGCGATTTTTAAATGCGGCAGGATAGAGAGGCAGACAAGAGATTAGTCTCTTGGAACCGAACCAGGAAGAATTCACTTTGCAAAACGGATATAAATCCTGCGGTACTGAAGCAGCACAGACAAAATCAGGATAGCGATTATCGCAAAATAGGTGTACAGGAAAGGCGAGGCGGAGCTGCCCTTGATGCTGGAGCCTACGCTTATTGTCAAGACAAGGCTTAGGAGCCCAAGAAAAGCTATCACCAGCGCATGCACCGTGAAGATCATGCTGAACGCAATGCTCTGGTTGTCTTTGCCTTTCCTCTCCTTGATGCGGTAGAATAGGGAAGGAAGGTTCATTAGATAAGGGTATTTCTCAAATAACGCGTACCTGTACTTTATTACAAGAAGCAGAACGGCCAGAACGCACGTAAATGCAAGCGGAACTATGAATAGCGCAGGCTTGCCCACCAAACCGAAATAATAAGTTCCTGCAATCCAGGAAATTAGTAAAAGAAGGAAGCCAACGATAATGAGCATCTTGGCTGCGCCCTCCAAGCCATATTTCTTGAGCCTCTTGCTGGCCATGAAGGTATTACAGAGCATGACTATATAAGCATGTGCCACGTGAATTGCCTCTGCCAAGGCTTCGGTGCCGATACGCTGATCTTCAATGCCAATCCAAATAATGCAACACCGCGTGAGTTTGTCGAATTCCTTAACAGGAGTGGTCTAAGATCACAGAAAACAGAGATGGATTTCGGTGGATTTGAAGGAACCATGGATTTACTACACAAGGATCAACCAGTGAACGGCTACGTAATCAACCCGAAGATGTTTAAGGAGATGAATAAACTGAAGAGGTAGCCTGACATTAGAATAAAGGCCAGTTTCCCACACTTCTATCCGTGGGATATCAACTCTTTATCAAAATATATAACTCTCATGCGGGATTGGATCAATTACACTAATAGCCCCGAGAGGGCATACCTCTAAACTAATCGCCTCGCCGACGATATACAACGATGCACAAGCATAGATTTTTATTTCTATCACTTCATAATAACTAATTAGTTATATGGGAATGATAAAAAAGAATTCTCTTTACTCTCTAAAGGAATTTGCCATAAGTGCAGGAAAAGCAGTAATAACGCCCGCAGAGATAGCTAATATTTTGGGCAAGCCGAAAAATGTCGGTGCTGTCTACGCTGCGAGACTGGTCAATAAAGGTCTCGCAAGAAGGCTTGTGCGTGGCAAGCTCGCGCTGATCGATGACGATTTTGCAATAGCTTCGCAACTAATAAGTCCTGTTTACATCTCTCTAGATTCGGCTTTGCTGTTTCATGGGATAATCCAGCAGGTTACAAAAGGGCTAGAATGCGTAACCACTGTAAATTCAATAAAATTGAAGAAGCTTGGCATAATTTATCATAAGATACCTCCTCCTTTATTTTATGGATACAAAAGAGTAGAGAGGGGGCAGAGTTATGCGTTCGTAGCAGAGCCAGAAAAGGCTTTTATTGACGGCATATACCTAGGAACTTATGCAGATGAAAAGTTAAGCGAATATTCAAGCAAGATAAACAAAAAAAGGCTGTTTGAGCTTGCAAATATGTATAAGGGCTACGGAAGCCGCAATATTATCAGGGTGGTTGGATCATTGACAAAAGCACTCTAAATGAAATAGCCGGGCTTAGAGGGCTAAGGCCATGGCAGCAGGAAAAGCACTATGTGCAGGCTCTTGTGCTGAATGCGCTTTATGATGAACATCTGGTTTTCAAAGGAGGCACGTATCTGTGGCTTTTCAACGGGTTGCCACGCTTTTCCGAAGATCTTGACTTTACTGCAGTTTCTAAGTTCAGCAGCGGGATTTTAGAGAAAGTTTCAAAGAGGCTAAGCCTGCTGGGAGTAGCAAATGAAGCGAGGATAGAAAGCAATGACGAAAGATCATTTTCGTTCAAGATAATGGCACATGGACCTTTGTATTCCAACCAAAATAGCAGATGTGTGGTTTATGTTGAGATAAGCAAAAGAGAGAATGTACTAATCGAAACGATTCCCATAAAACTCGACCTACAGGAATATCAGCTTCCGGTACGGATACTAATGGGCATGAATCTGGATGAAGTTGCAGCAGAGAAGGTAAGGGCGATAATGAGCAGAAATAAGGCGCGTGACGCATACGATCTTTACTACCTGATAAAAGAAAAGAAGGTTAAGTTCAGAAAAGAACTTTCCGACAAAAAGCTGAAATATATGGGAAAAAACTTTTTGTTGGCGGATTTCAAAGCCGCATTGAATGAAAAGGACAGAATATTCGAAAAGGAGCTGGCTAATCTGGTTTTTAAGCCACTGCCGCGCTTCAAAGAGATAAGAGAAGTCATAGAAGAATGGATCAAGTCGTAGTGATAATTAGCCATACCTTAAGAAAAGATTCAACATTAAGATAAAAGCCCCGAGAGGGGATCGAACCCTCGACTTCTAGTTTACAAAACTAGCGCTCTACCACTGAGCTACCGAGGCAGGCTTATTTATAGAAGATAACGCCTAACTTATAAAAAGGTTTCAGCTCCTGAT
>JAJZND010000010.1 GCA_021848025.1 Microcaldota archaeon | reverse complement strand
AATGGGAAGGCTATCAGCATAAGCGCTCCTAAAGTCATAGTCACAATGACAAACGGGCTTGACCATCCCATAGTGCTTGTGCCATATGGCAGCAGCCCGTATGTCAAGCCTACGAGAAGAAGCGTAAGCCCGGCGGCAAAGAGAAGGTTGCCTGCCACATCTAGCTTCTGGTCCTTCTTCCTTACGCTCAATTCCCTGAGCTTCTTATAAGACCACACCGTCCCGATTATCCCTACCGGCACGCTGACAAGGAAAACAAGCCTCCAATCGATTACAGATAATACGCCGCCTAATATAAGGCCGACCAATGATCCCACCAGCGCGGCTACCTGGTTTATCCCAAGTGCCTTGCCGCGCTCATTATGCCCGAAGGCGTCCGTAAGTATGGCAGCGCTGTTGGAGAACAAAAATGCGCCGCCTACTGCCTGGACTATCCTGAATATCACAAGCTCAAGCGCTCCAAGCGTCCCTGTGTTCGGCGTGAGAAAGAGAAGTATGGAACCGAATGTGAATATTGCGAATCCAAGGTTGTACAGCCTGACCCTGCCGAACATATCAGATAGCCTCCCGAAGGTGACCAGGAGCGTAGCGGTTACTATGCTGTATCCAAAAAGCAGCCATAGAAGATACTGGAATGCGCCAGGAGCAAGAGGGTTAAGCCCTATGCCATTGAATATCGCCGGCAATGAGATTAATGTTATGTTGGCATTTATCGAAGCCATCAATACTCCGAGTGTAGTGTTTGAGAGCGCTACCCATTTGTAATGAACCATTAAAAACAGCCCAAGGACAGTTTAAATTTAAACCATAAAGATATATAAAAACGGCATAGGCTTCATGTATAAACCAATACAAACTTCCCTTATGCGCATCAACCCTGAGGCTTCTGCTTCTTCTGCGCGTCCGATGCAAACTTCTCTATTCCAGCAACTCCAAAGGGAGTAGGTATGCTGAATCCCTTGTTATCTGTCGGTATGAAGACTATCAGGTTCTTGCCGTTCAGGCTTATCTCATACATCATGTTGAGGGACCTGAGCTGCATTGCATACATATCCTTCTTGTATTTGGCAGCCGCTTCCAGCATCTTGTCTGCAGCAAGCGACTCGCTCTCTGCCAATTTGACCCTTGCTTGCTTCTCCCTCTCCGCAGTGGCAACCCTGGCCATCGCGCTCTGCAACTCTGTATGTATGACAACACCAATAATCTCTACGGAGATCGCTATTGTATCTATTGCAGATCAAGGATGCTAATCACGCAGCTCTTTATCCTTCCTTCATCATTCTGCACGAAATCGGCATTGAACCTGCGCTTGCTGAGCATAAGCCAAAACCAGAACCTATCATCCTCCCACATCGCATCCCACGGAAGATTGCTTACTGAAAACCATCTCAGCACACCCTCATCAGTATCTTTCTGTGATCCTGAATACTCGCTCGTTGAGAAGAGATGCACGTTCATTATGCCCCTGCCGGAAGTATCCTTAAATCGTAGGATCCCATGATAAAAAAGCCCCCCTATGTCCAGACCGGTCTCCTCTTTCACTTCGCGTCTGACATTCTCCTCAGCAGATTCTCCTTTCTCAATCTTTCCTCCAGGTCCATTCCATCTGCCCTTGCTTATCCCTCTTGTGGCTTCCTTAAGCAGCACAAGATTTCCGTTTATTATGTGGCACAGGGTTGCTTCCTGCACGCCTGAATCCTCCATATCTCAGCACCGATATCAAATATACTGTAAACCAAATATATACAAGTATCATATACAAATGCCGCTGATGGCACAATTTGCACTCGGAAAGCGATTTTAACAGCGTGAGCAGGGATTCACACGCACTTCAGGAGAGTGCCGAGAGCGTACAACTGCCATGGTAAGCATGATACAAATAGGCACATATAAAACAGAGCGATATATCGCATCGCATACGAAGCCCGCATTCTTTAGGGAGTGGAAAATGCCACTTTATGCATACGTCGATAATAAACAATATGTTTATTCAAAGCCCCTATCCACCGTACTTCTTCTATACTGTAGATCTATTCTGCTTTTAGAAAGACAAAGCCAGTATTAAAGAGCAAGCTGCTATTTAGTTCTATTAATAAATGTTTCATTTACTCTCAACGCTTTTCAACAAAAACTTTATATTTTGTTTTCTTGCGTTCCCCCTTTCCCCTCAATATTATTACTTTGGCTCCTTCTTCCTCGTACCACCTTTTATATTGTAAAAGAGAGCTTGATATTTTGCCAACATCTAAGATTATTACGGCTATGCCTGGATACCCCTTTTCTTTATATCGCTTTGTTTCAGTAATACCTTTGTCTAAAGTGCCTTGTCTATCGGCAAACTTCTGTTCGAATACATATTTCTCATCAATAAATATATCTCCAGTATCTCTATGCAGTTTGCGAGTATTTTCTATTCTGTGTTTATCTCCAAATTTTGCTCGTAAATACGAAACTAGGTTGTCATTGAACTGGTCTTCGTCTGTAAAAAATTGATCTCTTATAGTATCTTCATAATCATTCTTTATTATATCCAGAATTTCTTCAAACTCTGAACTCTGTGAAGAAATTTCTTTAGTAGGAATAATTTCAGTTACAACTTTGGTTGTTTGTCGCTCTGGTGTTGACTTTTCTGTTTCTTTTCCTGTAAATGAAGGCACATCAATCCCATGTTCATCTGCAAATTTTTTAATATATTCGCTTGGAATATTATCCATTGCAAAGTCTTGATAAATATCTCTATCTAATTTTCTCCTAACTCTCCTCCCTTTATCATTTTCCTCAAATGGGCTCGGCTCGTTTCCATAATCCTGGCAGAGTTGTTTCATTTGTGGAAAGCTGAACTTGCCTAACATCGAATACTTCCAGCTCCTGCGCCTTTGATTCTCTTCATAGTTTTCTTTTGCTTGTTTAACTACATTAGACGTAGCAGTTGCTGTTTTCTTTATTGCATCTGAAGCAGCACCCTTTACATCATCCCAAAGTCCCATATAAAGTTTATGGTAGTCTAATCTTTAAATATATTTTTGTATATTGGATAGTTTAGGGCTTATCCGCAAACGCTAGTTGAATGCTTCTATAATGCCCAGCTTGGTTTTTGCCAATGTCTATCATTTTAGTGCTCGTATTATAGTGCCTAGCGTATCTTCTGGCAACCCAATTCGTGCGCTGCTATACAGCATTTTGAATATAGCGATATTCCTTGTATCCGCGTTTGTAGTGCTTCCGGGCATAACCACGCAGTTGCTTGTAGGCCATGTAGAATTTGCGCAATACAGTTATGGAAGGGGCGTATCGCTCGTAGCGTGGATATACCTTATACTTTTTGGCGCGCTTGCCTTGAGGTATGATAAGGGATCCGAGATAAACACGCTGCTGGCTGGAAGCTAGGCTTTATGGTGCTATGGGACTTTCATACACGAATGGATAAGGCTGTCATAGAGCCTACTGAAATCTTCCTTGAAGATCTCCGCTTTGGATTTTTGAACCGTTGATTGACATCGCAAATTGAATTTGCAGGGAGAGAGATTTGAACTCTCGAACCCGCTAGAAGTTTGAGAGTGCTTCCTAGCCGTTTCACGCCTATATTTCTAGCCATATTTCACACCAAAAACAACATAAGATTCCAAGCCAAAGCAGGCTCATCTGAACCATAGATTATGGCCGAGCAAGTCATATAAGCAGCTAGCGTTCAGATTTCTGGAGATCTGAATCATGCCCAAACCTTAGATAAGATAGGACAGTTGCGATGATTTGTATTTGCAGTAGCCCATTCAAGCAGTGGAATTATAGCTTTCCTCAGTTCCTTCCCGTTGCTGCTTAGGGAATATTCTACAACCATTGGCTTGCCTGCCTTCACGTTCTTTTCTAGCAATGCAGAATCCTGCATTTCCTTTAATACGTCCGCAAGCGCCTTGGGGCTTATAGGGTGCAGCTCATGCAGAAGCTCATTATAACGCATTCTGCCATGCCTTCCTATCTGGTTCAGCACCAAGAGAAGCCATCTTTTCGTGACGGTGGACATTATGTCTTGTAGTGGACATGCCACAACGCTGTTTTGCACAGTCATTTCACCACTATATAACTATAAAGTTTATAGTTTATATATTTTTCCACTCCGTTAATATGCTGGTGTTAAGTATGGTTGAAAAATGGCCGCGTCACCAGAGCAACGGTAATTGTGGGTGTGGATGCTGCGATGAGAGTACGGAGCCTAGACAGCGCACTGGGAAAAAGAAGACTAAGAAAAAGAGGCATAGAATTTGATCTCGGTGCAAACATGTATTACGGCACTATAAAGGCGGAGTAAATGGTTGCTCAAAAAGGGACTTCGAAATACCAAATGAGAATAGGCGGGATGCACTGCTCATTCTGTGCGAGCAGCATAAGTCAGAGCATCTTGTCATTAAAGGGCGTGAAAGAAGTCAACGTTAGCCTGGCCCACGAGGAAGCCCTAGTGGGATATGATCCAAACAAAGTGGAAACCTGGCAGATAGATGAGGCGCTTCGAGGCCTTGGGTATACCATCCGCGATCCCAACAAGCTCAGAAGCTTCGAAGAGGAGGAAGCAGAGCTGCGGGGGTACAGAAACAGGCTGCTAGGCTCTGCGGTATTAACATTTGCCCAGCTTGGATTGATGCTTTTGGTTCTATTGGGGCTGAAGCAGAATTGGTTTCCGTTTGTGATGGTACCATTAGCTCTCGGTAACGTATTCGGATTCGGATTTCCCATACTGAATATGTCATATAATTCGATTAGGCGCAAGATACTCAACCAGCATGTGCTTATGGAAACTGCCGCAGTAAGCGGGTTGATTGGCGGATTCTTGGAGTTATTGCTTTACCATAATAACAGTATTGCAGCACAATTTTTCACTGTTGCTACTTTTATAGTTTCGTATCATCTCCTCGGAGGATTCGCATCCCTCAAAGTCAGAACGGCAACCTCACAGGCAGTTAGGAAATTGCTGTCTCTTCAACCGCCAACAGCAAGAGTGGTTAGAAATGGAAGAGTAGTGGTATTGCCTATCAATAAGGTAAAACGTGGTGATACTGTATTAGTTAAACCAGGCGAAGGCATACCTGTAGATGGCAGAGTGGTAAAGGGCCACTCAACAGTTAATGAAAGCATAGTCACAGGAGAATCCATGCCTGTGGAGAAAAAGGCAGGATCCGGCGTAATAGGCGGCTCAGTCAATGAATACGGGGTTTTGTATATAAATGTGACCAAAATTGGCGAAGAGAGTTTTCTTCACAAAATCGCTTCTTATGTAGAGGAGGCAAGAGCGATGAAGCCCGGAGTAATGCAGTTGTTAGATACTGTGCTAAAATACTTCGTGCCAGGAGTGATAGCCGCTTCGATTATAGCTGTTATAATATGGATTCCCGGCATGTGGCTGCTGACTGGAAGGCCAGATATCCCAACTGCTATATTTGCTGCATTGTCAGTACTAGTAATGGGATATCCATGCGCATTGGGAATGGCAACGCCTTTGGCGATGATACGTGGGGGCGGTATGGCAGCCGAGAAAGGGATTCTATTTAGAAGCAGCGAAGCGTTCACAGAATTAAAAAGTGTTGATACAGTCATGCTTGACAAAACAGGGACACTGACTGCAGGAAAGCCTTCTGTATCTGCTATAAAGCCCGTAGGTAACTATAATGCTGATGCCGTTTTGTCGTTGGCAGCTGCAGCTGAAAATCCTTCCGAGCATCCCATTGCAAAAGCGATAGTAGACAGGGCTAGGCTGGCTAAGCTCAAAATCGGAGCCGTAAGAAATTTTAGAGCCAATCCAGGTAGCGGTGTGAAATGTTTGTACAATAATAAACTGTTGGAGGTTGGTCGGCTCGAAACTATATCTTCAAAAAGCAGCACTTATGATACTGCCAAAAAGATCAGAGACCAACTCGAAAACACGGGTCAAACCGTAGTGGCTGTTTCGTATGATAAGAATGTTGTTGGTTTAATATGCGTTGCGGATAAAATAAAG
Source organism: Microcaldota archaeon (assembly GCA_021848025.1). Classification (GTDB taxonomy): domain Archaea; phylum Micrarchaeota; class Micrarchaeia; order Micrarchaeales; family CABMGC01; genus JAJZND01. Next base: position 9,823 of record JAJZND010000010.1, on the reverse strand, counting down.
GACGACGCAGCAGAAACCGTGAATAAGTTCAAAAAGTTTGGAATAGAGCCGATGATGATAACTGGGGACAACGGAGGAGTGGCAAGACTCACAGCTAATAAAATAGGGATAGCTCAGGTATATGCCAGTTTCTTGCCACATGCCAAGGCAGACAAGATAAGGGAACTTGAGAAACAGGGGCACCATGTGATGATGGTTGGCGATGGAATAAACGATGCGCCTTCTTTAATGCTTGCGGATATAGGAGTTGCAATGGGCGCTGGTACCGATATTGCTATGGAGTCTGCAGATGTGATAATAATCGGTAATAAATTAGAATCGCTGATAGATGCCTATGAGATAGGTCTGAATAGTTACTCAAAAACAAAACAAAACCTTGCAGTGGCATTTGTTTTTAATGGAATTGGTATACCGGTTGCGGTGACTGGTTTGGTGCCGCCAATATTGGCCATGGTTGCTATGGCCATTAGCATTACTTTGGTGGTTTCCAACTCTTTTGGAGGCAAACTGATACAAAAAATGTCCGTGGAAAAGGCTGCATCTAGCAAAGCCGAATTCGAGGTGCCTACAATACATTGTAAAACCTGCCTTGCAAATATACTCTCTTCGGTATCCGGTATTGAAGGCGTTGAGTCTGTTAAAAAAGGCTCGGAGAAGAACACCATAATTGTGACATATAGAGGAAATGAGTCGAAGATTATAGATAAAATAGATGGAAATGTGAAAGAATTAGGGCATACTATATTTATAGTCAATCGCGAAAGTAAAGAGTGATATATGCTGTGGTGTATACATGGAGAAAAATACTAAAAAGGCACATAAAAGACGAATCTTCTTATTCCAATCTTTATATAAAAAATTACGAGGCGTTTATAAGCCGAGATATATCTTATTGAATGTCGTAATTGCAGTTTTCTATTACGCTGTCTTTCAGTTCCTTTTACACTATCGCATCGCTTTTGCTGTTACTAACGTTCCTTTATATCTGATGTACGTTCTGGTAATAACCTCTTCCGTATTGTTTACAGTTGCAATTTACTCCTTGGTGCATAACCGCAAATCTAGGAGGCTTGGAGCATTGAATGGAAGCATAGGAACCGCAATGCCTGCAGCGGGGAGCTTCGTTGCCGGATGTGGCTGTCATGGATTAGTGCTTCTAGCACTTTTCAGCGCCGTAATCAGCACAAGCGAGGCCATTTCTATTGTTGACTTCTTACAGGCTTATCAGGTGCCTTTGTTTTCGATGCTCATAGTTTTAAATTTGGCTCTTATAATTAAGAATATAAGCACAATAAAGGTTAGGTGAAGTCATGAACGAGAAAAACAACGTTATTGAAAAATGCGCAAGTTGCGCCGGTGGAGTAGGAGTAGCGTTGTGCACCATCTTTATGACGCTCGGCGCCATTGGGGTCATCGCAATCGGAGCTGCCCAAAGCAGCTCCATGACAGGGATGTCTTTGGCACAGCCAATTGCCAATCCCTCAGTTCCTCAGCAAGTAGCCCTGTTCTTCGCAGGCTTCTGGGGCGAAGTGCTGCTTGCGGTTTCTTTTGCGCTAATGCTCTTGGGTTTCTGGCTCTCGGGAAGGAAATTCGCAGTTTATTCCGCCATACCTGGAATTGTAATCCTATTTTTTGGCATGTACGTTCAATTTTCTATAGCGTTGGAGATAGTCGGAGCTGCATTCATTGCTTTTGCTTATGCATTTGCATACGGCAAGACCATATTTAAACCACAGCATTAGGCAATTAGCTTCAAAGGAACCTGTGATCCTTTAAACCACGCCAGCACGTTTATCCTTCGGATTCACGTGGGCTAACGACCCAATGATATGCAAGCTAGCAACCTGACAGTTTAACGGCTCCAGAGAGCATTTTAGAGGCTATCAAGCCTTGCCAATAGGTCATTCCTCAATTCCTCCCAACTTTTGGGCCTGTTTACAGCTGGGATAAAAGGATTAGTAAGGCTGCGCAGTTTCTTCGAATCGCTCTTTCTGATTCTGGCTACTGCTTTCTGCAGGAACAGATCTACGTTCTTATCAACGCCTTCTGATTCCAACATGAGTCTGATTGCAGTCCTGAGCACGTTCTTAGAGCACATAGGCAACGCCGCGTGGACATCATATAAGTCCTTGCCTTCTGTGCGTGTCACAAGCGCATTCATCTTGCGTGCAGTCAAATCCTCTATTGAATATACTCTTATGCCGCTTGTAGATGATTGTGTGAACTCGGAGATTATCTGGCGGTTTTCCAATGGCTTGGCTACGAGGAGCCTTTTTGGCGACACGTCAATTCTGACGTGATCCATACCACCCAAAGGCGTCTCGTAAGTGCAATAAAACTGCATAGTGGAGCGTACCTTACGGAATTCTGCAATCTTATAACCTGTTAGCTCGCCAGCAAGCCTCTCGCAAAAACCAAGCAGCTCTCTATTTGCATTCTCTGTTACAAGATCAAAGTCTGCGTCTTCCGAGAACCTCTGTATCCCCTGAAGATATACCTTATTCAGTGCTGTGCCCCCTTTGAATACCAAAAGATTTGGTTCTTTGATTACAAACGCAGCTATTTGTGATACTACATCCATTAGATGGAATTCTTTAAATATAAATTGCAATGGCAGGCCATAGCGGATGGCAATTGCCCTACAGATTTCTAAGTCTAGTTTCATATGATTCAAACCCTGCCAGTTATCGCTTTCCTTATTTTGTCAAACTTATCGCGTCGATTACTATTAACAAAACGTCTCACGTATGAATCAAATTCTTTTAGTTCTTCTGCACTGAGCCGCGCAGTCCTATAAGCTTCAATAAGCTTCTCCTGTTCAATCGAGTACCTCTCCAGATAGATGCAGTCGAATAAAGTCTTCGCCCTTGTGGAAACTGTAGAATTCCCAACGTTTTCGAATCCTATTGCCTTTTCTTTTAGAGCTATGGCTTTGAATTCATACGCACCGACAATTTTTGATGCTGACTTATAGACGGTCACAACAGTAATGACGAACGGAAGTTCTGCTATGAGCCTGTGCAAATATAAGGCACTTGAAAAACCGAGATAACCACTATACGTGTACTGAGCTGCTATGAACGCATCCTTTATCGGATTCGCCGAATATACTCCTCTCTTCAAACGAATTATCCTGCCGGATCTGCCCAGCCTGCTCAGTGTTGTTTTCAAGGTGTGGTTATCACAGAGCCGTAGGCTCTCCAGTGTTTCGAGATGGACGATGCTTTCCGGCGAATTCTGGATCGCCTTTACGAGTGCTTCGGTTAAATTACCCATACATCGATAATAAACAATATGTTTATTTAAAGCTTTTGAATATTCTCACGACTCCATTTGAATTTGCAGGGAGAGAGATTTGAACTCTCGAATCCACAAAGGAAGCAGGCCCTAAACCTGCCGCGTTTGACCTGGCTCCGCCATCCCTGCATAAAAGCAAATATTAAATTTATGCCTATATTAATATTCGTTGCTAATTCTTTTCTGGCACGGTAAAATGATATTGGGTCTTATAGGTTCCCCGAATAAAGGCAAGAGCACCTTATTCTCTGCAATGACTCTTGCAGAAGCAGAGATAGCTGATTATCCGTTTACAACAATAAATCCGAATCTCGGAGTAGCATACGCAACAAAAAGATGCGTTGACGCAGAGCTAGGCACGAAATGCAATCCACGGAATTCGTACTGCATAAACGGCATACGAAGGATACCAGTAAACGTAGTAGATGTTGCAGGACTTGTACCGGAGGCACATGCAGGAAAGGGGATGGGAAACCAGTTCCTCAATGATATAATGTCATCCGATGTATTCATACAGGTCATAGACTCAAGCGGCAGGACGGATATCGCGGGCAACGCGGCAGTGGCATCGGATCCTAAGCAGGAGATAAAAATGGTGAAGGATGAGATATCGGAGTGGCTCGGCGGCATACTTCTCAGGAAGATGCCAAGCCTCTCGAAGCGCGCAGACGGCACCAGAGCCCTGTGCGAACTCCTCTCGGGATTCAGGTTTACCGAAGAGCAGGTAGAAAGAGCAGCAGCAAAGGCATTCCTCGGCACTTCTAACATCATGTGGGGCAGGGAAGAAGCGGTTAGGTTTTCCACGGAGCTTATAAACGTGAGCAGGCCTTTCATAATCGCTGCCAACAAGGACGATTCAATCACTGCGAACGAGAAGGAGAATATAACTACGGAATTAAGCGGCTATAAGGTGATCTTCTGTTCAGGTGCGATTGAGCTTGCATTAAGGAAGGCATCAAAGAGTGGCATATTATCATACGATCCTGCGGAAGGCGGCATAAGGATATCCGGCGAGCCGACAGAACAGCAGAAGGAGGCGCTTGCTTACATATCCAGATATCTCGCTTCCCATCCGACCACAGGGGTCCAGGGGCTGATAAACGAAGCTGTTTTTTCCGCTGCGAAATGCATTGTAGTCTATCCTGTAGAGAACGAGAGCAAATACTCCGACCATTTCGATAATGTCCTGCCTGACGCCATACTTATGGAAGAGGGCTCAACAGCGATGGACCTCGCTTCCAGGATACATACGGACATTGCAAAGAGCATGCTCTATGCTGTAGATGCAAAAAGGAAGATAAGAGTCACAAAAGACTACAGGCTGAAAGACGGCGATGTAATAAAAATCGTCAGTGCGGCAAGATGACTAGGATATCCTCCTAGAATAAGAGAGAACTGCAAATATCACTGACACAAAAAGAAGTATGAGCACGGGAAGGATGACCAGCCCGTAGATGAAGAACGGAACCCCTATGGATTTTGTGGGCACAGTGTACTCAAGGACCTCATAAATTACGATTATTGCCACTACATAGATTACAGCGGCATATGTGCTGTTAAGGATCCCGGATTTTATAGCCTTCTTCATGTTTGTCGACATAACCCCAACCTTGGATCCTATCACGGCTCCTATTATCAGGGGAAGTATTATCGGACCTGGTACAAACAGTATGAATTCGGAGATAGAGCCTGCAAGTCCGTATATCGGCCCTGTCCCTGCCAAAGCGGTAGTGTCATAGACTATTATCCTTAGTATTATCCCTACAGCCAGTATCGCAATCCAGAAGAGTATCGGCTCTTCTATCTCTGCATGGGCCGCTATCTCTTCCCGTACCTCTACTCCGAAACCCTCCTCCACCCCTGCAACGCTCTTTCTATCCTCTTTGGCCATAACATTCTTCATATCAGGTTTAGGATACAAAATTTAAATAGGTTGACATGGAGATACTGCATGTGATAAGATGGTTAGCAAAGCCGATGCCATGGATGCTATTGCTTCGTATAAGGAAGAGATGGTAAGCTTACTCTCTGAGATGGTACGAATACCTGCAATATCCCCAAAGAGCGGAGGCGAGGGAGAGGGTGCGAGGGCATTATTCCTGGAAGAAAAACTGAGATCTTGGGGTTTCAGCACGCAGAGGTACGAGTACGTGGATGAGAGCGGTTTCAAGAGGCCAAGCATAGTATCAAAGCTCGGCAGCGCAGACCGCACAATATGGTTTGTAGGCCACATCGATACGGTTGCCGTGGGGGACATCTCCCTTTGGAAAACCGACCCCTTCAAGCCGGTAGAGAAGGACGGCAGGCTTTACGGCCGCGGGGTATCTGACGACGGTCAGTCGGTAGTGGGGATAATGTTCGCAGCCAGGGTCATAAAAGAGCACGCAATACATACGAAGTACAATTTCGGGATAGTACTGGCAGCAGACGAGGAAGTCGGGAGCAGGTATGGGATGCAAAAGCTGATGGACGAGCAGATATTCGGGCAGGGCGATATGTTCGTAGTCCCTGATTCGGGGAATTCCACGGGGAGCATAATAGAAGTGGGCGAGAAAGGTCTCCTCTGGGTAAAGGTTGTCATAGAAGGCGTTCAGGCGCACGCCAGCATACCTGCAGTAGGTAAGAATGCGTTCAGGTACATGTGTGCGTTCCTCGAGGAAGCAGATGCGCTACTGCACGAGAAATATGCTAAAAACAATCCTCTCTTCCAGCCAAGCTACTCCACCTTCGAGATGACAAAGCACGAGAAGAATGTTGACAGCGTAAATATAATACCGGGAAAGGAGACATTCTACATAGACTGCAGGGTCCTGCCGGAGTACAAACTAGACGATATACTGTCAGATCTCAGGGCAATAGCTTCCTCAAGCAAGTTCTCAGAAGTGAAGATAAGCATAGAACCTTTTGTCAGGGAAGACCCGGCTCCTCCAACGGATCCAGAGTGCGAGATAGTCACGAAGCTAGCATCTGCGATAAAAGAGACAAGGGGGATTGTACCAAAAGCAGTCGGCATAGGCGGCGGCACCTGCGCGGCCTTTGCAAGAAAACGCAGGTTCGATGCAGCCGTATGGTGCACCGAGTATGACGTTGCACACATGCCAAACGAATACGTAATAATAGAAGACATGGTTGCGGATGCGAAGGTCTTCGTCTCGCTTATGATGCAATAGCTATGATGCAAGCGGTGGTGGGCTGAACAACAACGAATATTTCGAGATGCTCTCAAAGAGGTTCAGCCATGAGTATGAACTGGCATCAAAGGCGCGCTCGATAGGAAAGGACCCCTCGCCTTATGTGGAGATCAAGCCCGCACCGGACCTGGCAAGCAGGGTAGACGGGCTCATAGGGGTAAAGGGCATAGAAGGCATAATACGGAAACTCGCAGGCCAAAAGTCAAGGAGCAAGCTCGCATTTGAGGTAGTAAAGGAGATATGCTCCAGCGATGAGTTTGGCAGCATGGAGCCTATAAAACGGATGGAACTTGCAGTAAAAGTGGGATCTGCAATCCTTACGGAAGGGATACTTGTCGCTCCAACAGAAGGCATACAGGGAATCAGGGAATACAAAAACAGGGACGGGTCAAGCTACATATCAGTTCTTTACGCAGGGCCGATAAGAGGTGCAGGGGGAACTGCAGCAGCGCTCTCAGTAGCCCTTGCCGATTATGCAAGGAGGCTCTTTTCCATCGGAGCCTATAAGGCAACGCCAGAGGAGATAGAGCGATACCTGGAAGAGGTCTCAACATATCACGCAAGGATAGCAAGGCTGCAGTATAAGCCAAGCGAAGAGGACCTGCGTGTGATACTGCAGAACCTTCCGGTGTGCGTCGATGGTGTCCCAACAGAGGTAATGGAGATAGGCGTGCACAGGGACATAAAGAGAATCAGGGCTGACGGAAAGGAGGTGATTATAACAAACAAGATACGCGGAGGCGTAGGGCTCGTCCTATGCGAAGGAATAGCCCAGAAGGCAAAGAAGCTTATGAAGGAAGTCAAGGGCTATGGGCTTGGATGGGACTGGTTAGGCAATATAATAAAAGTTGAGGCGAAGAAGAGCGTAAGCGAATCGGATACCGCAGTATTCCTCGAAGAGCTCGTCGCTGGCCGTCCAATACTCGCATATCCCGGTCATATAGGTGGCTTCAGGCTCAGATACGGCAGGAGCCGCATGACTGGAATAGCCGCGAAAGGCTTCAGCCCAGCTACCATGATACTTACAATGGGCTTTGTCGCTACAGGGACACAGCTAAAGGTGGAGATGCCTGGCAAAGGCTGCGTAGCCTCTCCGGTTGATTCTATAGAAGGGCCTTTCGTCAGGCTCAAGTCAGGCGAAGCTCTGCGCATAAACGATGCTGAGACAGCGGAGAAGCTCAAAGGCGAGATAGAAGAGATCATATATCTTGGCGACATCCTTGTGACATATGGCGACTTCAGGAAATCAAACACCCCACTGCAGCCTTCAAGCTATGTGGAGGAGTTCTGGGAGAGGCAGCTGGAATCAAGAGGCGACCCTTTAATAAGACCCGCTTCAATGCATTTCCTTGACATTTATAAAATATGCGTGGACAAATCCCTGCCAATGCATCCCAAGTACCTGTATGAATTCCAGGCGCTCAAATGCGAGCAGCTGGCTTCCCTTGCAGGCACTCTCTTCGAGGCGGTAGGGAAGGAGTGCACCCTCAACGATATAGATAAACTGATACTTCCAAACGAGCAGCAGACAAAGAGGAGCCTGGAGCTCCTCTCCGTCCCGCATTCGCTAAGCGAGCAGGGCGAAATAACAATAAGCGGCGACCACGCGCAGGCACTTCTTGTGTCCCTAGGGATCTTCAGGAGCCCAGATGGCACGGCAGTCAGGCCTCCGCTGGACGAGGCAATCGCATCAAACCCTGCAGACCCGCTGGCAATGGTAAATTCCTTATCAGGAATAAAAATAATGAAAAGATCAACTTTCATAGGCGCCAGGATAGGACGCCCTGAGAAGGCAAAGGAGCGCATGATGAAGCCAGCAGCCAACGCGCTCTTTCCGATAGGCTACAACGGGGGAAATGACAGGAACATAACATCATCATATTTAGCCGCATCAAAGAGGTTTTCAGGATACATAAAAGTGCAGATAGCGCGATACAGGTGCCCCACCTGTGGCAGGATGACAAGCTGGCCGTACTGCAACGACTGCAAAAACGCCTCTGTTCTAATAAGGAAATGCATAAGCTGCGGGTACGAAACAAGCGCCGAGAAGTGCCCAAAGTGCAGCTCGCCAACCTCAGGATACGACGAGAGGGAGGTGAACATAGTGAAAGAAGTCGAGGATACCATGGCAGAGCTAAAGCTCACCAGGATGCCGCAGATGGTCAAGGGCGTAAAAGGCCTGATGAGCAGGGACAGGTGCGCGGAGCCTATAGCCAAAGGAGTCTTAAGGGCTAAGAATGGCGTCTTCACATTCAAGGACGGCACCGCAAGATTCGACTCTACGGATATGCCCCTTACACACTTTTACCCTATAGAGATAGGCACAAGCATAGAAAAACTGCGCGAGATGGGCTATACTACGGATTGCTACGGCGAGCCGCTCACCGATCCATCCCAGCTGGTTGAGCTCAAGCACCAGGATATAGTCGTCAGCAGGAAATGCGGCGACTATATGGTAAAGGTATCCCGTTTCATTGACGACATGCTCGAGCTGTTTTATGGTATGGGGAGGTACTACAATGCCTACACCAGGAATGATCTCGTAGGCGCACTTGCGATAACCCTCTCCCCGCATACTTCCTGCGGCGTACTTAACCGCATAATAGGATATACAGATGCAAATGTCGGCTTTGCCCATCCGTACATAATATCCGCAAGAAGAAGGAACTGCGACGGGGATGAGGATACGGCCATGCTCCTCATGGATTCCCTGATAAATTTCTCAAGGTCATACCTGCCATCCAATATCGGAGGGACTATGGACACTCCGCTCATACTCAGCGTAAACATATATCCGGAGGAAGTCGACGATGAAGTCCACGCGATGGAAACGGTGCGCACATATCCTCTAGAGTTCTATGAGAAATCCTTGAGCTATCCCCCTCCTTCCGAGGTGAAGCTCGAGATGGTCGAGAGCAGGCTGGGCAGGGAAGAGAGGTTCTCCAACATATGGTTTACACATGGATCATCTCCGGATGCAGTATCATCCTCCCCAAAGAGGAGTTCCTATACCCTACTCAAGACAATGAAAGAGAAAGTCGATGCCGAGTTTGAGCTGATGGACAAGATAAACGCTGTAAACAAGAGGGACGCCGCAAAAAGGGTAATAATAGGGCACTTCATACCTGACCTTATAGGCAACCTGCATTCTTTCTCCCGCCAGGAGTTCAGGTGCTCAGCATGCAACTCCAAATACAGGCGTGCGCCTCTGAGCGGAAAATGCCCAAAAGACGGCTCCAAGCTGCTCCTTACAATATCCCGCGGCGGGATAGAGAAGTATCTGGAAATGTCAATAGCCCTCGCAGAGAAGTACGATATAGACCCGTACATAAAGC
>JAJZND010000005.1 GCA_021848025.1 Microcaldota archaeon | reverse complement strand
GAGGAGGTCTGTGAGAAGCTTACGGAGAATATAAAAAATTATTTTTATATATAATCGTAAAGTTGGGCCCGTAGCTCAGCTTGGATAGAGCGGCAGCCTTCTAAGCTGATGGCCGCGGGTTCAAATAAATTGAAAAAATTTTGAGACTCCCGCCGGGCCCGAATGTTTAAGAGTGATTTGAATGGAGGGCGATAAGAACCTGGACAGTATAATATCACAGATTAAGCAGCAGATAGACGTGCTTCTTAATGACAATAGCGTGCCGAGGAATGTAAAGAACGCTCTGGATGAAGCCAGGAAGGCACTTGACCAGGATGCCAGCTATTCGGTTAGATCGTCTGCAGCAACCTACAAGATAGATGAGATAAGCAATGACATAAACCTGCCACCGTATGCAAGGACAGTTATATGGAATCTCCTTAGCTTATTGGAGTCGGTAAAGGATTAGCATTTGCAATATTCGCACTGCTGCCGGCTCAGCATCTTAGCCTTCAGGGAAATTTTTGCTCATGAACTCCGCTCCTGCTTTGTTCCCGGATTTGAAAAAACTTCTCCTTGACTCCTCCTCTTCGTAATCAAAGACTATCCAGACATTGCTGTCTGCTTCCCTGCCGTAGAAATCCGGCTTTATTATAGAATCTCTCTTGTACACCAGTGTGGCTGTCTGCGCACGTATTCCTGCAGAAGCCAGTTTGCCGTAAAGGAACTTCAGGGTTTTCCCTGTATCGGCTATATCGTCAACCAGAAGGATATTCCTGCCAAGCGATTTTATCTCGTCAAGCCTGAATTCCCTTGCTTTTACGGCATCTGAGCTCCTGCCGATGTCCGTGTAGTATGAAGCCTGTATGCCATATACGTTCTTTACATCAAGATAATCGCAGAGCAGACGCGCCATTACCATTCCTCCGCGCTCTATGTATACCAGTGCGTCAGGTTTCTTGCCTGTAGACAGTATCCTCTCCGATATTTCTTTCGAAAGCTTTTTCATCTCTGCAAAGCTAACTTTTAGGTATATGATTTTTGATGATTCGAATGGGCCCTGCCCGCCTAAAACATCGCCGGTCATGCTATATTTACCATGTTTGTTTTAAAAGATGTTGGGTTTTTATTTTTTTAAATCCATATTGGAAGCATGAATAGGAAACTGATGGCGCAGAAGCTGGAAAGGAGAGGGTTTACTGATTTCCAGATAAAAGTTCTCTTAACAACTATGGAGATACCGAAGGGCAGGACAGCTACTTACAAAGATATTGCCGCTCGCGCAGGGTACCCCGGTGCATACCGCGCAGCCGGAACAGCGCTGAGAAAGAATCCTTTTCCGATAATCATACCGTGCCACAGGGTGGTAAAGAGCAGCGGCGAGACCGGAAGCTACAGCGGAATGAGCAACAGCAGGATAAAAAAAGCGCTTCTGAAGAAAGAAGGGGCCATCTGAGCTGCAGCTTTTAAGCGTATATACCGGGCTGTGCAAAACAATTAAATTATTGGTCTGCTTATCTTTGCTGCTAATTGTTGGTCAGGATGGATGCGCAATCACTCATATCGCAGCTTGCAGAGAGGCTGAACGGCAAGGTTGTGCTGAGTGCAGAGATAAACGAGAGCGATCTGACAGGAAACGACATCGGAGCGCTTGCTGCAAAGATAACCGCATATTTTGAAGGGAAGGAGGGTCTCAAGATACTTGACCTGCGCATGCTGGATGAAATAAAGAAGATCGAGGAGAAGAAGGAGCCTGTCAGGATAGAGGTAATAAGGCCTAGCGGGTTCAGGCCGGAGGCGAAGGAGATTGAGGCAAGATTTTCTGTCAGGAACGCAAAGAAGGAGAAGACGTTCGGGACTGTCAGCGATTTTGCGGGATACTTCAGAGACAGACTGCACAGGATAAAAAGCATGATAGAGAGCAACCCCAGCTCAGGGGGAATGATAAACAGTATAGACAAACTTGCGCAGTATGCGAATGGCAGGGAGGTCAGCCTTGTAGGCATGGTGTACGAGAAGGTTGTTACCAAAAAGGGCAATATAATGGTGACTCTCGATGATGAGACGGGGTCTACAAAGGTCATCTTCTCTGCTGCCCAGAAAGGAGCGTCAAAGGCAGAGATGGAACTCTTTGAATCTGCAAAAAGGATAGTTAATGATGAGGTAATCGGGGTTTACGGCAAGGTCTGGTCTCCGTTTCTTATAGCAAAAAAAATAATGTGGCCTGACGTGCCGATAAGGTCGAGGAAGAAGATCAATGAGGATATCTCTATTGCATTTACTTCAGATGTGCATATCGGCAGCAAGCTCTTCCTTGAGAATCAGTTTGGCAAGTTCCTGGAATGGCTTAACGGAGGTATAGACGCGAAGAAAGACCTTGCGGGCAGAATAAAATATCTCGTGATAAGCGGCGATCTTGTAGACGGGATAGGGGTGTACCCCAACCAGGACAGGGAGCTTTCGATAAGCGATATATACAAGCAGTATGCTGTGCTTATAGACTTCCTTTCAAGCATACCTGATTACATACACATCTTCATCCTGCCGGGCAACCACGACGCAGTGCAGAGTTCCGAACCGCAGCCGGAGCTGGGCAGGGAGCTGGTAGGCGAGCTTGCCTATTCCAACATACACCTGGTCTCTAATCCAGGATATATGACACTTAACGGGATGAAGGTGCTCGGATACCACGGCACTTCTCTGGACTCGATTATACAGAGCATTCCAGGCTGCAGCTACTCGAAGCCTGAAGGCGCGATGGTTGAAGTGCTTAAGCGCAGGCATATTTCTCCGATATATGGAGACAATCCAGTAACTCCTGCGAAGCGGGATTCTCTTGTGATAGACGAAGTGCCTGACATACTGCATATGGGGCATGTCCATAAGAACGGTTATACCGACTATCGCGGCACGCAGGTAATAAACAGCGGGACATGGCAGGCCAGAACATCATATCAGGTAAAGCTAGGCCATCTGCCTACTCCTGCGGTTCTGCCTGTTTACGACTGCAAACAGGGCAGCCTCTGGACTGTTGATTTCAACAATATGTAGTGTTTGCATGGATATTGAAAAGTATTTCAAGAGTCTTTCCGACAAGTTCTATGTAGCATACGGACTTGCGCAGGAGGCGAGGAAAAAAGGATTTGACCCTGAAGATGCGGTGGAGATACTCCCTGCTCCGGATCTCGCCAGCAGGGTAGAGGGTCTTACAGGAGTGAAGGGCATCTCTGAACTTATAAGGAGCAAGACAGGTACACCGGGAGGGAGGAGCGGGCTTGCGTTCGAGGTAGCCAGAGAGATCTGCACATCCAGCACATTCAGCCAGTACGATCCGGTTAAGAAAGCTGAAACTGCAGTGAGGGTCGGCACTGCCATACTTACTGAAGGAGTCCTGGTGGCCCCTACCGAAGGAATACGGGGGATAGATAAATACAGGAATCAGGACGGCACCGAATACCTTGCCATTGTCTTTGCAGGCCCGATAAGAGGTGCCGGGGGCACTGCAGCAGCTCTTTCTGTTGCCCTTGCCGACTATGCTAGGAAACTGCTCAATTTCCAGCCGTATAAGCCAACCCAGGAGGAGATAGAGAGATGCGTCGAGGAGATAGAGCTTTATCACACACGTGCTGCCAGGCTGCAGTACAGGGGCACGGATGATGACGTGCGCGTAATAGTAGGCAACTGCCCTGTCTGCATAGACGGAGTGCCTACAGAGGAGATAGAGGTAGGAGTGCATGGAAACCTGAGCAGGATAGACGGTACCGGAAAGACTGTTCCAATAACGAACAAGGTAAGGGGAGGCGTGGCGCTTGTCGTATGCGAGGGGATAGCCCAGAAGGCAAAGAAGATGCTTAAGGAGACTAAGGCGGCCGGGCTTGATTGGAACTGGCTGAATAACGTGATAAAGGCAGATATGAAAAAGAAGGGAGAGGGGAAGGGGGAGAACACTGCTGTCTTTCTTGAAGAGCTTGTAGCTGGCAGGCCTGTGCTCGCGTACCCTGGAAGTATGGGAGGCTTCAGGCTCAGGTATGGGAGGGGCAGATTCACAGGAATTGCGTCAAAGGGCTTCAATCCGGCTACAATGATAATACTTGATTCATTCATAGCAGTAGGTACGCAGCTGAAGGTGGAATTCCCTGGGAAGGGGTGCGTGGCTGTGCCGGTTGATTCTATCGAAGGGCCGTGCGTAAAGCTAAGGTCAGGCGAGGTTCTTAGGATAAATGATGCGGATACCGCAAAGAAGCTTAAGCAGGAAGTGGAAACAGTGCTTTCGCTGGGAGATATGCTTGTAACATACGGAGACTTCAGGAAATCCAACACAAAACTGCAGCCTACAAGCTATGTGGAGGAGTTCTGGGAAGCGCAGCTGAGGGATAAGGGATATGCAGATGCGATAGACCACAGGTTCCTTGGATTCAACGAGGCATATTCGCTATCATTGAATAATCAGGTGCCGTTGCATCCCAAGTTCCTGTATGAATTCCAGTCGGTGAAAGTCAGCGAGGTGGAGGAGCTCGCAGATGAGATAAGGAATCTGAAGCTCTCAGGCACATTGCAGGAGCTTGGCGCAATCATGCTTGAGAACAGGAAAACAATAAAGCATACACTTGAACTGCTGAATGTGCCACATAAGCTCGCTGAAGGCACGATTGTAATCGAGAGCGAGTATGCCAGGAGCCTGGTTGCTTCGCTGGGCTTTGCTGAAGGCGAGGCCGGAATACTTGTAGACCGTGAGATCCGCACAGAGACAGAGGACACGCTCCAGCATGTGAACGCGGTTGCACCATTCAGGATAATGAAGAGGTCGACTTTTGTAGGCGCAAGAATCGGAAGGCCTGAGAAGGCGCGAGAGAGGCTGATGAAGCCTGCGCCGCACGTTCTTTTCCCGATAGGCTCGTATGAGAGCAAGGACAGGAATATCTCCAAAGCGTATTCTATCGATTCGAAGCGCTTCAGGTCCGGGCTTAGCGTGGAGCTCGCCCTCTACGTCTGCCCGAAATGCAAGCGTACGCTGGATACAAACTACTGCTATGACTGCGATACCAGCGCAAGGATAGTAAGGAAATGCAGGAGCTGCGGCTCGCTGAGCATGCAGAATGAATGCCCGAAGTGCGGCTCGCCTACGCTTTCTTACGAATACAGGAACATAGATCTTGCAAGGGTTGTGACGAATGCGATGGGCAAGATAAAGGTGGGAAAGCTGCCGAATACGATAAAGGGCGTGAAAGGGCTGACTAATGCGGACAGGTCGGCAGAGCATCTCGAAAAAGGGATACTGCGGGCACTTAACAATATTTATATCTTCAAGGATGGCACATCACGTTTCGATGCCACTGACGTTCCCATAACCCATTTCTATCCGAAGGAGATAGGTGTAGGGGTTGCGAAGCTGCGCGAACTTGGATATGACAGGGATTATCTTGGAAATGAGCTTGTCAGCGATGAGCAGCTCGTGGAACTGAGGCATCAGGACGTGATACTGAACAGGCGCGGAGCAGACTACCTGCTCCACGTTTCGCATTTTGTAGACGATCTGCTTGAACGCCTGTATGGGCTTGAGCGCTTTTATAACGCAATGAGCATGTCTGATATGGTAGGCGAGCTTGTTATAACCCTCTCGCCACATACCTCGTGCGGCGTGCTGAACAGAATAATAGGTTTCTGCGATGCAAACGTGGGATTGGCGCACCCGTATACAATAACTGCAAGGAGGAGGAACTGCGACGGCGATGAAGACACCACAATGCTGCTGCTGGATGCGCTTATTAACTTCTCCAGAAAATTCCTGCCTACCACTATAGGCGGCAGCATGGATACACCGCTTATACTTACCCTGAATGTAATGCCTGAAGAAGTGGACGATGAGGTGCACGCGATGGAAGTAACAGAGGCATACGGCTTGGATTTCTACGAGAAGACACTTGCAAATGCCTCTCCGGCAGAAGTAACGGTAAGCCTGGTGGAAGGCAGGCTGAACACCAGTGCGGTATTCCAGGACCTTAAATTCACGCATGGCACCTCTGCCAGGGCGCTCCCTGATTCGCCTAGAAAGAGCGTTTACACTGAACTGAAGACAATGCAGGAAAAGGTTGAGGCGGAATTCGCGCTTATGGACAGGCTCCTCGCAGTTAATAACAGGGATGCTGCAAGGCGGGTGATTACTAGCCACTTCATACCTGACCTTATAGGCAACCTCCACTCCTTCTCCAGGAAGATCTTCAGGTGCTCTTCGTGCAATGCCAAATACAGGAGGGTTCCACTGCAGGGCAAATGCGTTAAGGACGGAGGAAAGCTCCTTCTCACAATCTCGAAAGGTGGGATAGAGAAGTACCTTGACATGGCCATAGGCATAGCAGACAGATATCAGCTTGATCCTTACATCAGGCAGAGGCTTGCGCTTGTCAAGGAGGAGATAGGAGGGTTCTTTGACGTGGCGGATCCTATGAAAAACAATACAGGAAAGGGGCAGCTCAGCCTTGGCTTCTACCTCTAGGCCGAAAACTTCTTTATCGCTGCTTCTAGGACATCTAAGCCTTTTTCTATATTCTGCTTTGACATGGTAAGCGGAGGCACTATCCTTATAGTTGAGATGCCTGCAGGAAGGAGTATGAGATTGTTTTCAAAGCAGTAGTCGAGTATTCCTTCCCTCTCCTTTATTGCGGGTTCCTTTGTGTGCTTGTTCTTTACGAGCTCTACGCCTATCATCATGCCCAATCCGCGCACGTCGCCGACTATCTCGTACCTCTCCTTCATCTGGTTAAGCCTCTTCATGATGAGGCTGCCTTTCTCCTTGGAATCACGCTTCAGCGATGCCATATTCTTTTTTATGTAATTAATGTTTGCATTTGCAGCAGCTACTGCAATCAGGTTGCCTCCGAAGGTATTTGCGTGTGCGCCGCTGGGTATGTCGCCCAATGACTTCCTTGTCACCGTGGCACCCATCGGCATTCCGCCTGCTATGGCCTTTGCGAACGTGTAGATGTCTGCTTCTACGCCAAAGTGGTCAAGAGCAAGGAACCTCCCAGTTCTCATATATCCTGACTGTACTTCGTCAGCAACAAGGAGTATGCCGTGCTCATCTGCCAGTTTTCTAAGCTCGGTTACGAATTCCTTTGGAGGCACGATGTATCCGCCTTCCCCCTGGACAGGCTCGAAGAAGATCGCTGCGCATTCTTTCTCAGAGACGGTCTTGCCCAGTATCTGATTCCTTATGACATCTATTCCCTGCAGGCAGCATTCGCTCTCCTCCTTATGAAGCGGACATCTGTAACAGTATGCGTATGGGGCCTGCACGGTGGAATTGAATGGGCCGAACCGCTCCCTGTGAACTGTCTTTGATGCGGTAAGGCTCAGTGAGCCCATTGTCCTTCCATGGAATGCGCCATAGAACGAGATTATGTACTGCCTTTTTGTGAAGAGCCTGGAGAACTTTATAGCTGCTTCATTTGCCTCGGTGCCCGAATTCGAGAAGAAGACTTTGCCAAAGCTTCTTGGAAGCATCCTGACCAGCTTCTCGGCAAAGACTACAGGCAGCTCTGCGTAATAATCCGTAAATGCCGGGTGGATGAGGCTGTCCATCTGCTTCTTCATCGCTTCCCTTACTGCTGCGCGCGAGTTAACTCCGAAGTTATATACCGCTATAAAGCTTGAGAAGTCTATGAACCTGTTCCCTGATATATCGTATACGTAGTCGCCTTCACCATGCTCTGGAACAAAGTCGTATGGATATGGCTCACGGGTAGTAGTAAGCATCACTTTCCTATCTCTCTTGATGAGTGAGCGGATCTTTTTGTCCAATTTTACCGGCATCTGATCAGAATCCACTATTATTAATGGATTATTATAGTTATCTTAGCAGGCAGCTACTTCTGGTAAAAATTGCTGCGCTTGCGCTACTTCGATTTCTTGGCAGGCATGTGGTGCTCTTTTTTCTCATTTATTTCGAGCAGTGCATTGACAGCATCCCTGTCCTTAGAATCGACTTTCTCGCTTAGAAATTCAAGATGCTTCACGTTGCATCTCCTCTCCTTTGGCCGGCCTTTTGAGATTATGTTTACGTAGTTCTTGTCTATTACTTTTGTTATCACGGCCTTGCTTCCTGCGTCGCGCCCTAGTTTCTTTATGCAGACCCTTCCTTCTTCCAATAATGCCATTTTATTACCTCATTTCCTCTCTCGTTCTTTGAGTTTCTTTATTATCATGTCAGCCACCTCTTCAGGAGGCACATTATCCGTTTCAATGATAAGATTGAATGGTTTTAGATCCCTGCCGAAGTTTATGCTGTAAAGATTCATGTATATCTTGCTGTTCTCCCTGTCTCTTATCTTTACTATTCCAAGGGTTTCCTTTATTTCCGTGTTGTCCCGTTCGGCCATCCTCTTTGCCCTGTTTGTTGTGCTGCACGAAAGCCAGACCTTGAAGCCCATATCAGTTATCCACGGTGCGGTATAGCTGGTTATTATCACGTTCCCTTTTTTTATTCTTTCTATTAGCCGCTTGTCAACCTCCTTGTCAAAGTCCGGATTTTCCGCCCTCTCCTTTGCAAACTTTATGCCTTCAGGGCTGTCCCACCAGTCGTCTCCTCCTGGCGTATAGCCTTTCTCGAATGCCATCTCCTTCAGCATGTCGCCTGCGCCTATGACTTTTAAGCCAAGCTTGGAAGCAAGTATGTTGGATACTGTTGTCTTACCTGCGGCTGGCATGCCCGATATGATTATGGCTTCCATAAATACTATATGCACTAAACGTTTAAAAAGTGTTAGTTATGCTTAGTGCGAAATCATCTGGAGTATATATGTGCGCTGCCTTATGCTTATGTCGTTGAGCTTCATCTCGCCGTTCTCTACCCTGCTCGCTGACTTTATCACCTGGCTTGCGCAGTTGGCGCAGAGGACGCCTCCGAAGATACGGGAATTTTTTCTGAGGGACCTGCCCTTTGACCTTGACGCCTTTATTCCGTTTAATTCCTTGCTGCATATTGCACAGTGGGGGAGCGAATTCTTCTTCCTTTCGTAATGCAACACGTGCCTTCCTTTTGGCGTTACCCTGTCCATTCTTCTCAGGCTCCTTGATCTTTGCATTGGTTTTGGCACATTAAGCACCTATTTGGCTACAATATTGTAACTATATTATTATTTTTGCCAGGCATATAAATATAACACTATTCGTGTGGCGCTGCCTGGGCTTTGGCCGCATCGTCGTGCTCCTTTGGAAGAGTAGGAAAGAGGCTGAAATCGTATTTGCCCTTGAATCTTTTCTTGTCGTAGGCGTAGAAGATGCCTGAGATTACAAGGCCCCAGATTACCGAGATTATTATAAAGAACTCCTGATAGCTGACATTTACCACTGCTATGTTGATAAGCAGCTTCTGGCTGCTTGCGAGGGACACGGCAAGCATCGGGAGGAACTTTGAGTATATAAGGAAGTATAAAGGCAGCATTACCAGGCCCACCACCAGGGCGCGCGACTGATACTTCATCCCCTCCATCTGAACCGCATTGAGCTCTTTCTGCTTCGCCATCAGCAGGTCCTTGTCCTTTGTCTGCTTGCTGAGCGCCATCAGCTCCCTTACCTTCTTGTTTATTTTTGTCCTTGACTCATAGTTCTTCTCCACGTTTGTAAATTTTCTCTGCAGCAGTATGGAGAACGTAGAGTACCCTACGGCTATGCCTACCAGGACCAAAACAAGATTAAGTGGTGCTACCATTGCTATCATCAATTTTATAACTTGTCAGAGAAGGCATCCTCGATGCTTCTCCTGAAAGTCTCTATGGCCTTTTCAAGCTGTTCCTGCTTATTCACAACTACATATAGAGGTACATTGAAGAGGGTTGAAAGGTAAGAGAG
Organism: Microcaldota archaeon; assembly: GCA_021848025.1. Classification (GTDB taxonomy): domain Archaea; phylum Micrarchaeota; class Micrarchaeia; order Micrarchaeales; family CABMGC01; genus JAJZND01. Next base: position 7,112 of record JAJZND010000005.1, on the reverse strand, counting down.
CATTGAAACATTCACTGAACGCTGCATGTGTATGAGATGCCGCTCCTCTTTCTCCCTGGTCCTGCTCTTGTCTATCATGCGCCTTTTCACTATGTCATCTGTGCTGCCATCTATATACACAAAACCCGCTATTGCTCCAAGCCTCCTTATTGCATCGTATGGCAGCCCTGGAACGTATCTCCCGTTCTGCTCTACTGAAGCATGCGTATCGAGCAATATGTTGCCTTCCATCTTCGAGAGATGCTCAAATGCACTATTCCTGAGTTCGGTTATAGAGGAGTTTGGCAGATACCGCAGCGTATCCCTTTCTGCTTTTATGCCCTTCTTAGAGGCAACCTCAAGCATTACTGAGCTTAGCGTGACTACCTTATATTTCTTGTCTGTTGCTACGCCATCAAGTATCGTTGTCTTGCCTACCCCTGGTATTCCTGTAACTATCACTATCTTCGCCATTGATATACATCTGGGCTTCAAGACATTTATACCTTTGGCAGCAAGCTTATAAACCTGTCTGTGAAAGTTACAGGGCTAACCGCTCGCTCGGTACCTGCCGGAATCGGATGTGGGATTAGTCCTCCATCCCGCCCGGAGGCATTCCGCCAGGACCTCCTGCGCCTCCTGAAGGCATCTTTCCTTTCGAGCTTATCATATCGTCTATTCTTAGTATTGCTGCTGACGCTTCTGTAGCGCTCGCTATTGCCTGGAGCTTTACCTTGAGCGGCTCTATTACGCCCTGCTTCTCCATGTCCGCTATGGCGTTCCTGTATACGTCTATTCCGAAGCTCTTGCCAGAGGCCGCCTTGTGCTTGCTCCTGAGCTGCACCAGCGTGTCTATGGCATCCATTCCTGAGCTGTCTGCCAACGCTTTCGGGATTACCTCAAGCGCATCTGCAAATGCCTGGATTGCAAGCTGCTCGCGGCCGCCTACGTCAGTTGCGTAGTCCCTGAGCTTCAGTGCGACATCTACCTCTACGCTTCCGCCGCCAGTAACATACTTGCCCTCTTCTACTGCACTTGTTAGCGCACCGAGCACATCGTTAAGTGCGCGCTCAAGCTCATCTACTGATTGCTTGGCGCCTCCCCTTATGAAGATAGTGACGCTCTTAGGATCCTTGCACTTCTCAACAAAAACCATCTGCTCTCCTGAGATCTTGCGCTCTTCTACCTGGCCAGCATATCCGAGATCCTGCTTGCTTAGGTCGTCCAGGCTCGTTACAAGCCTTGCGCCGGTAGCCTTGGCTAGCTTCTCCATGTCGCTCTTCTTCACCCTCCTTACTGCAGTGATGCCTGCCTTTGCAAGGTAGTGCTGGGCCACATCGTCTATGCCTTTCTGTATGAAGACCACATTTGCACCGCTCTTGCTTATCTTATCTACCATGTCCTTGAGCATCTTCTCTTCCTGAGCCAGGAAAGCCTGCATCTGTTCAGGCGAGGTTATCTCTATCCTGGCATCGGTCTCGGTTTTTTCTATCTCGAGTGCCACGTCAAGAAGGGCTATTGAGGCGTTCTTTACCTGCTTTGGCATGCCTGGATGCGCTATCTCCTTGTCTATAAGTACTCCGTTTATAAAGGTCGTGTCCTCCATTGAGCCGCCCTCCTTCTTCTCGAGCTTTATGAAGTCGCGGTCTATGCTTACCTTGTTGCCGTTCTTATCTGCGACCTGCTTTAGGGCCTCTATGGCCAGCTTTGCGAAAAGAGCCTTTAGATTCTCCCCGCCTATATTCTTTGAGCCCATTGAGATCATGGCAATATCGCGCAGTTTCTTGTCATCGTCTATTGTTACTGTATTGGATACGTCGTTCAGGAATCCTATTGCTTTCTCCCTTGCAAGCTCATACCCCTTTATTATCGCTGCAGGAGGTATTCCCTGATCCAGCAGGTTTCCTGCATTCTTGAGCATGTCTCCGGCCATTATTACAGCTGATGTGGTGCCGTCCCCCACCTCCTTGTCCTGGGTCTTTGCTATCTCTACCATTATCTTAGCGATCGGATGCTCTACATTCATTTCCTCCAAAATTGTAGCGCCGTCGTTTGTTATGGTTATGTCGCCGAGTTCACTTACTAGCATCTTGTCCATTCCCTTAGGTCCGAGAGTAGTCCTTACTATGCTGGCCACTGCGTAGCCGACAGCTATATTGGTCCTCTGAGCTTCTTTGCCTATAAGCCTGCTTGCTCCTTCAGGCAAGATCAGATACTGTTGTCCTCCTAGTTGATTTTCTGCCATCTATATCACCAAATTTTTATTTTTATAAGTATCTGAATGCGTTACTTCTAAGTAAAATTCGTATTTAGTATATACAATGAAAAGTATTTATATTTTTGCATTTTGCGAGAGCAAACGCAAAAGGCAGGGCAGTATGATTGAAAAGTTCGCTTAAAGCTTACTATTTATAAGGTTTTGCTCTTTATATTAAAGTGGTTTCTATGGCCAAGCCAGTCAAAACAAATGCATCTTCAAGCAAAGCACTGGGCATAAACCCGCAGATAAAGATACAGAACATAGTTGTAAGCGCGGATCTGCATGCGAACATCGACCTTTTCTCGTTGTCAAAGAATGTAAAGGAGGTTGATTATGAGCCTGAGCAGTTTCCTGGAGCAATCTTCAGGATAAAGGAGCCCAAGGCGGTGATAATACTCTTCAAGAATGGCAAGCTTATCTGCACAGGCTCGAATACTACTGCAAATATAAGGATAGTGCTTGAGAGGGCCGCGAAGGTAATTTCAAAATATGTTATAGATTTATAGCTGCCTTTCCCTTCCGTTGTTTTTAACAGACCTTAACGCCCTGTCAAATTTTACAAAGAATGACTCCCAGGAATATTTTTCCTCTACGCGGGCCCTGCCTTCTTTGCCCATTGACTCAGCATCTGACTTGTGCTCTGCCAGATAGAGCATCTTCTCTGCCATCTCCCTTGGCGAATTGATTAGAAATCCTGTCTTTCCGTCCAGTACCGTCTCGCGCACGCCCCCCTCATTTACCGCTATTACCGGCTTGGAGCTTGACATCGACTCAAGCGGCACAAGCCCAAAGTCCTCGTTTATAGGAGCGTAGAGCACAGCAGTAGATCTGGAATATAGTTCCTTTATCTTATTATCATCTACATTGGTAAGTATGGATATACTGCTGTTCTTCGCCATTGCCTTTAATCGCTTGTAGTATGCGGCGTGCTCAGGATCGCCGGAGAGCGTTCCTGCAAGCACCAGCCGGTATCTGAGGGCCTTTCCAGCTCTTTTTGAAAAGATCTTGAACGCTTCTATTACATAGTCCTGGCGCTTGTTTGGCAGGAGCCTGGAGGGATAGAAGAAATACTTCTCGTCGCCGTTGTTGTGGAACTGTTTGTATTCGACTCCGGGATTTATTACAACTGGGTTCCTGTTGAAGTATCTCCTTATCCTTGATGCTGTGTTGCTGCTGTTTGCGGCTATCATTTCTATCTTGCCGGCTACGTTGCTTGCTATCATCCGGTATGCCCTTGTCATTGCCGCGTAGACGAACTTGTCCTTATAGGACCGATATTTCATTCGCTCTTTGTAGAGATCGTATACTTCGCGTGGCGGAGTATGGCAGTACCACATTACCCGCTCGTTTTTACGCCGTATCCACTCGCTAGGAGAAATATGCGGATTGATGACGTCGTAATCTTCCTTTATCTTCAGATTGTAGAAGTTGTACCCGTAACGCAGCCCCTGGGCTGCCCTGTACGGCAGTATCCCGGAAAGCGGAACGTCCTTGCCTATTATATTTACATCCAGATCCTTGAACTCCTTGAACGTTGACTTTGGATTGTATTCCAGCACGAGAATCTTGGCGCCGTAGTGCTGGGCTACTTTCAGTATTACCCTTTCGGCGCCGCCCTTTAGATTCAGATAGGGTTGGACTACGATCAGCTTCATTTTGCAACACCTTCAGATAGGATCTGCCCCTTGTCCTGCGCAGTTGGCGCACATTGCTTCCATTCTTCTCTCTGGTCTTGGTTTTACACCCTTATATATCTTCTTGAGCTTAGCAGGTGTGAAGATTGGCTGCTTATCAGCCAGGCACGCTGAAGTTGTTGGCGACCCAGCTGGGCTTTGGCGTTACAGGAGGATTGCCGCCAGTGTAGTTGTCAATGGCGTATATCATTATAGGTGCTGTGGAATTTACGAAGTTTACGCCGGTGAAGTTTTGCGGATATGCAAGCGTGAAGCCAGGCATGTTTCCCAGGAAAAAGCCGCGGTAGTAGTTGGAATCGTAGAACATAGTAGGTGCATCTGTGATTGTGTCGTTCGGCCCGTTAGGCAGGTAGATGGGCATGAAGGCTACCAGATACGTCCCTCCGCCTGCATTCTGAATACCAAGGTTGAAGCTGGAACTCAGCACTATATTTGTCTTTGTTCCATTCTCTGTGTAGACGTTATAAACGCCGTTTGCATTAGGGGTGGTTGCGGCGCAATATTGTGGCGTCTGCTGCTGGCCAGGTATGACAAGGAATGACTGGAGTGCTGTGAAGGATGAATTGGAGAAAGAACAATAGCTGCTTATTGATGAAGAAACCTCTATGTAGAATTGGGCAGGATCGTGTCCCAGCTCGCAAGGAGATTGGCCTAAAAGGAAGCCATTCTGGTTCTTTTGCTTTGCTGCTGCGAACGCTGCTGCCTCTGTGGTCTGATTAGTATCTATGCATGCCAGGAAATCCAGCGCGCCCCACTTGCTTACAAGCTCATTGTCGAAAAGAACATACTTGGCCTGGAGCGGGGTCATGAATTTTGAGAGATTTGATGGTCCGAAGCCTTCCTGGCTGCCAAGCACGAACTGCGCTGCAGTTTTATAGTCAAGCGCAGCGACGGCATTGTCGCCTCTTATCACTGCGTTGCTGTTTCCGAACCAGTTTATCCAGTCGCCATAATCCCACCATGCAAGTATGCGCGGTGCATGAGGGCCCACATTTGCGCGCATCCATGCAGTTGCAGCTATCCAGCCGGGGCCTTGGGCGTTATTAATCTGATTGCAGAATTGGTTGTAACCTATGACATTAGGGCCAAGCAATCCGCCCGTATGCTTGGTTGTCTGGTTCGTTATCTGGGCTGCGAGTATGTTGCATGCCTGCGTGTTGCCGTATTGCTGGTTGAGCCCGGCCGCGGCAAACGAACCGCCAATATAGCTTGCCTCCGCAGCCGAGACTATAAATGCAAACGCGATGAAGCCAACAGATAAGTAGCGCAGCATGTCAGATGGCGCTTTTCTGTACAGATCCTGCAGAATGGCCGAGATGCTTGCCACAACAACACATATTGCGAGTATATATGCTACGCCAAAGTGCGGCACGTACTTTACCTCGCTCATCCCTGCTATCGCAAGAGCTCCCACTATTGTTATCATGAAGATGCTTGAAGAAGACTCCTTCATGTACAGTTCCACTGCCATGAAGATTACGAAGAGGATTAGCACAAGCCAGACCAATACTGCAAATGAAGAAGTGGATGAAACTGAGAGGCTGTTGCCTATGAAACCGAAGATGGAGCCGCCGAAATTATAATTGACTCCGGTAGGCGTATATTCCTGTACAGTCATGAAGAGAGGTGAGGATGGAGTAGTGAACTTTTTGCTTACGTCTATGTACGATTTTATAGGCTTGCCTATAGGGGTTGCCAGTATAAGAAGAGGCAGGATCACTGCCGCTAGAAGTAAAAATATTATATAAGTCTGCGGGGTAACATGCTTTATTACATTGAATCTCTTCAAAAGAGGCGGCAGGTAATCGAATATGACTACAAGGAGCAGGGCTGCAAGCGGCATGGAAACTATAATCGGTATGCCGAAGAGTGATGGTATGAGATTCGTAGCGCTGGTATTATATGGCGAGTATATTATGTAGGCTATTGCTATTATTGCTATTACTATTGCATTGATCTTGTAAAATGAGATTGTGTCCAGGGATGACTCTCTGTCCTTGGGCTCCTCTGCATTTGGTTTGGATGCTTTGGCCACTCCTATCGCTATCATTGCTGCAATCAGGATTGTGACAGCAGCGAATGAAGATGGGCCCCCTACCAGGACGACTACTAAGGCCATAGGTACCCCTACAACCATCAATAAAAGAATTTCGAGCGGATTATAGCCGTTTCTTTCAGCTACCTTCTTGAGAACAAGTATTATTCCCTGCAGGAGTATGTAAATGGCGAGTATTCCGGCGTCTACCGTATAATAGTGGGCGCCGAGGAATGTTGAAACGAACGCTATCCCTGCAAGTACAGCAAACCGCTTTTCCTTAGGGGAATTCACGGCCAGCAGATATGCTGCAAAGAAGAAGAATAGGGAGAAGAGCCCCCATGGTTCAAGAAGCTGCTCACCGGCAATGAATGTGCTTATCAGGACAGGCATGCCTGTTGCAAGCAGTGCGCCTATTACGCCTATCTTCTCGCTGTACAGATACTTTATCATTAAGTATATTACAAAGACGAGAAGTGCCGCTGTGATTGCGGGATAGAAAGAACTTACAATTGAAAGAAGCGTATGGTTAAGCGAAGTTGTATTGCTTGTGGAGAGTTCGTACCAATATGCTTCTAAATAGGGAATAATCGGTTGGACGCGGTGGTTAGATCCTGCAGCGAGCACCGGCCAGGCAGAGTGATCATGCAATATCTGGTAGCCGAATGTCAGTATGTATGTTGTGCTCTGCATGTCAAAATACGGGTCGAATTCGAAGAAGGTAGGAGCCACTGAGAGACTTGCTATCCTTGACCAGAAAGTAAGAAGCATGAGTATAAGGATTATTAATGGATAAATCCATCCTGCCTTGAAACTAAACCCTTCTTGCGTTTTTGATTGAGTGATGCTGCTGTCTTCCCGTATCAGGGAGTTTTCTTCTGCTTCGTGTGCTTCATACAGCCTTCTCTCTTCTTTGGAGTGCAATTCCTGCATGGCCATTGTCTGCTCCGAGCCTGCGCCCTTGTCCTTGAGTTCCTGCATCTCTCTTGCATGCTTCTCTATGAGATCTTCTTCCTCCTTCTGGTGCAATTTTATTATATTTACGTCTCTGCCCAGCGCGCGGATCCTTGCCCTTAGTTCTGAAACCCGTTGTTTATAATCCGCACTTAGAGATACGCGGCTTGGCTTTCCTGAATTTGAGGAG
>JAJZND010000031.1 GCA_021848025.1 Microcaldota archaeon | reverse complement strand
TTATGTGAAAGTATGACTTTAAAATATATATCTTTATCGGGATTTCATTCAATGCTAAAGGTAAACCGTACTGTAATACCAATAGCAAGTTTTATCAGTGGTGCATTAATAGTTGGACTTTCTAGTATTTATTTAATAATTCTTTCTTTACTTTCAATTGTTTTTATTTATATTGGGGCAGCATTACTTAATGACATTTTTGATATAAATATAGATAAAATTTCGAATTCCAAGCGCCCTTTCGCATCTAATAAAATTTCGCTTGAAGAAATAATTACTATGTTTTTTGTATTTTCATTCCTCGGACTTCTTCTTGCTTATAATATTTCCACGATTTTGAGAAATTCAATATTCCTTTGGTTGATGCTCATAGAGTTTTTCTTTGGAGTTTTTTATTCAATAATATTATCCAAAACATTTATAACCGCAAATGGAACTTTAGGAATTACCCATGGAGTTGTTCCATTTTTTGCAGCTACGCAGGTTATGGGCGTCCAACCGAAAGCTCATATATTAGTAATATTAATTTCGCTATGGGTAATCCTTTTCTTGACTTATAACTTAAAGGATTTGAAGGATATGGAGGGTGATAAATTAACAAGAACTACAATTCCTATAATGATCGGATTGCAAAATGCTATAAACGCGAATATCGCTTTCCTTTCTGTTCCGTTGTTTGCAACTATATTATTATTCCTTTCTGGAAACATTAGCATTATTGGAGTAGTTATAGGTATATGTTCAGGAACTGTATTATTATTGCTTGGATTTAGATTAAAAAATACAAATAAACAAAGCGACTATTCTAATATCTTAAACTTATATAGAATAAGTATGGCTATCTTTATCATCAGCTTTGCTCTTTGATGATAAAATTCATACTCACAAAACCTTTTTTGAGATCTTCATCTTTTATTTCTACAGTTATTCTCTTATTTTTATAAACTGAGATGAATGCAGAAAGTAAACCTAAGAATACATCCTTCTTTGTTTTTGCATATAATTCATGCCAAGGATAATATTGAATACTAATCCTACTTAGATCGGTAGTAATAAGCATATCTCCCCACCCTTGAAAAGACATGAAATCAGATATAAACTTAGTGCTCATATATTTTTCTTTTTTTGCAATCCTAGTGCCGACGTCGAATGCTACTTGAAATAAGAATTTATCGCCATCTTGAAGATATCCGATTTGGCTTTCAAGCAAGAATAAGAATTCTATTCGCATTGGTAAATAGCGTTCATCGTGATATTCGACTATTCCATTTTTATAAGTTAAAACGTTACTTGTTATCAATTCTTTTACTGTACTTGTAGAGAACATTGGTGGTCTGATTTTGTTATATATGCGGTAATCTTCGCTTAACGAATTAGTTTCTATTAAGTCAGGCATCATATACGATTCATTCGATATTTTCGATAATGTTGTAAGTGGAGCGCAGATTGTCTTACATTCTGAATCTTTCCTTCCTTGACATTTCGTTTGAACTCCTTCTAAATTGAAATCTCCAAGCATCCAAGCCCACAGACCACAAATACTCCCACTATTTAACAAATAGCCTAAACCATTATGTCTACAAACGACATAGTCTTCAAATGTTATTTCGAAATAATTATTTTCCATATCTAGTTTTATTATATCGGATCTTTGTGCCCACATCCCCCCTATAAACTTAGATAGGAATATGGCAGCTTGTTTTACATCTCCTACTTTAGAAGTTTTTAAGGTCGGAATTTTAAATGCCTTGCCATAATCCCATCCGAAGTTCTTTCCTATCTTGTATAAAAAAACCTTCCCTTTTTCACCATATGTTGCTGTTATTTCAGTTTCTAACCTTGATAGTAATTCTTCTGAAAGGAAAATATCGCGTTGATATATATTCCCGGATTTAGTGTTTTGCTCTATAATAACAAATCCAGGGTTATCATATTTAACAAAATTAGGTATTATTATATTTTTGATATACCAGTTAGTAAGCATATTTGGGATTGGAATAGGATCATCCTTGGGATAATATTATACCATCATTCCCGAAGTCATAAGATTTGATTCCTCCATTTAAAGCGGTAGTCCTCATTTTTTTAACTTCTATGGTACGATTCATTGTATCCCCTATTGCCAAAGACTTCAGTGATATCACTCCGTCGCAGGCGAACTCGCTTACTTTGTCCATGCTTGACTGTGTTGTAGGATCTGCAAATGTTATTATAAGATTTGTCGTCCCCAGGCATCCCAATTCGTGTATAACGAAATAGGTTATCCTTCTCTTTGAATCGCCATGGTAGAACGCCCTGCCTTTGTTATCAAATTCTGCATTCAATGCTATCTCGTAATCCTTAGTGTCAGTATTAAGCATGGTGCTCTTGCTGGTTATATTCGGTATTACGTCCATTTTTGAATTGTGGGCCATCGGTATTGCGAACTGCTCGGCATTTATTGTGAGTAATGCAAGATTATCGAAAACCAGCCTTTTGGCATTTGCTTCAGCAACCTTGTCTTCGAGCATGTCGAAGATATCTATTCTTGCACGGTTTGGAGGTATGCTCAGGAAGGTTATCTTGCCATTTTCTTCCATTTTCTTGAAATCCCATCCAAACCTGCCTGCTTGCTCTATTAGCTGCATTCTTGGCGAGTCTATTGTTATATATAAGCCATTTTCTCCTTTAAGCGCACCGCTATAGATATATTGCAGTCCCATTATGCTCTTTCCTGTTCCAGGAGCACCAGTGACCAGAACATTGTAACCTTTTGGAAAGCCCCCTTCTATCAGCGAGTCTAGGCCTGCTATTCCAGTCGGAACTCTATCCAAATAAAACACCCACCTTGCAACCCTTTACATAAGCGCGCATTTGTATACTTACCAGGTTACTTCTGTTACCTAACATACAACTTCCCCATTCCTGACGAAACTGTTCTTCTCTGGCCACCGCTTTACTAATGAATGCAAGAATATTAAAAACTTATGCTCTCTGTATACTGCCTGAATATTACCGCAGTAGTATGTGCATGAAATCCAGTTATAGAGCGATGACTCTAAGCTAGCTGATTTTCTAGGTCCCATTTTCCCCACAGATTATACTTTTCTAGAATGTGATATTTAAACTTTGTTGCTTGTTTTGTATTGCCTTTTTAAAGCAGTACTATCAAAATCAATAGAGAGTTGCCCTTTAGTAACTCTTATTTATTACACCCAATTTGACTCCTTGAACACAATACCCAAGATTAATGTACTTATTCCGTTCTCCATGTAGCTCGGAGCAACACTTCAAGAGGCAGTACTACTACATCTTCAACTGCCACTACATCTAATCCGAAAAACACCGAAGCAGCTCAGGATATCTAAAGTAATAATAATTACAATGATCAAGAAATTGGTATTACCTTTAGTTCCACAAGACCCGGTAATTGCAACATTGCATGCAGCAGAGCCGCTTGCAAGCTGAGCATATGCCTGCTTCTTATATTCCTTCATGGTGGAAGGACTTAATGGCGTTGCTGATCCCGAACTGCTTCAGATTGTCTTGCGCCGCCTCTGGAATCCGGGAGATATACCAACGAAAATACTATGTTACCTGGAAAATGCGAAGGGCTTGAGATGTGATACTCCAATACTATGCCTGGCATTGCGGCAAGCGAAGCCTTGCATTCCTGAATTGTTTGTGAACTTCGCAGGTTGGGCCAACCGTATATTAAGTTTGCTGGCCTTCTTTCCACAAGACCCACTGCGCTTTCCTTAGCATATGCTGAGATCTGTGCCTTGCTCATCGCGATATCAAAAACGCCCAAATAGTATATTGGGTCTCCTCCACCAATATCAAAAATGCTGCTTGACCTCAGGATTAATTTGCCATTGAAATCATACGCATCATATGCTGCCGTAGTTTTTCCGTTGTAAACCAGGACGCTTTCGATAGAATTTGTCAAAGAATTTGAATCTTCGAGGATAGTCCAGGCTTTCTTTCCCATATGAGGCCAGGCTAAATTTATACTTGCCATGCCTATAGCCTGCACAGCACACGTCTCCTTTTGCATTATTGTACTAGAATTAACTTCTTTTGCTTCCGAACTGGTAGAGGGGTAAGCGACTAGTGTGCCTGCAAGGAGTGCGGAGGCTCCTGCACGCTCCGCTTTTCTCAATGCGCTTCGCAGACTGTTTTCTTTACTAACTGCCACCTCTTCCTTTCTTCGCGGCTCTGCAACTGCTGCCCTGCGCCTATTGGTATCAGCGTTTATATTAATACGCATAATTTCACACCTAATGATATGTTTTCAATAATATTATAAATATATTGTTAATTTTTTATTGATTCTGGAAATATTTACATTAAAAACCATAGAAGCAACAGTTCCCTAAAAAATATGCAGATCTTGCCCTCTTCATTGCATTGCAGAGGATATTGCAATCCCTATTATTTTGTAAGAGGCATAGCCTTCAGCGAAAATGTAATGTAGTTAAGCGGATTGGGGTTGCGCACGTGTAATAAGGCGGCAAAATAAAATTGTATGTAGGGGAACGATTCAAACGAAGTTTTGCATTCTTCTAATGTATGATATGGCTGCTTGCTCGGCCATTGTCGCAACAAACCTTCCTTAGGGCTATCGCTAAGCATGCCTGCGATTCCGCTTTTTGCATAGCTGGAAATCCGCTCCCTATTAAATGCGGTGTTGAACAGCCCTACATAGTAAAGCGAAACATTGCCAATGTCAGGCAAGATTACTAGAATATTCTTATCGCTTCCGTTATATGGCGCTGGAGGATTTTGATTTATATACATAAAGTAGTTACTTCCGTTAAAAACCCCTGCAAACTGCTCTAGAGAGTCTCCCGATCCCGCATATACTACCACAGTAAATGGCTTATCCCTAGGAAATTGCAGGAAAGGCTCAATTACCATGGAGCTTTCTGTGCAGGTATTCTTCTGGATTGAAGTATGCGACCGTACTTCCTTTGCCGCTGCGGTGGAAGGCGAAGACACTGCAATTGCGCCTGCAAATAACGCAGAAGTGCCTATTCGGCCTGCTTTTTTAAGGGCGTCCCTTAGGCCATTGGCTTCGTTAATCGGTTTTTCAGCTAGACCGGGCCGCGTTCTCCTCTCTTGAGACGTATTTTCTCTTATTTGCGCACTTTTTACAGATTCTCTTGTAATATGCATGTTCTCACACCAAATATCCAAAGATATATTTATCCAATAATTCTAAATATTTTGCTTATTACTACAATTAAAAACCGTATTATTGTAAAAATATATATTTTACATATATAGAATCTCGCTGCGCGTGGAGGTATTCTTCAGCAGTTTTCTGCAGCTGTGCTTTGCCTGGATTTCGAATCTTCCCGCTTGGCACCACTCCTTTCGCACTCTGACGTGACATCTGAGAGGCGGCGCAAAACGACACATGCATTGGAATGTAGATAAAATTAGTAACAAAAAATACAAGTAAATCAGCAAGGTATTTAAATTAACATACGCTAATCAATACTCAGAAATCAAATCACACACTAAGTGAATTGTATGGGTTTGCTGCTAGATACAGGTATTGTTGTAATAGTGCTTATTGTAGTAGGAGTGGTAGCCGGAATGTATAACGGCTTCGTAGTGAAGAGGAACAGGGTCAATGAAGCCTGGGCCCAGATTGACGTCCAGCTAAAGAGGAGATATGACCTGATACCAAACTTAGTTGAGACGTGCAAGGGCTACATGAAATATGAGAAGGGGGTGCTTGAGAAGGTAACACAGCTGCGAAGCTCGATAGTCTCAGGTTCTGTTCAGGACAAGGCGCAGGCAAACAATGCGCTTTCCCAGACATTAAAATCGCTTTTTGCAGTTGCCGAGAACTATCCTGACCTAAAGGCAAACCAGAGCTTCCAAAACCTGCAGCAGGAGCTTGCGGTAACCGAAGACAGGATCGCATTTGTAAGAACCTCATACAACGATTATGTTCTCTCTTTCAACAATGCAATCCAGACATTCCCAGGCAATGTGCTGGCAGGCATGTTCGGCTTCACTCAGATGCAGTACTTCCAGACTCCAGGGGAAGAAAGAGAACCGGTAAAAGTAAGCTTTGCTGATTCAGCTCCAAGCGCAAGCATGGGCGACGGCAGTTCAGGAAGCTCCGGAACAAACCAACCAAGTGCTCCAGGTCCTGCATCGCCCAAGGGCAAAAGCAGCAAGCCAGGCAAATGAGGCGCTGGCAGCCATACGCCAAGAAGGTAAGATGAATGGCAAGCTTCTTCGATGAAATAGCGCACAATAATCTAAGGTCATGGGTACTCATGAGCTTATTCATAGCCCTCTTTGCGCTAATTGTCTTCATCTTTGTAATCCTTTTAGGCGGAGGAATTATTGCCTTCGCAATCGGCCTTTTGATAATACTTCTTTATGCTGCCTTCGCATATTTCATGGGCCATAAAGTGGTCCTTAAATTTTCAAATGCAAAGCCGGCTACGCGCGAAGAATACCCTGTCCTTTATGAGACTGTCGAAGGCCTCGCTCTTGCGGCCCAGGTGCCTAATCCGCAGATATACATAATAAATGATCCGAATCCAAATGCTTTTGCTACAGGCAATGACAGGAAGCACAGCTACGTGTGCGTGACAACAGGTCTGCTGCAAATGATGGATAATAGGGAGTTGCAGGGCGTACTTGCCCATGAGATGTCGCATATATATGACAACGATATACGCTTCATGATGATTGCCGTAGTTTTTGCAGGAGTCATCGGGATAATCTCCGCTTTCATACGCAATATGTTCATATTTGGCTTCTATGGTGGCCGCAGAGGCGGTGGAGGAGGGGAGATAGGGGCTTACTTATTAATTATAGGGATAGTGGTTGGCATACTTGCACCGATCTTTGCGCTGCTAATAAGGCTTGCCATATCGAGAAGGAGGGAGTATATGGCCGATGCAAACGGAGCCAGGATGATAAGAGATCCTGCTGCGCTTGCAAATGCGCTTGCAAAGATAAAAGCTTACACCGAGAAGCCAAACGCCACGTCCCTGAAATCAGCAAACGAGATCACTGCTTCGCTCTACTTCTCGAGTCCATTCAACAAAAAGAGCCTGATGAACATCTTTTCTACCCATCCGCCGATAGATGAGAGGATAGACAGGCTTAAGAAAATGTATTGAGCGCCCTGATCTATGCGTTCTTGATTTAAAAAAAGGGAGGCAGCTTTGCTGCCTCCGTTTCTGGGCTGCCGGGTCTTCCCCGGCAGTATTAATTGATTGTACATATTTATATTACTTTCTACTTTAGGTAAATATTTATAATAAAGTATAAATATTTTACTAAAGTAAAATATATTTTACAGAGTGCGTAGCTGGACGCGATATAAGACAGCAGGGCAGAACTGCCTTCGTTTTTGGGTGAGAAAAGTGAGTGGTAGTGGAAACTATGGAGCTGGGAGAAATGACAGGCTGCTTCGAAAGGAGCTCATGGCGGTGCTGATGAACAGGTTCGATGGCATAATAAACGAGATGAATTGCCACGAAGAGGCACCGTATGGAATTAAGTTGACAGAAAAAGCGCAGGCCGTATGGCACGGGTTGGCTGACCTGATGAGGCAGAAGGAGCTTTCCGAAGTAGTGGAAGCACTTGAGCTCGCAGGGATACTGGGCCATGAAGAGGCGCGCCATTTCCTAAGGGCAGGAGCAAGGAAGCAGCAGGCCATAAAGGAGGCAACGGGCCTCCTCCAGCCCTTATCCACTCTACTCACTTTGGGCATAGAAGGCATAATGAAAGCTTTAAAAAGGGCGCTAAGCTTTAAATATGAAAAGCGGCATTTAATAGATACTGTAGAATCCGGAATTGTAGAATCCGGAACATTGTGTTTTATCTATGCCTATTGAGAAACAACTTCCTGCAAATGTGCGGATCGGAGAAGCCACCTTAGCCAGGCTGGCAAGGACCGCTCCCGGGCGTTCAGTGGATGAGATGGTAAATAATCTGCTCAATAGGCACGATGCGCTTGCACGTGAGGCCAATACAGACCACCTTACCGGCCTCGGCAACAGGAAGAAATTTGACATTGACTTGCACACCTCGGTGGGGCTTGAAAAGAGGTATGATGGCGTATCAGGCGGAAAAGGCACGGCTCTCCTTCTACTCGATGCGAATAATCTGAAGCCTCTGAACGATCACTTCGGCCATGCTTTCGGAGATGCCCTGCTTGCAGGTCTTGGAAAAGCAATTGAGAGAGGCATAAGAGAGGAGAGCGGCGATACTGCTTACAGGATAGGCGGTGATGAATTCGCAGTAATACTGCATAATATCAATGAAGAAGGCATCCAGAAAGCGATATCTAGAATAAGGAGGCTCTTCCCTGAAGCGTTTCGTGAAGCGGTAGCTGGAATTCCATTCCATGCAGAAAATACTGGTAAAAACGATATGCAGGCAAAGGTCAGGAAGTTGATGGAAGAGAAAGAGAAGTATGCACAGGTGGCAATAGGAAGCTCCACCATAAGCGCACACTTAAATGCCAATGATATAGAATCGGGCGTAAAATCAGAGGCAGACCAGCGCATGTATATGGACAAGGCAGCAATGAAAGCGAGAAGGGATTAGAAGATCTCGCCTACTACTGATGCGACACCTCCCTTCATGCTGTACGAATCAACATCAAACCTCTCCTTGAGAGCATTTGCTATTATAAGCGAGGTGTTGCCGTGATGGCAGATGAAAACCGCGTCTTTGTATTCTTTTGCGATGTTCTTATCGGCAAACAATATGGAATTTGGATCTGCCTCCTTAAGCGTACCTTCCGGCAGATCAAGAAGCTGGCTTATGTAGTCTGCGGGCTCATTGCCAAGCCAGACGAGCTTTGTGCTCTTGCTTGAGAGCTCCAGCACCTCTTCGAAGCTTACCTCCCTGACGGCCATCCTATCAACAGGAGTAATATGCGACTAAGCCTTATAAACTTTGCCCAAGCGTACAGCAATTATGTCTTCGAAGAAAATATGGGCCTTTCGCTTGCATTTTTCTTGCAGGCCAAGTGCCTTCGCCTCCCGCATGAGGCTCTCTTCATCTGAGAAAGAACTGTAAACCAGAAGCAGCTCACCATCACTTCTGATAAAATTGACGGCCTGTCTGAGGAATCTAACCAGGACTTCAACGCCTCCCTCGCCTCCGTTCCATGCCCTCTCCAGCTTATCCCTGTTCTTTTCATGCGGCAGATAAGGCGCATTGAAGATTATCAGGTCGAACTTCAATTTTGCGTCGAATGAATCGAAGAGGTCTGATCTCTTGAGCAGAATATGTGAAATTATCTTCTCCTTATTAGATTTGATATTCTTGCCTGCAAGCAGAAGCGCGCTTCTGCTTATGTCTGCAAGCACTGTCTCTCCCACGTTGCTGAAGGTGGATGCGAAGATGCCAAGCATGCCGCTTCCGGTTCCCATATCAAGCACGCGCAGGGCTTTCTTCCCCCTATGTTCTTCAAGATATTCAGCTATAAGCTCAGCTGCCAGATAGGAATCCTCTGAGGGTGCATAAACCCTTTCACTGCCCGAGATTTCAAGCCGGCCTATCTCCATGCGCTTACCAAGCAATTAATTTATTAAGTGCAAAGCATAAAAAGTACTTATGGACGATGCAGCGCAGCCGTGGCTCGAATGCGAAGAGTTGCTTGCGAAGATAAAGGAGATGCTCATAAGCAGGGCAATATATGTGCTGCACAGAGAGATAGAGGAGAACAGGCTCAAGGTAAATGACCCTTCATTCAACTCTGTCGAAGCGAATAACGGGAATGCAAGCGACCTTTTCATAATAAACAATATCATTGCGAGAGAGCATGAGATATACGACACGTACACGGAATACATAAAGAAGACAGAGGCGCAGGGCCTCGAAGACCCGAATGTTGTTGACAGCATAGAAGGGCTCAAGAAGTTTATGCTTGCTGTCTCAGAGCTCTCCACGCTCATGGAATATGCAGGCATTGTGAATGAATGGATGGTGGAAGCCAACACCGACATGAGGTCTAAAAGCGTGCATGAAACGCTTGCACGCACGATGCAGAACAATCAGAAGAGGAAAGAGGTGCTGGAATTCGTGCTCAGATACAGTGGCTCAAAGGAATTCGGGCTTTCTGACCATGAGCTCTCGGAAATAGAGCTTGCAATAAACAAGGGGCGATGATGCGCTAAAAATAGGTTACCATCTCTCAGTTGCAGGAGGCCTTGATCTTGCCTTTGACAGGGCCGAGAATGAATCCTGCACCGCAATGCAGATCTTCATCAGCAACCCGCGCGGATGGGAGGTGAAGATGCCAGCGAAGGATGTTATTAGCAGCTTTGCCCGCAAGGCAAAGAAGACAGGCATACTGGCTGTGGCGCACATGCCTTATCTGCCCAACCTTGCGTCTGCGAACAGGGAGACGCACGACAAATCCATCTCTTCGCTGACGAAGAATGTAGAAGCGTGCAACACCCTTGGAATCAGGTACCTCATAACGCACATGGGCAGCCATCTCGGTATGGGAAAGGAAATTGGCATGAAAAACATACTCGATGCGATGGAGGAAGTTTCTGGGAGCATAGGCAGAGTATGCGTACTGCTTGAGAATCAGGCAGGGCATAGGAATAGCATAGGCGCTATGGTCGAAGACTTAAGGTACATATATGAAAAATCCTCCCTGAACGAGAGCCATCTTGGCTTCTGCCTGGATACCTGCCACCTCTTTGCCGCAGGCTACGATATTTCCAGGGCAGACGTGCTTGAAGGCATAGATAAGGCTCTAGGGTTTGGAAAAGTGCACGCCCTTCACCTTAATGATGCCATGTTTCCACTGGGCTCCGGCAGGGACAGGCATTCCAACATAGGAAAGGGCGAGATAGGAATTGAAGGCTTCAGGACGCTCCTCAATTATGATAGCATTTCCAGCAAGGTTCTCATACTCGAAACCCCTGAAGGCGAATGGAGAAAAGGTGAGCTGGAAACGCTCAGGAAGGTAGCAGCAGGGTAGTTTACCTTAATACGGGTGTTTTTATGGTCAATATAAACAATAATGGTGAGAGTGAAGTCTGCAGGATTGTTGCCAGGCTAAGCATAGGCGGCCTTTATTTTGGCAGATCCCGCGGCTGGCATTGGAAGAAGAGCATGATCTTCAGGCCGAGAATGGATTTCAACAGCATGCTAAACAACAATCTTATTATAACAGGCTCAAGCGGCAGTGGAAAGTCTAATGCATGCAAGCTTATAGTGGAGAACCTCTCAAGAAACGGCTCCAGATTCCTTGTCTTTGATCCACATGGGGAGTACAGCGGAATCGCAGGCCGGCTGAATGCCAAGGCTTACGACGCACTTGAGAGCAGCATAAATCTCTTTGAAGTAGGTTCTTCAAGCGAGTACGAGAAATCCGCAGAGCTTGCGCAGCTCTTCAAAAAGGCATTCAGACTGGGAGAGGTGCAGAGTTCGATGCTCTTCAGATGTATAAGATACACCTTTTACATCTGCAGGAAAAAAGGGAAGGAACCTGGAATGCACGAGCTTATATATTCAATCAGAGCCTTCAAGGAACAGGCTGATAAAAGTGAAGCCGCGGCCCTCTCCTCGCTGCTCACCCGCCTTTCTATGCTTGGCAATAAGGACAGGAAGAATCTTGATTTTAATGAAGTATGGACTGGAAATACTGTTCTTGCACTCTCAAGGCTGCACGGCAGCGAGGCGCAGGTAATCTACATAGAATCAATACTGCGCAAGATCTACTCAAGCATGCTTGAGAGCGGAAGGCGCAGCGAGAAATTCTACATTATAATAGATGAGGCAGAAAAGCTGCTTGACACTGAAATACTTGCAAGAATAGCAGCAGAAGGGAGGAAGTACTCCATAGGCATAATAGCAATCGCACAGAGGCCCAAAGGCCTCTGCAGGAGCATACGCAGTAACTCTGCAGTCAGCATCTGCTTCCAGCAGCGAGAGCCGGAGGAACTCAATTATTTATCGAATCTGGTTGCAGGAGGCAATGAGGCAAACAGGTTCGTGGAGGTGAAGAAGGCAATAAGAAACCTTGGGAAAGGCTTTGCGGTAATCCAAAAATCAGGCGAAGAGCCGTGCATTGCAAGATTCGGCCTCTACGATGAAGAAGCCAATATCAAACAGCTCATAATAGAGAGGGCTCGCAGTGCAATAAGTGCCGAAGAGCTTTCTGCGTTGATGGAGGCAAATAGGATAAAGGAAGGGGAGCTGCATGGCGCGTTGGAAGCGCTTGAACGGGAAGGCGTGCTAAAGAAGCACGAGGTAGAGACCGGCAGGTTTGCAGGCCTCTGGTACATTTCAGGAAGCAGGAACAGCAGCGAACACGACGTCATAGTAGCGCTTATATCCAGGAAGCTAAAGCTTCTCGGAGTCAGGAACTACCTGTACAACAGGCCATTCGGGCCTGATGTTATCGCATATGCCAATGGATTTGCAATGGCGATTGAATACGAAACAGGCTTAAAGAGCGCTGAGAAGAGCTTTGAGATGATAAGGAAAAGGGCCATGCATTACCGCAAAGTCGTGCTCGTGGTAGATTCTAGGCGCATTGAACATTGCTCAATGTTCAGCGGCATCTCAAGCATAATCTCTTACCAGAACTTCTTCGAACTTGAAAAACCAGGACTAAGTAATTTATTCTTTGGCTGACAATTTATAAGCATGGAATTTAAGGATCTTGGCAAGACCGGGGAGAAGATACCTGCAATAGGATGGGGCACCTGGAAGTACGGGGCAGATCCGAAAGAGGAAGTAAGTGCGCTGAAGCTGGGATTTGAACGCGGCTTCAGGTTCGTCGATACTGCTGAGATGTACAACAGCGAAACCATAGTTGGAGAGGCGATAAAAGATGCGGAAGACATCTTCGTTGCCACTAAAGTTTCGCCCAGCCATTTCGACTATGATGGCGTCATGAATGCCTGCGATGGCAGCCTGAAAAGGCTTGGTATCAGGCAGATAGACCTGTACCAGCTCCACTGGCCTAACAAATCCATTCCGATCTCTGAGACAATGAGGGCTATGGAAAAGCTGGTAGATGACGGAAAGATAAGATATATAGGCGTGAGCAACTTCTCCGAAGGCGAGATCGAGGAAGCGCAGGGCGTGCTTAAGCATAATGAGATAGTCTCGGATCAGGTAGAGTACAGCGTACTTGTAAGGCAGATAGAAAACGGGCTTATGGACTATTGCAGGAAGAACAGGATCAGTATAATAGCATACAGCCCGCTGGGCCAGGGCAAGCTTTACAGCAAAAAATACAGCAGGCTTTATGAACTGCTTGAAGGAATAGGCCGCAGCCACGGAAAGAGCGCTACCCAGGTCGCACTAAATTGGGTGGTATCCAAAGAAAATGTGGTTGCCATACCAAAGGCCGGAAGCGCAAAGCACGTTCTCGAAGATTGCGAATCTGCCGGATGGAAGCTTGATAAGGAGGAGATGGAAAAGATAAACAGTTTTTTAGCGTGAATGGGATAGGCGAGCGTCCCATGACTGCTTTTCTGAATCTGCCGTTTATGAAAAGAGCATCCGGCTTCTTTTCGCGTCTGGCCGCCCTTAGGGAAAAAGCCAGGAACAGGAAAGCGTAATTTCCACTTATATATTTATTTTTATGGATTCATTAAAATAAACAGCCCAGTTGTTTGGTGGTAGAAGAAAATGAACCTATCCATGAAAGTAGCCGCATACATAGTCGCAGCAATAATAGTAATCGGATACGGAATAACGGGCACATACATTCTTGGCAATTATTACAATGGCTTCAATGTGCCCATACACGGCGTGATAGATGCAGTATATTATACAGTAACAACAATCTCTACCGTAGGATACGGCGACATCGTACCGGTAACAAACATTGCAAAAATATTTGCAGTTACGCTCATTATATCCGGTCTTAGCGTCTTCCTAAGCGCACTTACGGTTGTTGGAAGTGATTTCGTGAATTCAAGAATAGAAAAGTACTCAGGGAAAATAAGCAATCTGGACAGAAGGGGCCTGAAAGACCATATAGTGCTGATCGGCTCTGACACAGTGAACACGCTTCTTGCTGAAAAACTCAAAAAGGAGAAGCTCAACTTTATACTCATTACATCAGACAGGGAGGTGTACGAGCGCCACAGGAAGCTTGGCTACAAGGTGTACATTGCCGACGCCACGGACGAGGAAGAGATGAAGAAGTTTGAACTCCAAAGGGCGAGATCGATAATAATAGATATGATGGATAAGTCCAGGATGATATACGTGCTGGTAGTGCTCAGGAATATCGCTGAATATTCGAAGATAGTCACAGTTGCGCACGGCAAGGAGGAAGAGAGGAATATACGCAGCCTTGGCATAGGAGTCGGAATAATAAACCCTGCAGACATAGTCTCTACAATACTGGCTAAGAAGATAGTCGAGCTCTGAAGCCTCTTGCAGGTGCTTTCATGAAAACAATTATCATGAGGATGACGCACTCCAGGCCGAGAATAAAAGGCATAGAATACGCTGCAAGATGCATAAAGGACGGCAAGCTTGTGGTATTTCCAACCGAAACTGTGTACGGTATCGGTGCAAACGCACTGGACAGAGAGGCATGCAAGGAGATCTTCAGCGTCAAGGGCAGGAAGCAGGATAATCCGCTTATAGTACATGTATCGGATATGGAAATGGCAAAACAGGTCTGCAGCATACCAGATGAATACGAAAAAGGCATAAGAAAAATCTGGCCCGGGCCTGTGACCCTCATTCTCAAATCAAAGGTGTCCAAGACGGTTACTGGAGGTCTGGACACCGTTGCAGTGAGGATGCCTTCTGACAGGATAGCCCGGATGCTTATAAGGAAAAGTGCCGTGCCGATAGCTGCGCCCAGCGCAAATATCTCTGAAATGCCTTCATCCACGCGCGGATCGCACGCCATAAAATACTTTAATGGGAAAGTAGCTGCGATAATAGACGCCGGGCCTTCAAAATATGGGCTTGAGTCCACTGTAGTGGACCTGAAAGAGAGGAGAATACTGCGGCCTGGCTCTTACCCTGCAGAGAAGCTTGAAAAAATCTTCAGATTCAGGTTCAGGATAGATTCTTCGCTTGGCAAAGACGGCGTAGCAAGGAGCCCTGGAATGAAATACAGGCATTATTCACCATCAACCCCTCTCTTTATGTTTGGCGGCGAGCTTTCCAGGCTGCCTGGAATGCTTGGCAAGTACGAGAAGCAATGCATCTTCATAGGGTCTGATGAAACTTGCAGAAGGAAGGCGTTCAGGAATGTGCAAAAGATTGGAATAGGCTCCTGCAGGCAGCCAAGGGAAATCGCAAGAAACCTCTTTGATGCCCTGATAAGGCTTGATTCGCTCGGAGTGAAATTTGCAGTTATAGAGAAGTTCAAGGAAAAAGAGAGCATTGGTGTGGCAATAATGAACAGGATAAAGAAGGCATCAGGGGGAAGGAGCTTTGAAAGCGGGAAAGAGCTTGCATTATTGCTCGCACAAGGAGCAGAAAAAAAGTTAATCTGATGGATGCAGACAAGTGAAGGATGGATTCAGAAAAAAACCGCCTGATAGATTAGACTAATGCGTGCATCGGGGTTCTTTGAAAATTAGAATATATGCCTTTTATGCTTCGGCTCCGCTTACTTTTTCCTTACGGAAAGATCTTCCATAGCTGAGACCATGGTTTCTCTATAAGGGCCGTCTGGCAAAAGCCGCGCATGCTCGGCTATTTTCTCCTTGGACAGCTCCCCATACTTCTCTGCCTGAGCCTTTGCATACTCTATTCCATTGTACTTTTCTATAAGGCTAACCAGGAATCTTATCTCATCTTTGGATTTCTGGCTTCTATCTTTCCCGTATATTTTATCTATCTCCCTTTTCTCCGCTTCAGTTGCATTCTTATACGTGTGCAGGATTATTAGAGTAAGCTTGCCTTCATACAGGTCTCCATATCGCTTTTTGCCGAAGACTGCTTCATCAGCAGTCATGTCAAGTATATCATCTACGATCTGAAAAGCCTTGCCAGCAGGATCGCCTATCTCTTTGAGCGCCTTCAGTACCTTTTCTCCTGCGCCTGCGATTAATGCGCCTAGCTGCATTGGCCCGTAAACAGTGTAATAGCAGGTCTTGCTGCTTATTATCTTAAGGTATAAGCTCTCATCCGCCCTCCCTATCAGCTTTGTGTCCTTCATAAATTTTATTTCAGTGTACTGCCCTTCTACGGTGCGGGAGAGGAGGTCATAAAACTTGTCGTAGACTCTTATACCTTTCTCAATGCCCGATTTTTTAATATAGTCCTTCAGCATGTACCACATCGACATGTGGGCTATATCTCCGGCGTTGACCGCCTGTTCTACCCCATATATTTTATGCAGGGCAGGCTTGCCTCTCCTGAGCTCCGAATCATCTTCAGCATCATCGTGTATCAGTATCCAGTCTTCGGAGAGCTGCATTGCAGCTGCAGGCAGGAGCAGCTCCTCCCTGGCCGCCCCGTACATCTCGCCCGTAAGCATGAGCAGGGCAGGGCGCCTGTAACTTCCCTGCCTGTCAGTATAGTCACGGACCATGCGCATATATTCCTCTGACTCGGAAACCGGCAAATACCTGATTATAGTGTTATAAATGGCATCTCTGTTGCTCTCTATATATTCCCTGAACTTCATAAATACCAACGGCTGTTTGCTGTCTTGATACTAAGCATATGCAATAGCAAGAAGTTAATCTTTTATGCATGGAGTATATTTATATAACGCTGCATTCTGTTAGACGATTCTCGATTCAGCAAGCAAATGTACTGAATGCACGTTGCCAGGCTTTCATAGCTGTTGCTCCTTTGGTCGGCTAGGCACTGCAGGAAAATATTATATTTTCTCCTCTTCTTTACCATAGTATGGCACTTGCTATAGCCAAGGTAGTTGGAAAGGCTGGCGCAGTTGCCGCTGCACACGCTCTTGAGAAGCACGGGGTGCATACTGTCGGTATTGCAGAGGAAATGGGAGTCGCAGGAGCCATGGGTCTGGCCATGTTCGGAGGCGGAGCAGTAATCAGTGCATTGATAGAGATGAGAAGGGAGAAACATACATTAAAGCAATCGGCTAGGAAGTAACTTGGCGCGACCTTGCATTATGCCATAACTTCGCTTATGCGCAGAGTGTAAAAACAGATAGTACTGCCTCTGAAAACACGGATCCGAAGAGATCGCCGGGTGCGAGAATCGGACTCGCGGAGGTCAAGCGACCAAACAGCTTAGCAGGCTGCCGCCCTACCACTAGGCGAACCCGGC
>JAJZND010000030.1 GCA_021848025.1 Microcaldota archaeon | reverse complement strand
ACTAGTATGAAGAATACAAAAGCGCAAAGCGCCATGGAATATTTGATGACATACGGATGGGCAATACTGATAATAGTAGTAGTTCTGGCTGTGCTGTTTTCATTGGGTCTCTTCAACGGCTCAAAGATAGTCGGAACTACCTGCAGGACGTCAGCAGAGTACATCTGCCAGGGAGTCTCTTATTCCGGAGGAACGCTTTCGCTTACAATCGGGCAGTCTTCAGGCATTGACTGGCAATCTTATATGATATCCTACGTGCCTTCAAGCTTTACCTCTACAGCTAGCTCAGGCATACCTGCAGTATTAACAACAGGGAACTGGATAACTCCGAACGTTGACGGCAACTATCTTGCAAGCGGCGTTACTGAGGCATTGACCTTGTCAGTAGGGCCTTCAGGTATGGACCAGGCAGCTCCATCACTGGCAGCAGGACAGACAACCTCAGGCACACTGTGGGTCTGCTACAGCACAACATCTACTACAGCAGCCGATCCAAGTGACTGCCAAGGTAATACTGGTGGAGTTTCATACGCAAGTCTGGCAACTCTGAGCGCAGTAGGATCATAATCGCTGTAAAGAAAACAAGCATTGAAAAGGGCTCGTGCCCTTTTCCTTTATTTTTCTCCTCCTTTCTTTATTTCTCTTCTGGCTTGGGTTCATCCTGAAGATGCCTTTTTAATTTTAATTCCTCCTTTTCCAAAACAAGTTATTCTCGTTCCGCTACTCTCTCCCTGCTCTCACGCATGAACTCAAGCGCCTTCATCAGCTCATTCGCGCTCAGCAGCGGTTTCCTTAGCCTCTCAGTGTCATCTATCGCTATTCTTGGGCATGCTGTATTCACAAATGCATCAAACTCGCGCATGTTGTTCAGCGAATCAAAGTCTATGTTGTTTGAGACAAGAATTGCTGCCTCAAGGCCGCTTGCTTCTATCCTGTTCTTCAATATCTTTGCAAGGTTAAGGTTATACTGCCCGTTCTTTGTGCTTACTATTATCCCAAACCTCTTCGCTCCTACTGATGCGGCAATCCTGCCGTTGCTCTTTTTCCTGTACGACTCCCTGTAATGGTCTATAAATTCTATATTTCCATGGAATGGGTCTATAACAAGAAAAGGCTTGCTTGTGCTCAGTAGAGCGCCAAGCGGGTGGAAGATGCCCCCTCCGAAGTATACATGCGCATCCACGCTCCGGTCTATGCTGGCCGCGCTTCCTATATCGCATCCAAGTATCTGTCCATTTGTCTTTGCGAATCCGTAAGGTCTGCCTATTACTACCTCTTTTCCATTCTTCTCGTAGAACATCTTTATCTCGTCAAGCTGATGGATGTGCTGTACTGTTGTAACAAGCCCTATTTTCCTGAAATTCTCAAGTGCAGGTAGCGACCTTCCAAGTATCGAGAGCGGCGCATCTATCTTGTAGTTCACATACTCCACATCGAAGTCCACGTGGTGGAACTCTGCATGCCCGAAATGCACCAGCTTCTCGGCGCCTATCCTCTTTGCTTCGTCAATTGCGAGGTCGCACGCACCGTAGGTTGGCGAAGCAGAGATGAAGACCTCATTGCCTTCGCTCTCCAGCTTCCTTGCATGCTCTAAGGCCTTCTGCTTGAGGCCTTCAGGAAATTGCAGCAATATCTTCATGCATAACACTGGGAATAGTAGACAGTACCGTAATAAGCATATTCTGGTATAAATATCTTGCAGCTGGCCTTTGCCTGCAGGAAGCAAGCTCAGCGACACTTCAGGCATGGCCTTGCCTAAGCAGGTCCTTCAAGGCATTGGTACTATTGCCATAACTGTACCACGACCTGGCTGGATTGCCGATAGCGACCACTATGCTTCCATCGCCTCTTCTGCTGCTCTGCAAGTCCATTACGGATTCGCCGGTACTATAAGCTCCGGTATATCCTGCGACAGAAGCGGATTGCACTTCAGTGTAGGGCATCATGCCCCTTTCTGTTCCATAATATATTCCAATGGCTGCGTTCATCGAAGAGAAGGCAGAGACTTCACCCCCTCCCGGTCCTGCAAAGACAAGGCCGGTATACACTCTTCCAAAGTCATACCTCGCCAGTCTGCTGCTGCCTGATGTGAAGAAGCCCTCTCCGGTGTGCGGCATGTTTATGCTTAGCCTGTCAAACGTGACAGGAACTGAAGCGCCAATCTCGTACTGGAAGTTGAGTGTTCCATCAGCTATCTTCTCAAGCAACGACAATTTCATAGGAAGCGAATAGGTTAACGGGATAATTGTGCCATGTATGTAATAATAAGCGCCCTTGCTTGCAGGGAACTTTCCGCCATTCTTTCCAGACATGCTGTTGTATTCATAAGCCATGCCTGGCCTTGAGGGATCCGAGGAGCCTTCAGTCCAAGCATCGTCAATGAAATAGAGTGCATGTGATGATGTATCAAACACAGCCATATTCTGGACCCAGTAAAAGTACCATGTGCTTCCATTCCTTACAAAAAATTGGCCGTTTAGCTGAAGGCTTGCGCTTTGAGCCGGCCACTCTACTTTCAACTTGCTGTTTGGGTATTCGCCAGAAACTGAGATAGAGCGGATATAAGCAATGCCCTCAATCGAGTTTGATAAGACCGGCATAGTATCAGCTCCAAGCGGCTGAAGTCTGCCGTCAGGCGCAATAACACACCTGCTTCCAGGTTCATTGCAGAGAGAGCCTGCATATTTTGCATTTGCGTTTATGGCGTTGCCGAAGCTAACAATCCCTACCGGATATGGTTTATACGATGCACTTTTTTCCAGCACTTCAGATCTCTGCGCTGCGGGTACTGCAACACCCAGATTTAGTGCACCGCCAAGCAGGACAGCACCTGCCGCATGCATATATTTTCTCATATGCCGCACATCATTGAACATGCCAATGCAATTGTACAACATGCACAAAAAACAAGACAGGAGTCCCCTTCACTCCAATCGCAATATAACTGTAAGAATCACGCATCTTCTTTCTGCTCTACTGCTCTGGCAATAGGCTTAGAAACTAAGGAGTAAGTGCCGGAAAGCTTCGAAGCTGCGCGCCTTAGAGCTTCCTTCACATGCACTTTGTTGCTGGCCATTGTCCTTACAAGTATTACTGGCTGCCCCTCCTTTATCCTGGCAGCGATAGAAATGGGCTTGCCGAAGGACATAGACATACCCTGCGAAAGACGGTCTGCTCCTGCTCCTGTAGCTCTCTTTTTCTCCCTTATTACATTATGCGGGTAAGTAAGTATCTGCATGAAGAAACCCTGGGCAAGCTCGTTCTCAAGATATCTGTTTGCTACAAGCCTCGCGGATTCCAGTGAATTAGACCTGAGCTGTATGTATTGGTCTGAGCATAGGAGGAATTCGGTGTCGTAAGTGTTTTTGTTCGATCCCATCCTAAAGATAAGAAGGCTTGTATGCGGCAGTGCCTTAACATAATTCTTCCTTGGCTTCTTAACAGAATACCTGCTCCATGACTGGCTGGAAAGCGACCTCATAGTTCTGGAAGGCCTGAGTTTCATAATTAGCACCTATATAATTGCAGATAGAATTTATGCAAAGCAGGTATAAAAGCTTTTGCCATAAGTAGCCTCAAGCAGGCTTGGCCTGAAGCGTATCGCCTGAAGCAAGCTGCAGGACAAGATGTTCAATGCTCATTTATTTTTGGCGTAGCTTCAACAAGACTTTTAGCTGAAGTTATTCTCATGATTGCCCTGAATCATACCGTCTGCGCTCCTGCAGTAGCATTCTGCCTTGCCTTAGGCTCTGATTTAACCTCCTTTATGGAGTAAAATTCCTCTAATTTATCTGCTACCTTGTCTATGAAAGACGCTGCTTCCCTGAAAGTTTCCTTCTCGAAGAAGGCAACAGCCCCAATCTCAATGTAGCCTCTTGCGTTTGTCTTTACGTAGAATCCTGCATTATACCCTATCGCCATATCCCCCTCTCTCCGCAGCTCGTTTTCCCATCCTGCAGGCACCCACCTATTCTCCGTCAGGCGCAGATTCTGTGCAGTATTCAAGCTCAATAAGATGACCAGCGCTTCGTGTATTACTTCAAATGCCTCATTCCTGCTCATCAATTCTGCCATCGGCAATCTGACCCGTGCAGCATATTCATACGTTTCATATGCTTCGTTCCAGCATGCAATCTTTTTTGGCATGGCTTCGGCTATCGTACTGCTGTCTGGAGTCCTGCCAAGTACATTCCACGCCTTTTCCTCATTGGCGATAAGCTTCGGATTCACGGCGCTCCTGAAGATCGCCAGATCCTTGCTCTGCACCCCTGACATCCTGTTTCTGAAGACGCTCTCCACCTTTAAATACAGATCAAGCTCCCGGAACGCGCCTGCACCCACCTCGCCTGCCATAGCAGCATTGCGGCGTGCTATCTTGAGATACTTCAATGCTGTTTTCTCATCTGACGAATTGAATGCCACTTTACGTGCAAGATCCGAGACTTTGGCGTGTATACCAGCAACATCATTTCCATCTGCAGCAGATCTCGCTGCCTTCCCCTGATAGTATTTTATCTCTCCGGTAACGTGCCTTAACTGCATCCACCTTTCTCTCTCCATCCAAACCTCCACTGCTATATTGATACATAGTATTAAATTCGCTTTGTATAATTAGCGAAAGGCGAATGCATCGAGAGAGCCTTGAGAGAAGCAACATGCAGTGTGCATGCTGCCCATGTTTTTCAGTTACCCGCTTTCCAGATTACCTTCCCTATTATCTTTGCAGGATCCAAGGCTCCAAACTTCCTGCTGTCCTCGCTACTTTCCGTATTGTCTCCGATGACAAAATACCTGCCGTATTCTATTCTGTTTATCCGCTTTATAAGCATGATGTCCTTGGTCGGATGCCTTAGCACGACAATATCTCCTTCAGAATACCTTCTAGACCAAAGGTTTGCAAGCACGTAATCGCCCTCAGAGATGTTAGGCTCCATGCTGCGGTCCGCTACCTTGAAGATCTTTAGCGGAAAGTTTGCCATGCTATCATTGGCTGCCTGGTCATACCTTCGGATACACAAAAGTGCGCTCAGTAGGGTAGAAAGACTTCACGCGGACCGTCTCTATTTTCTTCGTCTTCCAGAATGCCTCGGCAAATTTTTGCACGCTTTCCAGCAGCGCTTCAGCATCCTTTATGTCTGTGCTCTGCTTTGCCTTTCCGGCAAGTTTGAGCGTGTTCCAGACAAGCTCATGAAGCTCAGGGTTAGCCTTGGCATGCTCAGGTTTCATGTAGTCTCCCCATATTACTGCAACTTCGTGCTTGCAGATCTCTGCATGCTCCTCCTTCACCTTCACGTATCTTATCATCTTGTTTCTTGTCTCGGGGCTTGCGCCGTCTGCCTTGGAGAGATCAGCTATTAACATGTCCATCCTTACAACAGTATGTGCTGCCAGCTGTGCAGCATGCGGGTCGTATATGCCGCATGGTATGTCGCAGTGTGCATATGCAACTTCGAAATCCAGGAGCCTGTCCATTTTGCCCAGTATCTTTTTGGATATTCCCATCATTAACACCTCTTATCCATTGTAGTTTAATACTTATATAACTTTGTTTTGTCATCGTAAACAAAGCTGGCCTTCATCTTCCTGCAAAACGGAGCAGCTCGGTAGAGGTGCTCTCCATCTGTATTCTTGCCATATCCTGCTTCTTCCTCAGATCCGGAGTTATTGAATCTGAAAAACGCATATGTCTTGTGGAGTCGTAGATCTCCGCCATTATTCCATAATACTCTCTTGCTTTTTTCACGTCCGCCTTCCTCAGGCACTCAAACGCCTCGCGTTTGAGTTCACCAACAACATCAAGCATGCCGAGAAGGTAAGCAGCATCGCTTTCACCCATTTCCTCCAGGGCGGGCACCCTGCCTTTTACTACTATATTATATACAATGTACGCTTCAACATACTCCTGGTGCGCCTGTAGGGTGTAATATTCATTGCCTTTCTCAGTCTTTCCCAAAAGATCGAGCTTCTTCTTCGCTTCACGCAAGAGAAGTTCAGCCTCCTTTATCTTGCCAGCATGCACATGCGTTATGGATTTCCCGCATATTCTTATCACTTCAAGCGTAGAGGAGTAGATGCGATCGCGAGCCTCCTGCATGCGTATTAGCCTGCCTTCGATCCCGTCCATCGGTTCCAGAGCCAGGGACTCACCTGACTACGTGCTTTCCTGCGCCAATCATCTTCAGCCTGGCCGCATGGAAAAGATACTGCTGTGCATAGCCGGCATAAGGCCCCCAATTCTCCTCTGCCATTTCATGTATGCGCCGTATGCTTGCCTGTTTCCCGTTGAAATAGAGCTGCTCCATAGTCCTCTTTATCCATGTATCTATCGGGAAAGCTTCAAATTTTCCATAGCCATACAAGAGTATGCAGTCGGCAACCTTGTCTCCAACTCCGTCAAGCTGCAGAAGCTGCTCCTTCGCCTCGCTATACTTCTTGTTCCTTAGCTTTGAGAGATCGAACGAGTATGCGCATTCCTCAGCAACCGATTTGAGGTACTTGGCCCTGAAGCCAGCCCCGCTTCTTGCCAGTTCGCTTATGCTCATCCTAGAAACTGCTTCTGGAGATGGAAAGATGCTTGCTTCTCCTTCTTCGGTCTCCACACCATAATCATTCTTGCTGATCATAGACTTGACTATACCTCTAATCCTCTTTATGTTGTTGAACTGGGAAGTCACGAAGCATAATGTTGCTTCCCAAGGCTCATTGCCCGTAATGCGCATTCCATGCAGGCTCTTTATCGCGTTACCTATGTGCATATCTGTGTTTATACTGGCATAAATGCTTTCCATTCTGTGATCCAGGCCAAGTCTGCAGACAACCTCCTTCTCTGCTTCTCTATCCGTGTAATTGCCTGTGTAATCATAAGATATGCTTGAGAAGCCGCCCTTCCCTTTAGTGCACGAGATGCTTATCGCACCCTGCTGGGTCACGTAACTGAGAGTTTCTAAGTTACCATTTCTGGAGTAATCGCCATAAAACGTGAGCGGCTGGCCACTTTC
Source organism: Microcaldota archaeon (assembly GCA_021848025.1). Classification (GTDB taxonomy): domain Archaea; phylum Micrarchaeota; class Micrarchaeia; order Micrarchaeales; family CABMGC01; genus JAJZND01. Next base: position 10,787 of record JAJZND010000030.1, on the reverse strand, counting down.
AAAACTAAGCTTCAGGTCAAAATCCCTTACCTTTATCATAAAATTCACTTTATACGTCTATCCCTACAGCATAAACTTGTATAAATGTTTCCGTAAGATTCTTTCTCTGGATATAAAATATATGGGATGCCAGTGTATGGGCCACCGGGAAGTGCCGGCAGGCTAAATGATACGCTGTGAGAAGAACGGCTATGCTTGCTGCTTCGCGCTCGGGCATATCCTGTAGTCAATCCAAGGAAGAGCAGGATTCTGCGCTTTTGGCCATGCCAAAGACGGGCGCTAGCCGAACTCTCATAAGCACATGAAATCTATCCGGAATGCATAATACTTTAGAGATTGCATCAGAGTACTAGAAAAGACCCGGTTTTGGAATGCAATACTCTAAAAGAAGGGCCTAACCAGGCCCAGCATACAAAAAGCAAGGTTTAGCAAGGTTTAAGTAATATTATTCATAAATTCTAAGTGGTTTGCGTGATAAACGTTAATTTTCTTTTCTTGTTCATAGCTGGCATCTCTTTCCTTGGGTTCATAGTAAATGCGCTCTTTGACAAATTGCGCATAACAAACATACTCCCGCTCATGATAATAGGACTGATAGTAGGCCCAATACTGGGAATAATAAATACGGCTCCGGGCAGCACATTTTCGAGCCTGGCACCGCTGGTAGGCGCCATTGCAATTTCATTTGTCCTTTTCGAGGCAGGCCTGAACATCAACATCTTCCGGCTCAGCAAAGTTATAGTCAAGGCAACCAAATTTACTTTTGTCGTAGAGATAATCACCGGAATTCTCCTTTCGTTGGGTATTTATCTGGCGCTGAGGTGGAGCATTGTGGAAGCGCTGATAGCAGGCTTTGCGCTTGCAGGCCCAAGCAGCGTGGCCGTGCCTACGCTTGTTAAGCTTGTAGATGCACCTCCTGAGATAAAGACCTCGCTCATGTACGAAGGCGTCGCAACAGATTCCCTCTCTCTTATAGTGCCTCTTTTCCTCTTTAGCGTGCTGGCTGGTGCTACTATCTCTCCTAGCGCTCTTGCCACAGATCTTTTAATAGTGATAGTAGGATCAGTAGTACTGGGCGTTGTTCTTGCGGTACTCTGGCTCTATATCCTTAACAAGTTCAGGCGCTTCATAAGGATGTACAGCTGGATGCTCACAATTTCCATAGTGCTGGCCACGTATGGATTGTCTGAGGTATTCGGATTAAGCGGAGCGTTAACCATCTTCGCATTTGGCCTGGCGTTCTCAAACATAGGGAATAATGCAATGAGCTTCAAGAACACATCCAGGCCGAAGGCGGCAGGTTCAAGCGCAGCGGCAATACTTGAAGGTGCTGCTGGGGAGATAATTAAAAAATACCTCACCATACCCAACATAAACTACATAAAAAATTACCAGCGCGAGATAGCTTTCTTCACCAGCACCTTCTTCTTCGTTTACATAGGCATGATCTTCAGCATTTCAGCATTAACAATCCTGCCTGTTGTCATAGCAATACTGCTTACAGCAATCATTGTCCTGTTAAGGATGATTTTTATTCCAATAATCGGCGGATTTATACCGAAGGATCAGCCACGCAATACCCTAATAAAGAGAGTCATATCCTTCGATGTTGCGCGAGGTTTCTCCCCTGCAGTGATTGCCACTGTGGCAATCTCGATGGGCATAGTGATACCTGGCTTCGCTGATTTGATGTTCCTTGTAATATTTGTTACGAATCTGGTCATGTCCATAGGCATCTTCGCTTCATACAAGAGCAAGCCTAGGTCTTCACTTCCTGTGACAATAGCCTGAAGATATGTGAAAAGGCCGTTGGAGGTCTGCTCAGTCAAAGAGCTTTATTCTCGGCACATCCCTATATCTTATCTCGACTATGCTGTAGTACAGCACTAGAAGTGCAAGTATCATGGCTACGCCCAGGGCAAGGCTTTCTCTCGGCAGCCCAAGCATGAAGATTATGCATACAATCACTCCTATTATTGGAAGGAGAGGATACAGGGGCATGCGGAATGCCCCGTCCTTCTTATGCCTCCTGAGGCTTATCACTGCCATGCATGCCATTATCCAGGAAAAGATTATCCCGAAGTTGCTTATTGAGAGAATCTGGTAAAGATTCCCAGAGAAAAGCAAGAGTATCGAAACGGCCATGGTTATCACTATGCCATTTACAGCAGTATCTCTGCCATCGTCATATTTCCTGGTGAACTTCGGCAGCAGGCCGTCTATCCCGAGCTGATAAATAATCCTCGATGCAGTATGGATTACTGTTATAGCTGCTGCTGAGATAGCCAGCAGTGTCCCTATACCTATCATGGCAATCAGGTAATGCGGCGCATTCACATATGCCAGCGCGTAAAGGAGCGGCTCTGAAGAAGAAATCCATTTAGAGGCTGGCACAAGGGAGATCAGGCCTATGGCGATTGCAGAGTAGGCCACTATGCTCATAAGTATCGAATAGATAAGTATCTTCGCCATGGCCTTCCCGCGCCCTTTCACATTGTTTGTGAAGGTCGTTACCGTCTCGAACTCCGCATATGCGAATACCACTGTGGTAATCGCAGCACCGAATGCAGTCAATGTGTTCTGGCTGGCGCTGCTTGCGAAATTGTATGCAAAATTAGCATGCTGCACCGCATGCACAAAGGCATAGAGGCAAAAGATCGTTGCTGCGCCTATTGTTATAACTATAAGCATCCTGCTGAGCCCGGCAGTCTTTTTTACTCCGTTCATGTTCAGCAGTGAGATTGCAATTATAAGCGCAGCTGCCACTGTGATCTGTGCCGCAGTGCTGTAGACTCCGAAAAGGAAGAGAAGATATCCGCCGAAGCTGAATGTTATTGCGGCTACCACTGCACAGTAGCTGAAGAAGAGCAAGATTCCTGTTATGAAACCCAGTTCGGTTCCGAAAGGCCTGGTGACATACGAATAAGCAACACCTATCTTTCCTGGCATTATTGACCCGAGCTCACCGAATTGCAATGCTATTACTATGGCAATTATCCCTACAATCACAAAGGCTACTATTGCCCAAGAGCCCGCCTGGTAGATGGGTATGCCCGTAACCACGAAAAGGGTATCCCCTATTATGGCGCTGAGGCATAGCGCAATTGCAGTTCCAATGCTGATTTTGTAGGCCACATTCCTCGACTATATCTGAATGCAAAAAAATAAAAGGGCATGCAGATTGAGGGAACAGAACATAACCTGCATGCACGCTGCCCTGGCTTCTTAACATCTCCATTCTTCAACGCTGACTATAATCGAGTTAGGCGAAGCGCCATTGTTTGGATAATAATAATTATTAAAGCTGATCATTGCTGCAGGTGTGCAGGCGTTGTTCCAGTCGCTCTGAGTGCCGAAGTTGCTCCATGCCTCTGTACTGCCTCTAGGGCTGGTAGTGAAAGTGCCTCCGAATTCGAAGACCGTTGGAAGGGAAGGGGTTATCCAGAAAAGATCATTGTTGTATTCGCTTCCATTGTAAGCGGTGCCGCCTTTAATGATAAGCCCATTGTCCGCTGTTATGCTTCCAAAGCTTGAACTTACCGATGTACCATTTGGCAGCGTCGTTCCAGCAAAGTCAATGTAGTTTCCGAATACATATACTCCATTGTCATAATACCCATAAGAATATCTCCCCGAGCCGCATCCTGTCTCTGTGTTCCATGGCTCCTGGCATGAAAGCTGCGGTGCTTCCCCTGTAACTGTATTGCTGAGTAAGCTTGCTGATTTGCCCGCCCAGCCCAGGTATACTGTATTCTGCGTCGGAGTGCCCGTATCCGCAGGAAGGAATGAACCTGTAGGTATCTTTACCCAGTAAAGCACATTGGAGCTGCTTGCAAGCGCATCCGGAGAGTAATCGGAAGTGCAAGTTGCATTTGCTATATTCTCATTCATAATGTTTCCTTCCATCCAGCTATCTAGCACCGTGCCATTGGAAAGGAAGAATTCGGCATTGTCAAGATTGCATGCCTCATAAGGCTGGTATGCAATTGCATTGAAGCCTGTTACATTTCCGTTATTCACGCCTATCGCTAGCTGCGAATTGGCAGCCACAGCAGAATCCTGCATGTTGGTAAATGTAATAGGAACGTAAGCAGATATTCCTGGAGGCACATTCGGCGACCCGCTGTTTACAGCTCCTAAGCTTGTATCTGGCAATATCCCGTTAGGCGGATATGATCTGGTCCTGAACCAGTATATCATTGTGCCGTTAGGTGCATATAAGCCCTCTTCATCTCCTGCAGACATGCCTATCTGCCATGGAGAAACTGAGTTATAGCTGCTTCCTACAGTCGAATAGCCTAGCTTAAAAGTAATGCCATTTGCTGTTATATAATCGCTAAAGGCGGCAGAAGCACCAGGAGCAGGCACATAGTTCGACGATGTATTGGAAATATCTATATTACCACAGCCTCCGCCAAGAGAGATTCCTGAAGTATCAGGAACATTGCTGAATAAGCTGCCTCTGTCTTGTCCGTAGTTGGTCTGCCATACGGTATAATTGAGCATGCCTCCCTGGTCGCAGGGAGAGAAGAGCCATTGCCCAATGTAAGTGTTGTTGTTGAAATGGTTGTTAAAGAAAAATGTAACGTTGCTGGCTACTGCACTCCAGGTGTATTCTGGATCCCCTACCGTATCTGCGAACAGCCCTTCCATACCGCATACGTCCCTTGCACCCAGATTGCATCCTGCCTGCGTATAGTTGAACTGCATGTAATTGTTTTCTACAATCACATTCCTCGTGTTCCAATGGCACTCCCAGTACAATGTACTTCCGGGATTTGCGTCGACTATTGTTGCATTGGTGCATATCGATTGGTTAAAGCCAAGACTCACCGCAGCAAGGTTGCAATATGTTCCGGGAGTAGAATGCCCGCAGTATCTTGCCGGGCTTTCTGAAGCCGCAACCCCTCCATAATTGTCCAGAAATGTATTGTTCGTTATATTAAATGTTTTATTAAATGGCGATTTCACATACGGATCCGAGCCGCTTTCAGAAATATATATGGCAGGAGCAGCAAAATCCGACTGATATACGCCCCCTGCTTTCTCATTACCTATGAACGTGTCCTGGTTTATCTTCGCATTGTAGCTTACTTCATAAGTGATGCCAGTGCCCTGATTGTTGCTTATATAGTCTTTGCTAAAGTTAAAACCCATGTTGTTCGTATCTGCCCAGAGTCCAGTCCCATAATTTCCATGTACATAGTCATATGCAACAATGCCATTATACACATTCCAAAATTTGCCCCCTCCAGAGCAACCGCATCCGTATGGCGTGCCGCCATCTATATTGTCGACCGAATTCAGCGAGATTTCATCGTGTGTAAGCGTTATGTTTGTGCTCCCCCCTGCGCCCTGGAATCCATACTGCCCGTTCTGTGTAAGGCAGTCGTAACTGTCATTGTTATAACTTGCGTCAAGCACCCCTGCCCCATCGCTGTCCCTTATGGTGGAATGGAGCACCTTCCATCCAGGCTGCGCCCCTTGGTTGACTTCGCCCTCCTGCAGTGAAGCATAAGGTGCGCCGAAGTTCTGGATGGTAAGATATTCTATTGTAACGTTCTTTCCACCTGAGACTGCATACTCATTTTCATGCTGGCCGTCTATTATCGCATTCGGTGCACCTATGAGCGTATCATACGATTTTGGCGAAAGCTGATTATATACGCCCGGGCCAAGATAATGTATGCCTGGCTCTACCCAGAACGTAGTACCGTTTGGATATTCATTTATGATAGTCTGGATGTTTTCAGAAGTATTTATTGCGACTGAACCTGTAGGCTGTGTGGAAGGTCCGGCAAGTTCCAGTGCATTGCCGCATATGTATGCGGGAGGTGCAGAAATCGCACCTGTAGCAAGCGCATTTTGTGGAGGAGGTAATGCAAGCACCGTACCTGGATAAACCATGGTAACCAGGAGCATCATAATTACCGATACAGTTCTTAATGCTGTCGCCAACTTAACTACCTTCGCAAGCTTATTCGGAGCAGTTCCGTGATTCAAATAAAAACTATAAAACATAAATAACCAAATGTCCGTTATATCCATCAAGATAGGTGTAGCCAATTTGCCCGGACGCCCTACTGCCTTATTATTCTGTCTTCTGCTCTCTACGTTAGTGGGTGCGACGCTTGCAGCAACTGCAAGCACAATTACCTATGATCATCTGGGCATAAGCACTGCTACTGATTACAAAACCTATCAGAACCTCGGACGGATAGGCCCAGATGCATACAGCATAAATATAACCAACATTTCCGAGTACTCGCAAACCCTTCTGATAACAAGCAATGTAAACGGCTCCTTCCAGTATCCCGGCCAGAAATCGCTTAGCGTCTTCTACGTGCTTAATCCGTTCGAGCTTAATGAAGTTGCAAATGCAAGCCAACCAAGCGCAAATACAATACATTCTTCAGTGGATATGCCTCCCTCTCAAGCATGGTCGCTGATAAATGTATCATTGGATATACTCGGGAATACAGTCTCATCTGCATACCCGCTTAGGATATATGTCTCAGGCTATACAAACACTTCTAAGAGTTACGGAGGGTTTGCGCCATACAAATCCACATATTCCAACATCATAACATCGGGTTCGGGCACGCTACTCATACCAGAACTATATAATGTCACTGCCATATACTTCAACAGACCCATTATCGGCTCAGTAAACGTCTCAGTTTGGGATGTTTCGCACAATAATCCGAGCAACGCTGTAAAATTGGCATACCTGAGCAGTATTCCCAACAGTCTGATTCTCTACGGCCCTGTTTCTTCATATCAAAATTATTATCTAACGGATCCTGCCAACGTTCCGGTAAGATACGACAACAGCGGCTATTCCTCAGTCAACTTTACCCTGACAAAAACATACAATTCCAACCTGCAGAATATATCCGGTCCACAGCAATTCTATACATATTCAATAGGCACCATGGTTAGCAATACCCTACCTCCAGCAACCTTTTCCTTTGGCATAGTAAATGCCTCGGTAGGCACATGGAGCGGAGTTGCGCCATTGGATATAAACTATACTGCATCGCCAAGCAACGCTGTTGGAATGGGCAATCACATAACGTATACCTCTCCGAACGGAGCAGTTGTAAATGTGCAGGCAGGCTTCCTAGACCCGGCAGGAAGCAATTTTACAGGAATAAGTCCCCAGGGATTAACCTTTGACCTTGCTCAAATCAACGAGTCGTACGTAATGCCTCAGCTGGCAACATTATCAGCCTCTCCCGCATCTGGAACTGTCTCCTCTCATATCATGCTAAATGCCACGGTAGAGTACGGAAAGGCGCCATATTCCTATGACTACAGAGTTTTCAATACCGCAACCAATTCGCTTGTGGCTAATGCGGTGGAAACAAGCCAATTAAACTCCAATACTTTTGTGTGGACGCCCACGTCTCCCGGCACCTTCTATGCCAATGTCGTTGTAACGGATGCAGACTCAAATTCTGCTTACCCGCCGGATACCGCAAATATCATCATAACGGCTTACGTTCCTATGTCAATACCATCCATCTCTGCCACACCGAATGTGCTTGCAGTAGGCCACAGCATATTTTTTAATGCAAGTGTAACAGGAGGCGCAGCCCCTTATTCCTACGAGTTTTTTGTATACAACTCCTCTTCAGGAAGAATAGCAGCGAGCAAACAGTACAGCAATATCTATCAGAGAGCCGAGACATTTGCATGGAATACGAATTCATCAGGCATGTTTTACGCAAACGTAATAATTACTGATTCCTCATCTAATGCGGTAGCTTCGCCGCGCACCGGTAACATACTTGTAGAGAATCTGACAGCCCCAACGCTTGCACTCTCTTCTACTGTGCTTGATGCGGGGCAAGAAGAGAATTTCACTGCGCAGGAATCAGGAGGCACTCCTCCATATACCTACAATTTCACGGTTGTAAGCAGCCTCCTATCCAGAGAAATGCTGGCGAACCTTACTGTAGTTAGCGCATCTCCAGAATACACATTCACATGGAAGGTTCCTGCATCATATCCACATACTCCTGCTATTGCAAAGGTTACAGTTACAGATAAACTTGGCGCTACAGTCAATTCCACAGAGACACCGAGCGCTGGAGTCATAAATACTATTAATGTAAGTGGAGGTTCAGGAAGCCTCTCAATCCCTCCATCCGGGAATATGCTTTATGTCACCGAAGGCAGCGGCACTATAGATGAAATAAATACAACAACAGGCATGCCTGTTAATTCCTTTTCTTTAGGCATAAGCTCAAGTCTAGTCTTCAATCGCTATGGGTCTACCGCTTATGGCACAAGTTATTATGGCGGGCAGGTCAGCGTAATCAACGTCTCTACAGGTTCTGTGACAAAGACAATAAGGGTAGGCGCTTATCCTTCTGGAATTGCATTAAACCCATCAGACACAATGCTATACATTACAAACAAGGGCAGCGGTACAATTAGCGTGATAAACACTACCACCAATACGGTTGTAAAAAATCTTACAGGATTCTCCTATCCCACCGGAATTGCCATAAGCCCTTCTGGTTCTACGCTCTACGTTGCCAACAGCAATAACGGAGGCGCAGGCACAGTAAGCATAGTAAATACATCTACGGGCAGCTTGCTGGCCACTATTCCTGTAGGATACAATCCAATGGGAATAACGTTAAATCCATCCGGCACCCTTCTCTACGTTGCTAATTACGGCTCAAGCACAGTAAGCGTAATAGACACTGCCACAGATGCTGTGATAGCAACAATATCGGGCATATACTCGCCGTGGGGGGCGACATTCAACCCGTCAGGCACATTTGCATACATATACAATCCAGGCTCAGGCGTCTATGTAATTGATACAGCCACAAGCTCTGTGGTAGATACGTTTGCCGTAACCAAAGCATCTTTCAGCATGTCCAATCTTGTATTCAATCAAAAAGGCACAGTAGCATATGTTTCGGATAGCGCTTCTTCTGCGGTACGCGTCGTTTCTCCATTGCCGTACGTAGTAATAGAGGCAAAGCCGAGCATCTTCATCAGCCTCTCAACTACTTCTGCAAGCACCGGCCAGAGAATTACGATCACAAATACCACGACCGGCGGCACACCGCCATATACCTTCCAATACGAGGTATTCCAAAATGGAGTTCCGGCCAGTACGGGCAACTATACTTTGCATGGGAACAATGTATCATTCAATGCCAGCGGTAGATACGAGGTAATTGAAGAGCTAACTGACAATTATGGATTAACTACATACGGCCAGAATTCTGTAATAATTGCTTCAAAGCAATCCAATTCCACAGTAGTCTCAGGATCGGGCACAAGTTCAGGAGGCAGCCAGGGTAGCAGCTCAGGCAGTTCAGTAGGAGGCGGCGGCCCAAGCTCCGGATCGAGCAGCAGCCCGGGCGTATTTTCCAACAAGCTCACGGTTACTTATACTAGCGATGGCTATTTTGTATATGGTATAACAGCAGGAAGCAATTTCACAGTCGAACTCTGCAACAGAACAATACGGGTTTCCGATGCCTATATAGAATCAACATTTACTGAAGTAACGATAAATGGGACAGAATTAGCCCTCTTCCCGTACGAAGCAACTCCTATACTGGGTGCTGGGGCCTCATGCTATGCGGAGCCCACGCACATCTACTATACTGCAAATTCTAAATCTGCTGTTTCAATGCTTCTCTTTTCAAATGCAAAGTCTTACAGGAACATCACAAACAGCAGCTCTCCGATTAATGTAAGCTTCTCTTCCATGCTTCCAGAGCTGCTTTACTACAATCTGATGGACGCGAAACTGCAGATAAATTCATACAGCAAGAATATTACTACAATACGCCTCAGGATGGAAAATGTCACGCTTCAGACTCCACCACCACCTCAAGGGTACGCGAAGATAGAAGCCCTCAATATTACCTCAAACTCAACATCGTTTAGCAGCATAAACGTCTCAATAGGATATACTTGTCCTATTAAAAATGCAGAGATAGTTCCATTCATACTGAGCAACGGCACATGGAATAAGATAAACAACTTCACAGATTACAACTCTTCATGCAGCGTGTCATTCCTTATAAGCTCCGATCCTGTTGTAGGTATATTCCAGAGGCTGGTTTATGTGTCTACTGTTACTACCACAATAGCATCAACGATACCTACAACAATTCCAGAGCCATCACCAAATTTACCGCATCAAAGCCCTGAAGTCACAGCAGCATTCGAGTATCTCCTTGTGATAGCAATAGCTGTATTTTTTGTTGTGATCTCTGTGCTGGAGTTCATGAAAAAGAGAGGCAAAAAGAAAGAGAAAGCAAGCGAAGAAAACGAAGTTTCTAAACAAACTCAAGAGGAGATAAAACCTTCTGATGGAGCATAACCTAAGATGCGTGAGAGCCCAGCCCAGGTATACTGTATTCTGCGTCGGAGTGCCAGTATCCACAGGAAGAGCAATGATGAGCGAGACAGATCGCGCCTTCGTGCCCTTTATGGACAAGAGGTATGGGTGGGTAGGGAGGTATACCTGACGAGGTGCAGGGAGTGGGGCCCGGCGCAGAAGTTTAGAGAGGTAGGCATGAACTGCCTGCGCACTGATTGCTATGGGCCGAAGCCCGAGACTTCGGTGCCTGTTGCATGAATCCGCCATCCTTGTTTGATGGCTATTGCCTGTTGGTCCGGCTGAAAATAACGGTAGCTATTCTCTGCGCAACTCGCCGAGTGCTGATCTGTTATCGTGTATGCGTTTAGCCAGGGCAGATGCGTAATTCAGTGATCCTTTGTGGAGGGCTGCGTAGATTATTGTG
>JAJZND010000009.1 GCA_021848025.1 Microcaldota archaeon | reverse complement strand
ACTACTCCCTTACCCAGGCCGCTCATCAGCGAACCTAAGACAACTATATATTTCGTAGGCATGAAGCTTATTGGTGGCAAAATGTTTTAAATATAAACGAGCCATTTTGCGAAATGCGGTAAAATACAATAAGGCTTTTAATAAGTACGATGCAATTGATTATATACCAACAAATTCTGAGGTATATCGGATGAAAGAGCTAGATGCGGGAAAAGATGCGCCAAAGATAGTAAATGCATTTATAGAAATACCGAAAGGCAGCAATATAAAGTATGAGATGGACGAGAAGCACGAAGTCATAAAAGTGGACAGGATACTCCATACATCAATGGTGTATCCTTTCAATTATGGGTTCATACCGGGCACGCTTGGAGAGGACGGCGATCCTATAGATATAATGGTAATATCTGGTGCGTCATTTGCGCCAGGAACCCTTGTAGCGGCAAAACCCATAGCTGTGCTGCTCATGAGGGATGAGGAGGGGATAGACTCCAAGCTTATGGCGGTTCCTGTTGAAAAAGTAGATCCTGAATTCGGCAAATTTGCCGGAGCAGGCAGCCTCAGCGAGCACACCAAGAGCATGATAGCCCACTTTTTTTCATATTATAAGAGCATAGAGCCGGGAAAATGGGCAAAAGTGGAAGGCTGGGAAGACATTACAACGGCGCACGGTCTGATAAAGGCTGCAATCGAAAGGAAGAAGTGACGCATATTCCTAAGCGGATATGGCAACCTCTTCTATAAATTCCACCAGTCTTAGCTGCAGGATGCCATATAGCCTGATATTACGTATAATAATAACAGCAGCATGGAGCGATGATCCTTACGTTCAGTGTAAGTCATTTTATTGAGAATGAGCCTGCGGGCAGATGCTGCATTATATAATCAATGTCCTCGTATCCCAACCTCTTCGCTATCAGCTTGGCAGCATCAGATTTCTTGGTATTGCCTGGACTTATCCTTATGTAGTTGTTTATTCCAAGCGCCTTGCATGAAGATAGAGGAGCTATCATAACTTTTTCCAGAGTTGCATCGTGCACCTTCTCCTTCTTCTCTTCCGTAAACGCAGCAAGCTCAAGAGGCACGTTCTTGTACCATTCACGCTCGCCGCTGAGCAGGAAGCTGCCTGTTCCAAGCGAGCCTTTCTCCTTTGACTTGCTTACCTGGTCTCTTTTAAGCGAATAAACATTTGCGGAAGAGCCCTCCTCCCATGCTCTCGAGTAGCATGCGGCAAACTGCGCAACCTCCTCTTTAATTTCCCTGGGAGCGCCTACCCCCTCTTTAAGTATTGTCACTGAAGCGCCGAACACATCCGCATGGAAGAAAACGTCGCCTTCCAAAAAGTACTTCGAGTTAATAAGCTCATTCTGCTGCGCGCTCCTTCCGCCTATTGCCAGCAGCGAATTGCTGGTGAAGAACCAGTTGAATTTCTCATACCACTCCTTTTCTGAGTATCTGAGCACCCTGCCTTTTTTAGGCGCTGCACTGATGCTGTTAAGTGCCTCCTTAAGCTCATCTATCGATTTTTCTGCACCTTCAGCCTTGTGCTTGGCCTTCTTCGACCTGGAGAAGTAGTCCTGCGCATTCTGCTGTGCATTCTTGGTAAAATCTATCTCTATCTCCATGAACTACGTCGTAATAAATTTTATTATGAGGGAGATTATAAAGCCCAGTAATCCTATTATTATGATACCCAGCAAGACGATCTTCAATGTCCTCTTGAAGGTATCAACATCAGGCTTATAGCTTATGCTAAGGATATGCATTGAATCGGAGTAAAAGCCCTTCAGTTTCTTTGCAAGGTTGAGATTCACTTCTACCACTATAATTATGTTTCTCGCTTAGGAATAAATAGTTATTCGAAGATCTTGTCAAGGTCCTCCTCGATAAGCTTCTCGCTTGTGTCCTTCATCCCGCTTTCAGTGTACGATGCAAACTCGACCCCGCCAAGCACCACCATGACTTTTATGGCGCTCTTCTGCATCTGGGGGTCTATCCTCGCACCCCATTTTAGCATGGCATCGTTGCTTATCCTGCTTGATACCTCCTGGAAGATCTTCTCCGCCTCGCGGAGGGTAAGGTCTTCACCTCCTACTATATTCACTAAGGCCTTCCTTGCGGTAGAGAGGTCCACATCGAGCAGCGGGCTCTTTATGGTATTTTCTATGGCTATCAGAGCCCTGTCGCTTGTCTGGGTTGAATTTGCCTCTCCTATACCTATTACGGCATAGCCAGAATCCTTCAGCACGCTCCTGAGGTCTGCGAAATCAAGGTTTACCATCCCTGGCTTTGTAACCATCTCTATTATCCCTTTCGTTGCGTTCGCAAGCACCTCGTCGCTTATCCTGAAAGCCATATTCAGCGGCAAGTCAGGCGCCACTGAGAGAAGCTTGTCGTTAGGTATTATTATTGTTGTATCGGTAGCCCTCTTCAGCTTCGAGAGCCCCTCAAGCGCATTTCTCATCCTGGGTCTGCCTTCGCTGGAAAATGGAAGCGTAACTATTCCTACAGTAAGCGCTCCCGCCTCTTTCGCTTCATGCGCTATTACGGGAGCAGAGCCTGTGCCGGTTCCTCCGCCTAGCCCGCATGTTATGAACACAAGCTGCGCGTCGCTCAGGATATGGCTTATCTCCTCCCGGCTCTCTACAGCAGATTCTTCGCCAAGCTTCGGATCGCTGCCTGCCCCGAGGCCACGCGTTATCTTCTTTCCTATCAGCACCTTTCTATGCGATCTTATCCTTGCAAGGTGTGGGGCATCTGTATTCATCGCCACCAAAGTCACTCCGTCTATGTTAAGTTCGGATATTCTGGTGATGGTGTTAGAGCCGCTTCCTCCTGCACCTACTATGTATATTTGTGGCCTTGCAGATTCTATAAATTTGAGCAGGTCTTCATCATCCTGCGAAATAAGGGTACGATTCTCAGCCATATTATGCGCCGCTGGTCTGCGATTATATTAGATGCAAAAACATAAAAACATTGCACGGAGACATGGTTCCAAGCGTCTGCGCCTGCGCAGCCGGATCTGCGATAACTTGTATGCATGCTTTTAGATAATGCGCAAGTATAAAATAAGTGCAAATCCATGCATTACATATGGTTTTATGGATATCGAATCTAAGATCGCACTGGCAAAATCCGAGCCTACCGAGGAGATAATAACAGAGGAGGCTTTGCGGAATCTCTTCGAAACGAACAGCAGGCCAAGGCACTATATAGGCCTTGAGATAAGCGGAATGCCGCATCTGGGCCACATACTTGTGGCAGGAAAGAAGATAAATGACCTCGCAAAAGCAGGAGTGCACACCCAGGTCTTCCTGGCGGACTGGCATACGGTCGCAAACAACAAGCTGGGTGGCGACTGGGAGAGGATAAAGAAGGCATCTGCTCTCTACAGGAAATTATTTAATGAAGTCTGCCCCGAAGCAGAAGTGGTGCTGGGATCAGACCTGTACAATGACAGAAGCGAGTATTGGAAATTGGTAATACAGCTCGCAAGCAAGACGACAATGGCGCGTGCAACACGTACCCTTATAATAGAAGGCAGAAAAGAAGGCGAGATCCTGCACGTCTCTCAGTATATCTATCCTATAATGCAGGCGGCAGACATAATGGCACTTGATGCTGACATACCGCATGCAGGCATGGACCAGCGTCGCATACACATGCTTGCGAAAGAGCTCTTTGATGACATGGGGCTCAAGAAGATTGTACCTCTGCACCATCATCTGCTAGCATCGCTCTCCGAACCGCCTAAAATAGCCGGAGACGCAGAGAAGGAAGAGATAGTGGCCGCGATGAAGATGAGCAAGTCAAAGCCAGGCTCAGCCATCTCCATACTTGCCACAAAGGAGGAGATAGCATCAACCTTAAAGGGCGCGTGGTCTCCGGAAGGAGTGGTAAAGGAAAACCCTGTCCTTGAACTATGCAGATATGTTGTCTTTCCAATACAGGGCTCCCTCAAGGTAGAGAGGAGCAGCAAATACGGTGGAGATGTGGAATTCGCATCGTACACTGAGCTGGAGAACATGTACAAGGACAAGAAGCTGCATCCTATGGATCTTAAGAATGCAGTAAGCCTTGCAATAGACAGGCAGATAGAACCAATAAGACGCAAGCTTGGTGCAGAGAAGGAGGAGCTCCTAAAGCTCTTTTCCGGCTAAGCAGGAAGCATAATGCGCCGGGACTGGGATTGTCCGGCCTCCAGCTTTCTAAGCAAAAAGCCTTTTGAACCCAGAAGGCCGTAAAGGCCACCAGATCTCGAGTTTCGCCGCTTTCTGGCGCTATACCTGGTTCTGCCATCCCGGCAAAATGCAGAATTATTTTAAATGTAACTAATCATATTCTTATATTACTACTATGTTACTACAATAGCGATTATCATGAGATTAGAGTTAGACATGGAACTTATAGGAAGGGGCGCAGCAGTCTTCGCATTCATCATGCTTACCATAGTGGGTGCAATCTTTTCATTCTACTTAATATTTTCTATAAACCAAGCTTATATGTATCCGATAGCGGTCTCATTCCTAATACTTACCATAATATCCGGATTTTTTAACGTCTTTACGTCTTATTCCTACTACCGCTCCTATCTGTACAACAGCTATCTAGAGAGAATACAAAAGGGACTAAAGCCACTTACAAAATACCCTACCGTGGCAATAGCCATGCCGATATACAACGAGGATGTTGATGTTGTAGAGCGAAATCTTCTGCAACTAAAGAAGATGGATTATCCGCAGGAGAAGCTTACTTTCTATCTTCTTGATGATTCAACAGATGCGAAGAAAAGGAAGGAGCTTCTGAATTTCTGCAAGAGCAATGGAATACGTTATATGCATAGAGAGAAGAGATCAGGCTTCAAGGCCGGCGCGCTTAACAACATGCTCAAGAGATTAGACTCTGAATTTCTCGCAATCTTCGATTATGACGAGTATCTTACCAATAACAACTTCCTTCGCGAGCTTCTTCCATATTTCGATGACAGTGAACTCTCGTATATACAGACCGAGAAACGGTATGTCAAAGGCAATTTCTTTTCCGATACCATAGACCTCTTCGATGCCCTCTTCTTCAAGTTCATACAGCCGGCCAGGGCGCTGAATAACACCGCCATTTTCGCAGGCTCGTGCGGCATAATACGCAGCTCTTACCTCAAGAAGCTTGGCGGATTCCCTGAGTATATAATAGAGGACACTTTCTTCAGCTTCGAGTCAGGTCTGAAAGGGTACAAAAGCCTCTACGTTCCTAAAGTATACGCGCTGGGCAAACCGGTGCAGACCTTCTCAGAGCTTGCGAAGCAGCAGTGGCGTTACAACTACGGGGACACCCAGTTCCTCTTCTATCTGCTAAGGAGGCTTCGCGGAAACAACAAGTCAAAGAAAAACATGTCAACCCTTTCAAGGATAGATTACATGACGCACGGATTCGGCCTTAACTATATATCTACCATAATGCTCATTTTCACTATCGTCTCAATACTCATCGTCTTCTCACAGGTAAGCCTGCTGAATGTTTCGCTCTCTTCCATAATACAAGGAAAGAACATAAACTTCGGGCTTGAGGTACTGGGAATACTCGCATTCCTCTTCTCAATACTTACTCCGATAATATTGACAAAGCTATACTTCAAATCCATAAAGAAGGGGCTCATGATATTCGTGCTGAATTTCTCGCTCGTATTCATAAGGACGCGGGCGGCAATAGCAGCAGCATTCAATCTGAAAAGGACATCAAACAAGTTATGGGCTAGCACCAACATCTCGCGCGTAAGGTACCAAAAAGTGGCTTTCGCTCTGAGGAATTCGCTATACGAGGTTTTCTTCTCCGCCTTATTGCTCTCACTTAGCTATGTAGCACTTGGAGTTGACAATTTCGTAGGGGGAGTCTGGCTTCTTTGGTACGGCCTGCTTTACATCTCAACCCTTTTCCTATTCTATAAATACGGCTAAGTTGCTTCGATGATTTACTTCAATAAATACAGTACGCAAAACGGCGATGTGCTAGCTCTGTGTGACGAAGAGCATATAGGAAAAGTTCTTGAAGAGGGAAAGATGATCCTCGATCTGGATAAGTACGCGGGTTTTTACAAAGGCGAACTTCTCGACCATAAAACTACCATTTCCAGGGTAAAAGAATCGAATATCTACACGGCCAACGCAGTCGGGAAAAACTCAATCGATGTTTTCAAGAGACTTGGCATAGTGACAGAGAAGGAAATCAAGACCATAAAAGGAGTCCCATTCATCCAGATATACAAGCTACTTATCTGAGTCCTTCTCCTTGTTAAGCTTCATTATCGCTTCGGCTATGTCTCCCTTCGACTCCTTCAGCGCATCAATAATCTTACCCTCATCGCTTATACCTGTTTGTTCCTTTACTGTATTTACATCATCCTCATTTATTTCTACCTCTGCATCTGGTTTGCTCTTCTCTATTACGTCGCCCATGATCTGAAACGTGGTGTTGCCCTGCACCTCTATCATGGTGACTGATGGATTCTCTATTACTATCTCCCTTTCCTTTCCATGGATTATTACCCTCTCTGCAGGTATCTCTGTGCTTTTCATACCCATACTGTCCATCATTCTCTTAAGCGCTCTCGGATCAAGGCCTGGCATCATAAAATCCACTCGTATTTTTTTATTACCCACCTATATTTATATTAACACTTGCACTCTTCATAATATCAAAATCAGCAGGCTATCAAATGGAAGGCTCGGCAAGGTACAAGGTCCCTGGCGGCAAGCTCGTATCGATAAAGCTTGAATACGATACCTCTATAAAGAAGGTAATGATACTGGGCGATTTTTTTATATATCCGGAAAGTGCACTTGATGAGATAGAAGAATGCCTGGTAGCGACAGGGGTTGACAAGAGCGAAACGGAGATAGCGAATAAAATCAATTATGTTGTAACAAGCAGCGGAATACGGCTCATAGGTGTGACGCCTGATGCGATCGCCAAGGCTATCAAGATGGCGGTCAAATGAGATGGAGAATAATACCGATTAGGGCAAGCGATGCCTATTTCAACATGGCTATAGATCAGGCTGTTTCGGAGAGCGTGCATGCAAAGACATCAGACCCCACTATAAGGTTCTACACCTGGACTCCAAGTGCAGTCTCAATAGGCTGCTTCCAGAGCATGGCAGATGAAGTGAATGTGGGGCGATGCATGGAACTTGGTGTAGACCACATAAGAAGGATAACCGGCGGAGGCGCAGTTTATCATGATTCTGAGGGTGAGATAACTTACAGTGTAATTGCGCCTGAGCCTCTCCTGCCAAAAGGCATACGGGAGAGCTATAAGTTCATCTGCGAGTGGATAATAAAAGGCCTTGCAGAGCTTAAGATAGCAGCAGAGTTCCAGCCGATAAACGATATAGCTGTACACGGAAAGAAGATTTCTGGAAATGCGCAGACAAGGAGGAATGGCGTTGTCCTTCAACATGGGACAATACTCTACAGGACCGACCTGAACCGCATGTTCTCGCTACTGAATATAAGCAAGGAGAAAATATCCGACAAGATGATAAAAAGCGCAGAGGAAAGGGTCACTTCAATTTCTGCATGCTGCGAGGCAAGCATGGAAGAAGCCTACAACGCGCTGTTGAAAGGATTCACTGATGGAAAAGACTTCTACTTCGGATCGTTTGAAGACGACGAGATAAAGAGAGCTGAAGAGCTCAAAAGCACCCTTTATTCTACAAGGGAATGGAACTTCAGCAGATAGCCTATTCCTTTGCAGAGGCAAGCATAGACTTAAGGAAGAACTCGCCAGCCTTATACGAGCTCCTTACGAAAGGCCCTGAAGCTACATACATGAACCCCAACCCGAGTGCTTCCTGCTTAAGCCGCTCAAATGCTTCTGGCTTCACGTACTCTTTTACCTCAATATGATTTTTGGTAGGCCTGAGGTACTGGCCCATTGCAAGGAAGTCAACGCCAGCTTCTCTAAGGTCTTTCATAGACTGAAGTATCTCATCGTGCTCCTCCCCAAGCCCAAGCATCATTGCGGACTTTGTGTAGATGGTACTGTCAAGCTCTTTGGAAGCCTTCAGCACCTCCAAGGATATTCTGTATCCTGCACGCCTGTCCCGTACATATGGGCTAAGGCGTTCAACAGTCTCGATGTTATGGCCTATAACGTCAGGCTTTGCAGCTATTATTTTGCCAAGATACTCGGTGTTACCGCTGAAGTCAGGTATCAGCACCTCAACTATGACCTTTGGATTCCCCTTCTTTATCTCTTTTATGCATTCTGCAAAGTGGCCTGCGCCCTGATCTGCAATGTCGTCCCTGCAGACAGACGTGACCACTACGTAATCCAAACCCCACTCCTTCACCGCGAAGGCAAGCCTCTTCGGCTCCATCCTGTCAGGCTCTTTGCCTACGGCCTTCTTCGAAACCGCGCAGAATCTGCATCCTCGCGTGCAGAGATCGCCTAGCACCATAAATGTAGCAGTGCCTCCGCTCCAGCATTCTGTTATATTGGGGCAGTGCGCTTCTGTGCAGACTGTGTGCAGTCCAAGCGCAGCTACTGTGCTCTTTATTCCAGCATACTTCTCGGTAGATGCGGGCCTTATCGAAAGCCACTCCGGCAGCGCCATGCAGATATTACCAAGCAACAGAATAAAAAAATTTGCACAGGCTTACAATACTCCGCTGTAGCTCACACTCGGCATTACTAAATTGGGCGGATAAGCGCGCGCACGTATCCACTGATAATATTCGTGGTAAATGCTGGAGCCCCCGTTTACCGTATAGAACGAGATGTTGAGTGGCGTTGTTCCTGTATATTCCCCTGCGTAAAGATGGCATATATTAGAGTAGTAATCGTATACTGACTGCTCGCCGCTTGATGTTGCCCAGCTCACAAGAAGCCACTGCCCAAGGCCTGCTCCTCCACCACACACGAACGCAGAGCCTCCGGAAAATATTTCAAAATAGGCATTGGAATAGGAATGGCTCTGCGTAAGCGTATCTCCGCTGTTGTCCCTTCCATATCCCATGTTAAATGTTGTAGAGTCATCTTGCATATAGAAGTCATAGATTATGGGAAGCGAAGTCGAATAGGTGTTGTTAAGCAGTGCGCCGTTGCAGAACAGGCTGCATCCTGTACCAGTGTCGTTTATGTACAACCCGTTCTCAGTTGCTACTGTAACATTATTTGCAAGAGTCTGGCCGTTCGGTATTTTTTCAGAGCAAGTTCCGCTGCTGCATTTCCATGTAAGCACTTCCGTCCAGTTGCTGTTAAGCACATTCCCAGCAAAGTTGTCGTAAAAGTCAAAAACCTTACCGCCGTTGTCGTACTCTCCGTACTGGTTGCTGCCGCACCCTGATATTGTATTGGACTGCACGCTGCATGAGAGCTGAGGCGCCTCACCAGTAGGGCCAGAAGAGGACATGACGTTGCTTGACATGAAGTCCATGTAGATCATGGTATTGGAATCTGCAGCGATTCCAACAGGCAGTTTTACCCATACTATGGTGTGCGTAGCGGTATTGGTGGCGTTGCTCTCTATCCAGGCCTGCAGCTTGCTGCCTGTAGAACCAGGGCCTGTTGTGAACTCAACATTTGTCCAGTTTGCGTTTATGTAGCTTGAGAATGCCTGGCTGTCTATGTCAAGCATCTGCTGGAACGGATATGGGGTAGCCTGCGACTGGCTGTTTGTCAGCGTTATCGTGACATACTTCGTTATTGCACCTAAGCCTGTTGTCGGAGTCACTAAGGTCTGGTGCTGGGCGAAGACCGGTACCATATTCAATGTCTGCCAGAAACTAGAAGAAGCCACTATGGAAGGAGGGCCAGGCAGCGTCGAATTGCTTACTACTTGCGGATACGCCACATGGTAAGCTGTTGTGGGATTTGCATACGTGCTCACTGTGTCATTGGCATTTCCATCAAGCGTCCACCAGCCGGTAAGGTTCTGCGGCTGCACCGGCATACTGTCTATGCCTTCCTTGTACATGGCCATGATTTCAGGTGAAGATAATGACGCATTATAAATTTTCACATCAGCAATCTCGCCGTTCCAATAATTAAATCCTGCCCCGCTTCCTGAAATATCAATCATTCCATTAGCAGTTGTAACTGCTACCGGAGTGCCTGAATTCCCTGTGCCATTTAGGTAGCAGACGCTCTCCCCGCTAGCCTGGCTGTAACTTGCCGCGACAAAGTACCATACGCCAGGTGAGATTGTCTGGGAGCCGCTTCCGCATGTATTGCTTGCTGCAGGATTGAGCAGATTGAATTCAGCATAGCCGCTGCCGGTTACTCCAAGCTGTGCGAAGTTAGCATTTGAGTCTATTATCAGGTTCTGGCCTGTAAGCGAGTATTCCTTGAACCAGGCGGTCCATGTAAAGCTTGTGGTTGTCTTGAGCGGCGTAGAGACGTATGAGGTGCCGTTGAAATAGGCAGCCTGCAGGCCGTCATTTCCAGCAGTGATCGGGCTGGAAGAGGTATAAAGTGCAGGGCCGCTATTGGTGGCGCATAATGCAGATGAGGTGCATGAGAGAAGCCCTGGTATGGGGTAAGTAGTGGCCTTGAAGTCAGCAGGCGCTATCGCGTCTCGCGTATAGTTTATTGGATTGGAGTAATTTACATTATTGGCCTGCCCATTATTTCCAAATCCAGAATTGTCCTTAGCATTTCCATCAAGCTGGAGCCACTCGACCAATCCTGAATTGCTCAGCGGCACTCCGCCTATGCCTGCTTCGTATATCTGCTGCGCCTGGCTTGAAGTGATGCTTTCATTGTATACCTGTACGTTCGAGATGAATCCGTTGAAAGGGTTCGCGCCATATCCTCCGCCTATTGTAATTCCGTTATTCGGCAACGCCAGCAGGATTACTCCTGGAGTCTTCGAGCTCACAGCTGCTCCATTCAGGTAGAGAATCCATTCGTTCCTATTCCCTGAAAATATTACGTTATACCACTGCCCCTTGCTTATAGGGTAAGTGTAATTGATTGTGGTTATCCATCCGCTCCCGCCACCGCCAATGTGCCCGTAAAAACCGGCTGCATCTAAGTTTCCCGGCCCTGTTCCGCATCCATTCGCTCCGCAGAGCTGCAGGTCGAAGGTATTTGCGCTCGCACTCCTGCTATCAATGAGCTCGCTGTTGAATGTTGCGGCACTTCCTAAATTGCTCTCGAACCATAAGCTTATTGTGAATGCGCCTTCAGTTGTGCTTATTGAATTGGAGTACGGAATAATTATATTGCTTGGCAGCGACGGGTTAAAATCTGCCACCTGCTCGAAATAGTTGGAGAAGGTAAAAAGCCCGGAGGATGAGGATGCGAAAAGGTTGCCCGATTCCCTCTCCAGATACGAAGGAGCGTAGGGTGAGGTGAAGAAATAGCCGTTGGCCACCTCATTTATCATGTTGTTTATATTGAGCGTGTAAAGTGACGGACCATAAAGCAGGACATTGGTCCCATTATGCAGCAGCGATATTACGTTGCTTGACGCGGAGTATACTAAATACGGGACTGATGGTGTGGATGCATCGCTGTAAGTTATTACGCCTCCGAAGTTGTTCACGCATGGGCCTAGCGCTCCGGCATTCGGAACTGCAAGTATATACTCAGATGCGCTGGAAAGCGTAGGGCATGAAGATGCTCCGCTTGGCAGCACAAGCACAGTTCCATAATCGTATGCGAGCACATTGCCTGAGAGCGCAGAAGGTCCTATCGGCAGAGCCAGCCTGCCCAGGCTTCCAAAGCGAATAGGCAGACTTATGCCGCGCTCCGCAGACAAAATGTCAGAAGTACCATTAAGATCCACTGTGGTGCTTACTGGTATGGTAAAATTATATATAGAGCCGCTGGCATTAAGCACCACATTTTCTATATATTTAACTGAAAGAGTTGTGGGGCTGCTTTGATACAGCACAGGCGTTGTCTCATTGATAAGCAGGACCCTTGTGGACGAATTCAAACTGTGGAAAAGGGAGGTATTGTAATCCTGCAGCGTTAGCCCTCCCATCATTCCTGTTGTCCAGTTCGAGTCATTTATATAATAAAGGTTGGAATCAGGTATATTGCCGTTTACCATAAGCGATTCTATATAATATGTAGCGTTTGAGATGAAGTTGTCCTTTCTTAGGCCTGGAGTGGACTCATAGCTTGAAAGCGTGTATATTGCATTCTGAAGGCTCTTATATGCGAAATAGTCAGCTCCATTCCTGAGCTGCTGCCCTATGCCTGAAGAGCTGGTAGAGAGGGCCGATGACTGTATTATATTTCCATAACTTATATTAAGCAGTACAAAGGAGAAAAGCTCAGCTATCATCAGTATAAAGATAAGAAGCACTGCCAGTGTCATCATCTGCGCTTTTGCGCTTCCTTTTGCGATGCTGTAAATGAATTTCAGTGCCAAATATAAACACCAATATTGTGCAGACTGCCAATTTTTGTATAAGTAACGTTGTATGCGTAGTCATTGAAGCTGCCCGTGTATCCATTCTGGTTCCCGTCCAGTGAGATCCAGGTGACATTTCCAATCCCTGAAAGCGGTATGCCAGCCAGGCCGTCGCTGTACAGCTGCGATATCTGTGCAGGCGAGAGATAAGAATCATATAGCTGGGCATCAGAGATCAGGCCTGTCATATTAAATTCGTTCCCAAACCCGCCTATGTTTCCGCCTCCTCCTTCAACTCCAAGCGTGCCTGAGAATGACATATTCGACATAAGCTTGCCATCAATATAAGCATAAGCCTCTGATCCGTCCCATGCAAGTGCGACCATGTGCCATCTGCCATCGTTAACATTCTTTCCGGAGTTCAATGTCTGTACTATGCTGCCTGTATCACTCCGCATACTTATAACGAGTTGGTCTGGATTTCCTCCATTTCCACCGTAAGTCCTGCCGACCTGCATAAACAGGAACGGCTGGCCATAACTCAGCGTGAAGAGCATGGCCCCATTGCTGGTTGTCTTGATCCAGAGAATTGCTGTGGCTGCATTCATTTGCTGGCGCGGAGTAAAGCTAACATAACTGTCGTTTCCGTCAAAATAAGTCACGTCCGTTGTCAATGGTATTACCGTAGTTGCAGATGAAACGCCATAGGAATTGCCTATTCCGGGAGGAGTATACGGCGGCTGCAAATATAACATATCATATGGGAATCCGTTTCCATAGCTCAGGTTGTTTGCGTAGTTGTTGCCATCTCCTGCAAGAGGGTACCATGCTGCCAAGCCTGCACCTTCCAACGGTGCCCCCTGTATCCCTTCAGAATAAAGCGTGCTTATCTGATTCCTGTTCAACTGCTGCGAATATATCTGCAGGTCAGAGATAAAGCCATTGAAATGGTTTCCAAAAAGCTCGCCTATCTGCATATCCCCGTTGCCCATTGATATTCCAGGAAGCGAGTTTGCAGTGCTGACCAAATTTCCATTAACGTAAAGGTTCATCACTCCTGTCTGAAGGTTGTAGGTGCCTGCCACATACTGCCATTGGTTTAGTCCTATTGTGGCATTTGTTGTATATTTGCTGTTTCCTCCATCCATGGTGAATTCAAGCATGGAGTTGGGCTCTTCAGCCATGTACGGATGACCTGCCGAAGAGAGGCTTTCTCCCAGCACTCCGCCATTGTTCCATGTTTCAGGGTTGATCCAGAAGGACCAGGTGAATATACCTGTGCCTATATTCGGATTGTAGCCAAGCGAAAGATTGCTGTTGTATCCATCGAAGTATGCAATTTCATCATAGGAAGGCACGGTCCCGTTTATAGTAAGCCCGTAGTTAGAGACGGTGTTAACCTGATTCAGAAGCGCTACTGCACATCCGTTCATCCCTTCAATGTACATCTGCGAAGCAAGTGCGAGCACGCTTGCGTTGTAATCGTAACTTCCGCACTGGTTTCCTATTGCTATGATGTAAGTGTGCCCGTTGCCGTATGTCTGTATATATAAGCGCCCATAAGCTGCAAAAGCATGCCTTATTGCGCCGTAAGCAGAGGGCAATTGGACTTCCCATGCCACCGTGCCGGTGCTGAGGTTCTGCGCTATTATGGTCTCTGGAGACCAAGGCCAGAAGGAGTAAACGTAATTGTGTGTTATTATTGGCGGCATATAAGTGATATTTGCCCCTTCGTCCCCTCCGCCTCCCAATGCCTTTAGCCAGAGAGGCGCGCCATTATATGTGTAAGCTGCCATAGTGCTTGTGCCTGTGGTCTCTGACTGGTAAACAACCACGCCTAATGCACTTGCCACTCCATAAGAAGTATTGTATGTGGGCAGCTGGAAGTTTGTCGTTCCATTTATGAAATAAGAAGAATAGTAGGATGCTCCGCTAATTGTATTCATTGTGCCTGCAAAGATCATATTGTCATTATTGGTGCTCATGCCGAAGACTTCGGTTGCGACATGCGTCCAGAGCGTATCCAAATTGCTGGAGATGAGCGAGAGCGTGGAAGGCCCCGAATTAACGCTGACAAGAGATCCGTTGAGTATGCTAAGCATCGAAGGCAAGGAGTAATCCTGCGCCAGATGCGCAGCAACAGTGCCGTTGTTAGGGTCGATCTTGAGTATGCCTCCATTCTGCGTGGAATAATAAATGCTGCCGCCCCACTCAACAATGCCAGGTATGTCAAATTTCTGGTTTAATCCATAGCTGGAGATGTTCCTGGACCAGATCAGCGCTCCTGTGAAAGGCGAGCGTGCAGTTATGTTGAAATAGCCTGCAGAAAGGCTCGTGTACTGCACATATACTATCATGTTGTCGTAAGCCAAAAGGTCTATGGCATTGGTGCTAAGGCTCCATAAAGGTGCTCCTGTAGTGGCGTTTATACTGTATATTCCGGTCCCATAGTTAGAGGTATTCGCTATGAAATAAATGTTTCCGTAAGCTGCTATCGGCACGCCTATGTTACGCGCATCGTAGCTGTCCGGATAGCTGTATACAAACGCGACAGTAGGATACTGCGGCCCATAAGGTACATAGCCGGAGTGTCCGGGGTTTTCATCAAATGTAGGGGACGATTCATGCGAGGAGTAATGCTGGAGGTACAGCATAGATGCGAATTCGCTTGAATTTTCAATGCTTTTCAGATTTGCGGACTGGAGGCTTGAAAGCAGAGACGACGCTCCGGTAAAGCTGGTGATGTACGGTGTCTGCTGCTGTATATTGAAGAAGAGAAGCAATGAGAGACTCGCCATGGCTATTATGAGCGCGAAGATTGCATCTGTAGTGAAAATTATAGCCTTCATCAAATTACTCGTTGCGGTTGCTCTCTCCTTAATTCAAATAATAAGAATAAAGCCTTTTGCATAACCTGCTCTGATTGAACTAGCCCAAGCCCCGCCCAATTATAAAAGCCTCTACTCTACCTTCACTTCCCGATGCTCCTGTTTCGTTGCGTCTTTCTTGGTAACCACTATCTCAAGCGTGCCGTTCTCTACCTTTGCCTTTGCCGTGTCTGCATTAACCTCAACCGGGAGCGGTATGCTTCTGTAATAGCCTGCTGCAGAGCGTTCCTTGTAATAAAAGCTCCTGCCCTTCTCCTCCTTTTCAGTTCCTGTCTCTGCTTTTATAGATATTGAATCTTTGTACACGTGAACTTTCACTTTGTCCTTGTCAACTCCAGGTATGTCTGCCTTTACCCTTATCTTGTCCCCTTCCTCACTCATGTCGATGCTGGGAAACTGGTTGAATGCATTCCAATCCCAATGCAACATGGGTGCATTGAAGAACCTACTGGAGCTGCTTCTGAAAGGCTCTGATTCAGATAACCTGCCAGAAACCAGTCTTTTCCTGCCTGTTTCATTTTTCTTTGCCATTGCAATCCCCATATTAATTATGCCAGAATAAAAATAAAAATCTACACGCAAGTCCGCTATACGCCAAAGCTACCCTACTGCCAGATATGTAAAAAGTATAACTATTTTTGGGAGAAAACATTGCGGTAAAAGCCAGTAACGTTTTTAAGTGTTATACTCTAGTTATATTTGGTATATGGTAATGATTCCACTTGTCCAGATAATGCTGCAGTATAATCCATACTCGAGTCCTTATACTGGATTTTATACTGGTGGGGGCTCAGTCTTTACCGAAGAGCTAGTATCTACGCTTGCAACTATACTGGCAGTACTGGCGTTTGCAATGCAGGTATCGCGCGGGTATTTCCTGCGAGTACTCAGGAAATTTACCCTCAGGCTCGCTGCCGATGTATGGTGGCTTGTCTTCGCCTTGCTGCGTGATGCAAGCATCTTCCTTGTTCTCTTCCTAGGCGTAACCCTCTTCTGGCCAGGCACATACCAAGATTACGTAATAGGCATGCCTTTTTCGCTTCTCGGAGTAGACTTCTTTGCAGCGGCTCTGGTGCTGATATTGTATAAGGATACGAACGAGGATCAGAAGGCCAATACAATACTTACAGGTTTGATAACTACGGGTATGGTCCTTTTGGTTTTCAGCTTTATTTTCATAACGCAGAGCCCGTTGCAGCTGACAGGAATAAAAGTACCAACTGTTTCATCTGGCACTGGCAATCCATGGGGATTCCTCTACACATATTTCAATTCCATAAATTCACCTACTATTTCCATTTACTCATTCTACGTATGCGTAGTGCTGCTGGCCATAGCAGGAGCCCTTGCAACGAAATGGTCGTTCGAGCAGTGGGCCCCTTTCTCCAGAAACAAATCAGCCCCAGGTGCAAATTGAGGTAGAAATATGTTCGACATAATACCAATATTGCTGCAGGCTTCATCGGCAAATGCTACTGCAGCTACACAGACACTCGCCTCTACGTTCTCCAATCCGCAGAATCTCGCTTCAGGCCTCTATATCTACATAATCGAAACAATAACTGTTGTGTTAAGCCTGCTTATGGTGATAGCTGTCTCGCTTCAGGTCGCCAGAGGCTACTTCCTGCGCATTCTGCGAAAGTTCACACTTAGACTTACCGCAGACTTGTGGTGGTTGGTCTTCATAATCCTGCGCGATCTCATGGTGCTGCTCACTGTGCTTCTCGGTCTTGTAGTCTTCATGCCTGCAATAGATATGGCATATCCTGTAGCAGTGCCGTTCGAGCCGCTTGGTGTTGTCCTATACGCGTTTGCCCTCGTTCTTATACTTACCAAGGATACCGATGAGAGCGCCAAATACGATACAATGGTGACAAAGCTTCTCGGCGCAGGCACCGGCTTATATCTTATAGGCGTTATTGCAGTTACCGAGACGCCTCTCTCACTTGCAGTAATGCCTTCCACTGTTTCAGCAAGCAGCGGAAACATATGGGGCTTCTTCTATAACACTTTCAGCTCGTTATCCAATCCTGCATTGTATATGTATTCATTCTACATAAGCTTCGCGCTGCTTGCTATAGCAGGCATCTTGGCGCTGAAATGGTCCTTCGGGCAGAAAGAAAGCAAGCCTACGATTACGCCAAAGCCTGTCGTAAACTCTGCGCCTGCACCTGCTGCTACTTCGCCAGCTTTGCAGCCTCTGCCTCCAAAATCTTCAGATACGCAAAGCGCAGCCGTGCCAAAAAAGATATGATAAAATGCCATTCAAATTCACATTCAACAAAGAAGTATGCATCCAATGCGGAATATGCGGAGACGTCTGTCCTGTAAATACGCTGGATTTCACAAGGGCCAGGCATAGGAATGTTGAGGATACCGAGTCCAAGACTGAAGATTCCAGCGACATGACCGAGTACCCGATACAGGTCAGCAAGTGCATAGGATGCATGATCTGCCCTGAGGAGTGCCCTGTTTCATGCATAGATATTCTCGAAGTGGAGAAGGAGCCGAAATATTATCCGGTGCAGGGTCCAATGAAAACCTCAGAGCCTGCTGCTGACGCCTTCGCGCTCTCGGAGTTCACAAAGATAAGGCCTACCAAGGTAAAGGCAAAGGACCAGTGGGGAAGCGCATATATCTACAAGCCCAGAAGGAGAAAGCATCAGACGCAGACATGGGAGGACATGCAGTAACGTGCGGTGTTATGCGTGGCTGGCTTTCACAAACATATAAATTTCAACATAGACTTGTATGAAATAGACATGGAAGGCGGGTGGCAACTCACACGCATGAATTCGCTTCAGAACGTAGACGCTTCACTGGATTACCCTGGCCCTGCAGGAGCCCTTGAAGCTATAACTCTCTACAACGTCAGCCTTGAAAACGGGGTTGCCGCAGTACAATACAACGAAGAATCAATGAAGATGAGCATAGTCTATCTAAAGGGAAAAGGCGGCCTGATAGAAACACCGGTAGAAGTTGGCAGCTACTATCAGCGCATGAATAAGGAAAACATCCTGCGGCAGCTTTCACCTATGCTTGAGAAGAAGGAGAACCCCAGACTCGTTATCGTCAGCACGGCCACGTACTATGACAATAGCATACAGGTTAAGTTAATGCTTATGGACACCTTTCTGAAGATCTTCAGCTAGCCCAACCCTGCCTGCTAGTGACTTAAGCATTCCTGCCGCAGCCAAATAATGGCGCAGGATGTCACAACAAGATAAACAAATGAAGCCGGAGAAGATTTAAGCCTTCAGGAGCAAATATATATGGGTGTGAATAATGCCTAAACAAATGCGAAAGGTGCACACATCAAAATCCATTCGCAAGCGCCAGGTTCCCAAATCAAAGAAACAGGTATTTGAAGATGGTCAGTCAATAAAATGCCCATACTGCGGAGATCTCCGTGGCGCAGAAGAACTCTTATACTATAAAAATGAGGAAATCTGGAGATGCTCCACATGCGGGCTGGAGACTCCGGAGCATGTCTATTCAATAAGTCCGATAATCCAGTGAACAGGCACTTGCATAAATCTTACAAAGTGTCTCAATAGCCAAACGCTAAGTTTTAATGCAGTAGAAGGCAACTTCAGAATATCAACCAGAAAAGGAGATACGCCAAGTTTATACAGCTGATGCAGCAAATGCAATTATCTATTTCTCTGCCGGAAATGATCTGCATCTGCAATAATACATCTGGTCCCAATTCAAGCTCAAAGCCTAATCGCCGGTGCGAATTCCGCCGAGTCTAAATCACGTTTACGACGAAGTAAGGGTGTGAATCCCCCACGATGCATTTAGCTGTATCTTTAGGTAGTGTGTATTAGAGCATAACATTTAAATATTTAATTAATCATTAATATATCATACCGTTGATTTATGTTGAAACGTGATAGTATGGTAAACCCTCTGTATTTGAAAGGAGTCGGAGTTGGACTGCTAATAGCGTGGGTGACAGGCGCATTGGCCTATTGGCTGCAAAGGAAAGGAATCAAGCATACAAAACTTCCTATACCAATAGCACTAATACTACTTGAATTCGTGCTGAGTGTTATATTCTTGGCAATATCCTATTTGATATGAACTTGAACGGATAGCATGGGAACCTTGTGGAAAGCTTTGGCTGACGATAGTCGTAGACGAGTTTTGCTCATGTTGATAGATGGTGAGATGACTCCGAGTGAGATTGCTACCAAATTCGATTTCACCCTGCCAGCCTTGTCCACCCATCTGCGAATCCTCAAAGATGCTGGGCTAGTTGTCGAACGGAGAGAAGGGAAGCGCAGGGTTTACTCCCTTAATCCCGAAGGCATGGACGAATTATTTAGATTCGTAGACGCATTTTGGGCGTATCCGCTGCATAACTTGAAACGTTACTTCAAGGGTAAAAAGAAAATGTAAGAGTTAGAAAGGAAGCTGTCTGAAGCGATCCGCAGACAGATGAACTTTAACCAAATAGCAGGCACATTGCATTATAATGCAACTGTGGTGAAGTTTCGATATGTCATATATCAATAGCTATACATATATAGATTGTCCAATTACCAACAGTGAAGGTGCAAACATCACTTGAAGACCGCCTATCGCCGAGCCCAGGTCAAGTCTACAAAGGAGCGGAGTCTGGATCCCTACTAGTAATATGTTAAATACTTTACTTTCTAGATCGATAACATGGCTAAACGTATTTCAAATAAAATTAATGCCAAGGACTTGGAATACACTAATTTTGCTTTTTGGATGTGGTGGTGTCCAGGCTTACTGGCAGTTATTGGGGGGTTTGCATACAGCCTTAGATTGTTGTCTTTGACAATGATAGGCATACTGTGGTCCACACTTGTTATATGGATGGGCATAGGGTGCTTCATCAATGCCAGGCGCTGCGGTAGAGTCCACTGTAAAATAGATGGAATACTTTTCCCAGTTCTTGGAATTGTCGGATTCTTCGAGGTATTTGGGATTATAGCTGCTTTCAATTGGAACTATTATTGGCTTATCTTCTTTGCTATATTATTTGGTAGCTTTCTAGTAGAGGCGCTGTGGAAAAAATATGTTTGAGTACTAAAACGTATCATTGCATATATAAAAATGCATTTTCTAATCATGGCTATAAGGATGCGTATCGCCGAGTCCACAAAACTTCTTGGGAAGAAGTTTCAATATGGGTCGCTTAGCCTGCCTAGTCTACAGCGAGTTTATATTTTTTTATGAAATTAAGCAACAGAGCCGAAAGTGTGCATGTCATACGCCTTTAGGTATCTGCTCACTTTCTTTTTTCTATGGACCTCAAAAGTATGCCATACTGCACGCCTATTTCTCAACATCTTCATCAAGGCAGTATATAACACAAGATATTTTTTGGGTTTGATATAATAAATTATGGTGCGTTAAAACTAAAGCTGCCAGTTCCGGATCCAAAAGACGTTGAGAGACCAGTTCTATTACAAAGCAAAGCTGCCGCTCCAGAACTATCCCATACAGTTTACACTAGCCTTGCTTGAAACCAAAGAAAAAAAGAAATGGAAGTGAAGCCTGAATATTGCTGAAGCTTTTTTAAAAGCTTCAAGTTTTAGGATTTAGTAGCAGTAGGCTCACAGGTCGCCGAAGCTCCCTGCTTACACCCCT
>JAJZND010000028.1 GCA_021848025.1 Microcaldota archaeon | reverse complement strand
TCGAATCTATCCCATTCTGTTTAAAGATCCCTTTGTTATATCCCTCCATAAAGTATCCTCTATGGTCTTCAAAAGCCCCCACATCTATCAGATATACGCCTAAACCTAAGTGCGTAAATTTATAAGGCTCCATAATATAATAATATTAAAAGCTTATTTATATTTTCCTCAACAGACCATTTTGCACTTTTAAGTAATAAATTTGAATACCCGGAGAGCATCCAGTGAGGCACAAGTCTTCTATATTCTAAAAGTTATTGATTAATTATTTCGTAATTCACTAGATACCTTCCTGTAAATCATTGCAGTTTCTTCAGCGGTTTTTGCCCATGTGAATTTCCTTGCATATTCTTTAGCTAGATTTCTTCTCTTTTTACTATATCCATTTTCCATAAGCTCCTCTATTTTCTGCGCCATATCTTCCTCATTTTTTGTTTCTATGCAATACCTTCTGACCTCTTTTGGTATATGCGCCTTACTGTAAGTAAGTACCGGTAGCCCTCTGGCTTGTGCCTCTAGTATCGGTAGGCAAAAGCCCTCATATAGCGTAGGATGCACGAATACATCAAAAGAATCATATATACTTACAATATTTTTTTCTGGAGCAAAACCATTGAAATTTATTCTGATATCATTATCTGCAAGTATTTTCAATTCCTGATACGCCTCCTGTTTCAGGCCCCATATATCAAACCTGATAGATGTTTCTTTAAGTAGTTTAACTGCTCTTATGGCAAATCCAACATTTTTGGTAGTGCTAAGTGCCCCGATGTACCCTATTCTGAAATTGATATCTGAACGCTTCAAAATTCTTCTTTTTATAAAGCGCTCATCTATTCCCAGATTAGATACATAAGCTCTCTTCGGTTCGAATCCTAACTCTATTGCTTCCTGCCTTGTTTGTGTTGAGTTGCATATTATTGCATCACTTCTAAGAGTTGCTTTGTACCCCGGAAGCAGGCTAAAATTCATTCCTAAAATTCCTCTAAATGTTTTGTAATCGTAAGGATTAAGCTCTGGCACTGTAAAAGGATGGAAGTCATGGCAAGTATAGATTACTGGTATATTCTTAGGCCTCTTTATTGGAATAGCATCAAGTACATGTATCAAATCTGCCCATTTTTCATTTATTTTAACTGGAAGAATTGGGTTGGACCGTTCCACAGCAAGCATTTCTATTTCAGGCATTCCTTCTAAATGTTTTTTCAATTTGTACATGTATCGTTTTACTCCAAACCCTCCGCTTGCAGTAAAGCCTCCCTTACTCCCTACTAAAATAACTTTCAAGCTCCACTCACCCTTCCGAACATTTTTTCAATAAGCGGCATTACGGCTTTCCTGTCGTAAAATTCCGCTGCCTTTAAATTTGATTTTTTATACTTGTTCAGTTTTCCATTCCGCTTCATCTCCAATGCGGACTGCAGTGACTTGATATACTCACTCTCGTTTTTAGACGAGGCGCCGAAGGCCCCTCTTTTCAATACTTCCGAAAAAGCCGGATTCATCTCTCCAGCTATTATGTAAAGCCCGCATGCAAGGCCTTCAAGCATTGACTTTGGAAAATTCTCCACTGCCGGAAGAAGCATCACGTCCATATTGCTCATCATGGCTCTTTTTTCAGCCTCGCTTATGCTAGGAAATATGTTTATGCTTCCCTGCTTGAGCATCGTTGCATTCTGCACTATGCTTTCAGGCTGCTTTCCAATAAGATAAAATTCAAACTTGCCAATTTGTCCAAGTTCAATCAGAGTGCTTATTATCCTGCTTACTGCCTCCGCATTTTTCTCTACTCCACCTAAATGTATAACCTTCAGTTTTTGCCCTGTAGCAGGTTTTGCCATGAAACCCTTCACGTCTATAAATAGTGGTATTCTAAAGATTCTCTCCTCTCTTACACCTAACCTTGCCAGGTAGTGTTCCTGGTCTGTGTTTACTACATGGAAAAAAAGATTATCTTTCCTGATCACACTCTTCATCATTGCATTCAATGCGAGCTCAAGCCATCGGTGCCCTTTTATGATATGCCCATGCTTCAAATGCATGCTGTGCGAACCTATGATCCATTTCTGGTTGCTGGGCTTTCTTGCTATGTTTATGGCATAATCGTATATGCTGTAAGGGAAGTAAAGGATCGAGTCTTCAGGCAAGCCCTTGTATGTAGTAATCTTGAAATTCATTGGTAAGTTTAGCCTTGAGCTTTTTATTATGCGGCTAGGCACCTCTGCGAACTCTCTTGCAGCTTTAGAATTCAATGCCTTCCTGCTGCCTGTTTCAGTTACGAGAACCTCAGCATCTATGCCGCGATTCATCAAATATTTCGCTGCTTCGTATACCCAGTACTCAGTGCCTCTGTAGCTGTATTTTATGTCAATAGGAGTTATCAGGCTGACCTTCACCAAATCACGCTACGTTCCATTTAAGCTCTCTATTAGCTTAAGCCTAACTCTTTCAGGCTTCCATTTCTTTTCTATAGCCTCTAACGCTATGTCGAGCCCTATGCTATATCCTTTATTTCTGCCTATGGTCATCATTCTCGCTATAAAGTCATCTATTCTTGCCCGTAGTTTAAGAGTATCTATTCTTACATTATAATCCGTATATTCAGAGACATAATATGAGAAAAGGACACTCTCTGCGGTAAGAACTTTTGGTATGCTTGTTATGGATGTGCTTCTGCTGTCTGACTCCTGCCTGGGATGGTAAGTTATGCCGCTGTTGAACCAGACAGGTTCATATCCTCGCTTAAGCGCTTCAAGAGCAGCCGCAGCCTCGTTCCTGCCACCTGCCTTAGTGTAGCATGGAAGTTTGAAACCCTCAAGCGCCTCCCGCTTCCAGCTCATATTTACTCCGTGCATCTTGAACGTCCTCATTCCATTTGTTTTCCTCCCTGTATCTACCAGCATGCCCGACCTTCCTATATACATTCCATAATTGCTGAACTTTGCATCTATTGGTCTGTCTATGATAGTGTGCTTATTCATTCTCCATTTCTGTTCATTAAGCAACTTGGAGAGGAATGACTCTCTGCCTTCTTCAATTACCTTCCCTGTTGCTATGCCTGCTTTCTCATGTTTTCTGTGGAATCCGACATGTTCCTCTATCCAATTCTTTTCAGCATGAGCATCATCATCGGTATTCAGTCCAAGCTCCCCATCTGCCTTGCCATAGGCAATATTTAATGCCTCCTCAAATCTTCCCTTCCTTTGCGTTATTAGCTCTATCTCTATCCCACTGTAATCCTTTATCCCTTCAAGTATCTCCTTCATTCCCTCCTTTTCTTTGTAGATCAGCAGGACATGGAAGTCCTTATAGGTTTGCAATTTAAGGCTGTCAAATAGGCGGAAAATGCTCTTCCTGTTTCCATATGTAGGTACAATCACAGTAACGTGCATGCTCTCCATTTTTATATTATTGACCTGTAATAATACATAAAGGAAAGTGGATTGGCAAAGCATATTAATCTGATTAAAAAGCTTTAAGAAATAAAGGTGTTGTAATCAAAAGCATAGAAAACAAAACAGTACTGGTCACAGGAGGCGCAGGCTTCATAGGCAGCAGCTTCTCAAGAAAATTAGTTGAGCTTGGCTCCGAAGTGATAGTGTATGACAATCTCAGCAATGGCAAATACGAATTGATAAAAGAGTTGGAGGGCAAAAAAAGTTTCAAATTCATAAAAGCTGACCTCCTTGATTTCGAAACGCTTGATGCGAATTTTAAAAAATACAAGCCGCAAGTTGTATTGCATCTTGCTGCAAACTCGGATGTCAAAAACGGCCTGCAGGATACTAAGCTGGATCTTGAACAGGGAACCATTGCTACATACAATGTGCTTGAAGCTGCAAGGAGAAACAACGCTGAAGATATACTCTTCTCTTCTTCGAGCGTTGTTTATGGCTATGCGACAGTCAAGCCTACTCCTGAAGATTACGGGCCTTTAAAGCCAGCCTCGATGTACGGTGCCTCGAAATTGGCCTGCGAAGGAATGATAACCGCGTTTTCCCACCTCTACGGATTCAATAATTACATATACCGCTTTGCGAACATAGTAGGCCAGAATCTGACCCATGGAGTAATACTGGATTTTGCAAAGAAACTGAGGAAAAACATCAAGGAGCTCGAGGTTCTCGGAAACGGGAAGCAGAAGAAATCATACCTGGATGTAATGGACTGCATAGATGGCATGCTCCTGGTCTACAATAAGTCCAATGAAAAGGAAAATATATACAACCTCTCGCTTGATGACCAAATCTCTGTAAGTGAAATTGCGGAAATGGTAATTAAAGAGCTCTCTCCAAATGCAAAGATAAGGTACACTGGAACGGAATCCGGCTGGCCTGGCGATGTCCCTAATTCCTACCTAAGCAATAAAAGGATCAGCAGCATTGGATTCAAGCCCAGGTACAAAACCTCCAGAGAAGCGGTCATGCATGCAATAGAGTGCAATAAGCGCATTCTCTCTTAGCCTCAATCAATCTCCAACGTAAATAATCCTGCTTCCCAAGGACTCAAAGTCAAAGCTCATCGGCTTCAATTCAGGAAGCGCCTTTATTATTCCCTTTTGCTTTTCAGGTTTAGCGAAAAGCATAAGGAAGCCGCGGTTTCCTGCTCCCAGTATCTTGCCTCCCTCTGCGCCTGCGCTAATGCCTCTGTTGTAATAATCATCTATCGATGAATCATCCAGTCCATGCGTAGCCTTTTTCAGCACCCAGTTCTCATGAAGGTATCTGCCTGTGCTCTGCCACTTGTTCTTGGTAAGGTCGCTGAACATACCATAGCCAAGGCTAACCATCTTTCTGTAAGCATCAAGGTTGTCCTTTACAGTTTTGGCCATCTTCTCGTGTATGCCTGAGCCTGATTTCTGCATGCCCGTATATAGCAAAAGCAAATGCTCCCTCAATTGTTTCCTGCTCTCCTCAGACATTATTACAGGAGTTGATGCTACCGAGTTGTCCCTGCGGAATTCCAGAAACTGCATGCCTCCAAAGGCAGCTATGTACTGATCCTGTAAGCCTCCTGGTTCCTTCAGTATGTTTCTTTCTATCTTCACCGCTTCTTCTGCAAGCTGCTTCTGCGTCGCATATTCCCCTTTCCATGCATGTAGCGCATTTAGCAGGCCTACCAGAAAAGAGCTGCTGGATCCCATTCCTGTACCGCCTGAAGGGATATCCGCTATATTTGTAATTTCTATTCCCCCATCGATGTTCAGGAGTTTCAAAGCCTCGCGAACTGTAGGGTGCTGGATCCCATCCACAGAATCAACTATTTCTGTCCTGGAATACGCTACTCTTATCGAGTCGTCAAATCTTTTGTGCACTGTTATGTAAATATACTTGTTGATAGTAGAAGCAATTGCCACTCCGGGCCCATACTGTGTATAGAATTCCGGAAGGTCTGTGCCTCCGCCTACGAACGTGATCCTGAGCGGCGTCCTTGACATTATCATTCTTCGTTTTTCCATGCAATCCTATTCATGAGACAAGCTTCCCTATTCCTTCATCAAGCGAAATGCCGGCCTTGAAGCCCAGCTCGCGCTCTGCTTTCTTTGTGTCAGCGAGCGTTTCCATTACGTAGTTCGGCACAGGCATCTTCACGTACTTCGGCGTTATCTCCTTGCCAAGCGCCTTGTTGACCTTCTCCACCATCTCATTCAGGCTGTAGTTTTTACCGGTGCCGACATTGAAGACGTCAAATCCCTTTATTTCAGATGCCTTCACAAGCGCATCGACAACGTCGCTCACGAAGACGAAGTCGCGCCTCTGCTTCCCGTCGCCGTAGATTACAGGCTGCTCCCCCTTCTTCATGGCCCAGATGAACTGCGTCACGAGGTTTGCATAGCCCTTCTTTGCCTCTTCATGGTAGCCGTACACAGAGAAGAAGCGCATCGCAGCAGTGTTTACCTTATAGAGCTTGGCGTAGAGCTCGGCCATGCGCTCGGCGCCTACCCTGCCTTCGGTGTAATAATCGGTAACTTTCGGGACAATGTCTTCCCGGTGAGGAGGCGCTATTCCGTTGTAGATGGAAGAGGTTGAGGCAAAGACCACCTGCGAACTGTTTTTCCTTGCATATTCAAGCACGTTTATCATGCCCTCTATCACTTCTGCCACGCGGGCGGGATTCTCGCGGTACATCGGCGACGCCGAGTACATGCCAAGGTGGAAGACCAGGTCTGCCTTGAAGCCTTGCCTGCCTATGTTCTTCGAATCGTCTTTCTTGAAAGTAACGTTTCCGCTCTTCCTGGCTTCAGCGAGATTTTCTTCTGATCCTGTCATAAGCGTGTCCAACACAAGAACCTTGTTCTCCCTGCAGAGCCTCTCAACAAGATTGCTCCCTATGAAGCCAGCGCCTCCTGTTACTATTATATTCTTCCCTGTTATCTTGACCATTGCATCATCTAAAAATTTTAACTCAACTCCTATTATTGCTTATTAGGAGATAAAACTAAAAATACCTATAGAGACTGCAAGATCCATGTTTCGGATGAAATGCTTGAAAAGCTGTTTCAGCAATACCTGCCTTCCAGCCCCGAGGCCTATTCCTTTCCTGCTTTTGAGAGCTGGTAGTCATTGTAAACCTTGAGTATGTATCCTATCAGTGAATCCTCGGTCGGCAGGTTTACCGCATCAAGCACCTTCACCACATTGCCTATGCTCGGCTCCTTTCCTATGCTCTTTAGGTAATAAATTACCGGAACTGCGTGGTAGCCTCCGCTGTACCCGTAATTGAAGGATTTGATGTATTCAAGTATCTCCTGCTCAGGCTCCAGCCCGGCAGTCTTTACAAGGTTTGCTATGTACCTCAGGAATTTGTCATATCCGTATATGGTGCCAGTACGCTTATCGTAGAGCAGGGTGACCATCCCGGACATGCTGAGCGTGCCTGCGGAAATGACATAGTACATAAAGCCGCGTTTCACGTATTCTTCGACGCCCTTCCTGCTCAGAGTCCTGTCAAGCTCGCTGATGAGCAGTTTTCCAGTCACAACCGCTGCATCCCTGCCTGATTCAAGCATCTCCCTCTCGAAGCCTGCAATCTTTACCGATCCTATCTTCGTTCCATCTGCTTCCGATTCCTTGTAGAGCTCTATCACGTGCTTTATTGCAATCTCGTTGGGCACAAGCTCCACATCCCGTGCTACCTGCGCCAGGTTTTCCGCGTTAATTTCCATCCTTGCAAGCTTCAGCAGGTAAATAAACACCGCATAAGAGACAGCATTGTTCTCAAAATTCATCGAGAGCACAAAGTCCATGAACCGCTTCTCAGGCGTCATTCCAACTCCATCGAATATGGCCTCTATGTTTTCCTTTATGACAGGCTTGCCTATGAAGTTGAGCATGAGGACCGCACCTATGTAAGGTGTAGTTTCCTGCTGCAGTTTCTTTGCCTCCAGGAGCATTGCAAGTTTTGTGGCTATTCCCTGCTTTTTGATGGCATTCCTCAGCTCGAATATTATTACCTTTGTCATGAGCTCAGCCGAGCTCATAATGGAATCCACAATCTCGTCCCTCCACTCCTTTATGCTGCGTGTGTCCTCCATTGGTGCGGGCATTGTTATACCTTATAAAGAATGAATGGAAAGCTTTTTACTCCTGTATGGCACGGCTCCTGTGCTTCTGCTTGGTTTAGCTAGCAGAGATGCTCCCTTCCTGCTTCTCTGCCTCGTAATTGCTGTAGGTTGTCAGCACGAACCCTATTGTAGTATCCTCTGTAGGCAGGTTTATCCTGTCAAGAACCTTCGAAACAGTTTCTATGCTCGGCTCCTTTCCTATGCTCTTTAGGTAATAAATTACCGGTACGCAGTGCGAGGCTGCGCTGTACCCGTAATTGAAGGATTTGATGTATTCAAGTATCTCCTGCTCAGGCTCCAGCCCGGCAGTCTTTACAAGGTTTGCTATGTACCTCAGGAATTTGTCATATCCGTATATGGTGCCAGTACGCTTATCGTAGAGAAGCTGTATTATGCCTGCAAATGCGAGCGTGCCTGCGGCCAAAACATAGTACATAAAGCCGCGCTTCACGTACTCTTCTACGCCCTTCCTGCTCAGCGTCCTGTCCATCTCTTCAGTAAGCAGCCTCCCTGTAACAACTGCAGCATCCCTTCCATATTCAAGTATCTTCTTTTCGAGCCCAGTAATCTTCACCGATCCTATCCTCGTGCCGTCGGCTTCAGATTCTTCGTAGAGCTCAAGCACATGTCTTATTACTCCCTCGTCAGGGGCCATGCCTACGCTTTTGGCTACCAGTGCGATGTTCCCTGCCGTTATCTCCATTCTTACAATCCTGAGGAAGTAGGCAAAAACTACATAAGAAACTATGTTGTTCTCAAAATTCATCGAGAGCACAAAGTCCATGAACCGCTTCTCAGGCTTAATCCCCGCGCCTTCCAGAACAGCTTCAATATCCTCTCGCGCGACAGGCTTGCCCACGAAGCTGAGCATCATAACCGCGCCTACGTAAGGCGCCATATTCTCATAAAGTTTCCTTATGCCGAGCAGCACGACGAATTTGGCCGATATGCTCTGCCTGTCTACAGCATTCCTCAGCTCGAATATTATCATCTTCATGATTAGTTCAGATGTCTTCGTGATGTCCTCTACTATCTCATCCCTCCATTCTTTCCCGCTGCGTGTGTCATGAAGTTTACTGCCTGATATGGGCATCGCATCCCTTAATATAGAATGTGAGCAAAAAGTTTAAATGCAAGAGCGAAGCAACAAAGATCCTGCATAAGCAGAAGCCGAAACGTTTAGCAGACGCTATTTTGCAGCCTATCCCATAGCACCTATTCGCACAAAGTCCATGAACCGCTTCTCTGGCTTAATCCCTGCGCCTTCCAGAACAGCTTCAATATCCTCTCGCGCGACCGGTCTGCCCACGAAGCTGAGCATCATAACCGCGCCTACGTAAGGCGCCATATCCTCATGCAGGCTCCTGTGTCCAAGTACCATTTTCAGCTTGGACATTATGCTCTGCCTGTCTACGGCGGCTCTTACTTCGGAGATAATTACTTTCGTAACAAGTTCAGCTGTCTTTTCAAGATCCTGGGTTATCTCGTCCCTCCACTCCTTAATGCTGCGTGTGTCTTCCCTGAGTTCCTTCCTCAATATGGGCATTATCGCACCATTATTATAAAGCATCTGACTGACTTAGTTTCGTATAATATCCTTATGATCCGTGTAGAATGTATAGGCGAAGCCCACCAGCTCTATGCTCATGTTCAATCCCACAGAATCCAGAAGCTTCTTTACCGATTCCACGTTTACCTCCATTCCAAGCGAAAGCAGCAGGTATATTGCGGGTATGCAGTGGAACGCAGCAGAATCCTGGTAATTCATAGATCGTACAAATTCTTTCATCTCAGAATCTGGTTCTATTCCTATGGCCTTTACCATATCTGCATCATATTTCAGAAACCTCTCCTCTCCTATGGCAGATATCTCTTCTCCGGAGTAAACCAGCACACCGATAGCTGTCAAATACGGCACAAAGCCCCTTCTTATGTATCTGTCTATGTCATTGTGCTCCAATGTGCGATCCAGCTCCCATGTCATAAGCATCGCCTCCATCTTCGCTGCTTCATCAGTCGATCTCATAAGCTTGACCTCGTATTCAGGCAGGTTTTCATCGCGCTCTGAATTTGGATTTGCATACTCCTCATATATTTCGAGAACATGCTTGGCGGTTGCAGGGTCGGCCTTGTACCCCATTGCGTTAACAACGCTTATCATATTGCTCACGTTTACCTCCTTGCGGTTGAGTTTAAGGAAGAGGATTACCGGTCCGTAAGCTATCACGTTATTGCTCAGATCTATATCCCTTACGAAGCCCAAGAATCTGCTATTGGGCTCCACATCAAGGCCACTCAGAACCTTGCCGACGTTTTCACCATTCACTTCTTCTCCTATGAAAGAGAGGAAGAAGACCGCGCCTATATACGGTGCCATCTGGTCCTGCAGCCTCTTTCCTCCAAGCTTCATTCCTATCTGGATAAAGATATTCTGTTTCTTTATGGCTTCCTCAAGCTCCCTCAATATTACTCTTGTTATAATCGAGGCGCCTTCGACAATCGCCTTGGCAAGCTCATCCCTTACCTGTGTAACGGTTCTGTTGTCCTGAAGGCTTTCATCCATTATAATAATCCCAACGCCAATTTTATTAATGTTGTTAAGAGTCATTATGTAAAGAGTGCTGTAAAACGAGGCTAAATGACGCTGCTATATGGGGGCATGGTCACCGCATAAGCATTTACGTGCCTTTGTGGTCCATGTAGAATGTATAGGCGAAGCCCACCAGCTCTATGCTAATGTTCAATCCCACAGAATCCAGAAGCTTCTTTACCGATTCCACGTTTACTGCCTTTCCAAGCGAAAGCAGCAGGTATATTGCGGGTATGCAGTGGAAGCCTGAAGTGTACTGGTAATTCATGGACTTCATGAAATCAAGCATGCCAGGATCCACAGCTATTCCCAGCGCCCTTACAAGGTTGGCAGTGTATTCCAGGAATCGTTCCACTCCAATTACCGAGATTTCTTCACCTGCATAGATGAGGACACCGCCTGCAATCAGGTACGGTATAAGTCCACGCTTAAGGTATACCTCTATGCCTTCATGTTCAAGGGTCCTGTCAAGCTCCCACACCATATAAGCCGCCTCAAGCTTCGCAGCGTCTTCTGTAAATTTCCTCAGCACATTCTCTGTTTCAGAATCTCCTAACTCTGACTTTATTCCGCTTTCAGCATATTCTTTGTATAATTCAAAGACATGCTTCGCAGTGGATGGGTCAGGAGAATAGCCCATCGCCTTGATTACATTTACTATATTCAGCGTATTTATCTCTACATTATTAAGCTTCAGGAAAAATATCGCAGGCCCATAAGCAACAACATTGTTCCTAAGGTCTATGTCTGCAATGAACTCCATAAATCTGTTTTTTGGCTCTATATCCAAGCCAGATAGCACTTCCCTCACGTTCTCGTAATTAACCTCCTTGCCTACGAAAGAGAGGAAGAAGACCGCGCCAACATATGGGGCCATCTCTTCCTTGATGCGCTTTCCAGCCACCCTCATGCCCATGCGCATGAAGATGTTCTGCTTCGATAGCGCCTCTCCGAGTTCATGTATTATTGTCTGGGTTATAAAGTCAGCTCCTGTAACTATGGCACCGATAAGCTGATTCCTAATTTCTTTAACTGTTTTGTTGCCATAATACGCGGGCCTCTCTTCATCCACTGCACCACCACTATTGCTGGCATGCCAATTTTCAAATACCCATTATATTTCCGCGTTGTTCTGGCGCTGCGCTTAAGCGCAGTTGCTGCACCTATATATCAAAAACGGCCAGCTTGCCAATTCCTATGCATGCTAACGGCCTTTAGTCCCAAGGAAATAGTTGAATTGCTGTACAATTGTATCCATATAATTTGTAAGAACGAAGCCCACTAGCGCATCATCGACAGGCATTTCGACTGCATTCATCAGCGCCTTTATGTTGTCTATATTGGGCTCCTTTCCAATCGATTCTAAA
Source organism: Microcaldota archaeon (assembly GCA_021848025.1). GTDB lineage: Archaea > Micrarchaeota > Micrarchaeia > Micrarchaeales > CABMGC01 > JAJZND01. The sequence continues at coordinate 11,341 of JAJZND010000028.1, read as the reverse complement.
ATGCCTATTGCAGGGATATAGTGGAATCCGCCGCTATATCCGTAATTGAAAGAAGAAAGGTAATCAAGCAGCGACTTGTCAGGAATGGTGCCTGTAGCGCCTACCAGGCGCCCTACCCGTTCAAGGAATTTTTCATTTCCGGAGATGCTGCTTTCCTCTCCTGAGAAAGCAAGGGTCTCCATGGCTATGAGGTACCTGGCGAAGCCTTTTCTCACCTCCTCTTCTATCTGCCCATTCTCAAAAGCCCTATCAAGTTCAGAGATCATCATGATGCCCATTGCCTTGGCAGCAGCCTGGGTAAAAGCTATAGCATGCTCTAATACTGGGGTATTTTTACTTCTCAATCTATGCCTTCCACCTGCCGTTTCCACTTCATTATACAGAAATTCCTGGTAGAGCTCTATCACGTGCCTTGCAGTCTGGCTGTCTGCTGTGAGGTCCATGGCCTTTACAATAGCCATTACATTGTCAACGTCTATGCTCATCCTGTTGAACTTGAGGAAATAGATGGCAGGGGCGTACGCTATAACATTGTCCTTGAAGCCTATCGTGGTTATGAAGTTCAGAAACTTGCCGCTTTTGCTTAAGCCAAGACCATCCTGGACTGCCTTTATGCTGTCTATAGTCACCTTCTTGCCTACGAAAGAGAGGAAGAAGATAGCCCCGATGTATTGCCTTATCTCTTCATCAAGCTTTTTATGCTCGATAGCCATCCCTATCTGAACAAGGGGGTTCTGCTTTTTTATGGAGAGCTCAAGCTCCTTGAGTATAACTATGGAAATCAGCATTACGGTGTGCTTGACGTTCTCTTCCATGTCAAAGCGCAGCTCACCTAAAGTCACGTAATCCTGCCAGATTGTCTGCAGCTTGTCAACCATCGTATTGCCTTTAATTCAGCATCAGAATTTTTCGTCCTTGTACAACCGGTACATTGTTATGGAATAACCTGCCAGGGATGCATCAGGGTGCATATCAAGTGCCTTTATCACATTCAGCAGCTGCTCTATGGTGGGCTCGATTCCAAGGGCAACCAGAAAATAAATCGCGCTTGCATACACGAGGCTGTTCTTGAACTTAACTCCGATAATGTAATTAAGGTATTCGCTTTCCGGTACTACCGCAACTGACTTAAGCAGCTTTACTATGCCTTCTGTATCTATGCCTTTGCCGGTGAATGAGAGCGTCTGAACTGCAGCAAGGTATGGCAGTATCTGTTTTTCAGGCACTGCCTCTATGTTCTTGTCAGAGAACGCCCTCTCCACTTCCTTTATCGAAATCCTTGCCATAAGCATGGCAAGAAGCTTTATTATGTTCTCGAGCTTCTCCTCGCTTCCAATCTCGTCAACGGCTCTTGCTGCTGCAGGAGCCTGAATAGGCGAATCCACTATAATAACCAATCTGCCTTATCCTACAAATTTAAATCTTATTAATTTATCGCGGAAACCATTTCAGGTATTTACGTTCCAGGGCTGCAGAAAATTAAGGCAACTTGCAATAAACATGTCCCTGTTCTGTGAGTTTATACCCTTCCGGTAGTGGTCTTGTATGTATGCAGCGTAGCTAATAGCCCTTTTCCTTGCTTTCCATTCGCATTGTATTCAGCATAAAGCTGATATGTGTAAGGTGGGTTCCCGCTGAAAGGACATGTGGCAGTTACATACACATCTTTTCCTGCGCTCAGATTTGAAGCTTCAGGCGAATAAGACAGACTTGATGAATCAATTGCACCTGTTCCTGATACACAGCTTATCCCAGATAGCTCAAGCGAGGCATACTCTTTCTGGCTGAAATGGAATCCGATAGTGCCTGTGGAGTTCAGCGAGATATTACCACATGATTCTGTTGCATTTCCTACGGGCGATCCGAAAGACGGAGAGCACCATGAAGGAAGCATGGCGGAGAGATTTACCAAAGGCTCTGTAAGCGCATCAATGGCTCCTTTTGGCGCACTCCCAAAATGCCCTGTGAAAGATACGTCTATAATTATTACAACGCCCGGCATACTGGCTGTTTTATTGCTTGTAGAGTTTATGGAATTTCCTGCGGCCGGCAGTGTCGCTGGTATGGTATCTGGCAGTGTTGTTTCAGATACGTTTCTGAAGCCATTTCCGCCTCCGCCTGTGGGCGCGGAAGGGGGAAGCGCGAAGAGTACATTTCCTTTTATTTTCCTATTTGCAGTTCTGCTGCTTTCAAGGCTGGAATTGCTCAAGCTTGTATTACTCTGATTGTAAACTGAAATGTATGCTTCAAAATTAGCCTCGAGCGGCAACTGGTTGATATCGTAGAGGCAGAAGCTAAAGCTTCCGCGCCCCTTTACCTTCGCGCCATTGTAATGGGCCTTGATGAAGTTAGGCACCCCTGTAGCAGTTCCGTTAATTAGCGTGCACGGTGTGCCGTTGTACTCTGCAGCTGCGGAAGATGCGACAGTCAGGTTAATGCCTTGATAAAGCGAAGAGACATTGTGTATGAACTCCAAGTTCCCCGCCCCGCTCAAATTGTTTAATAAAGCGATACCGAATACGGAGCTGTTCATGCACCCTTCATAAAAGTAGCTTCCGGAGCTGCAAACGTAAAGCCCTCCAGAGTCATTTATAACTGTAAGATTCAGAGGCAGCCCAGAAGGCCTGTTTCCAATGTCGAAATAAACACTATTTGAAGTGAAAGAAACCCTATACTCTCCGTCTCTGGACTCTAAAGTGGCGTTCAGTGGTATAGAAGCCGAAGCTGCAATTGCGCCTGAGCTCTCCTTTACCATGTAGCTTAATGTGCCAGTATACGTTACATTTATTGGATTGTAAAAGAAAGCGGATACGAAAGTATTGGATACGTCTGATGCCGGGGTGGCCTTGCCGGACTGCCCGCTTAGGGCTTTCGGGGTCAGTGCACGGTGCAGCACACCTTCAAGCCCCACTGCTGCTGCCACTATTATTACAACGGCCAGCAATGCAAGAGCAATGCGCCTCCTCCTTCTCTTTCCGTATATGTCTAGGCTACCGAAATCGATATTTGGCATCCCTGTATTTCCAGCGCCGGCTGCCTTAGCCGCAGTAGTGACCTGCGCATCTACCTGCTTTTCTTCCACACCCATCACTAGACAATACTCATATCAGGCTTTAATATGTTTGCTGGAAACCGCGCAGGAATACTTAATCTGGCTAAAGCCTGATGCCTGTGCCTCCGCCGAAGCCGCCTCCAATTCCGCCTGTGTTGCCCATTCCCCCGATATTTATTCCTGTTCCTGCATTCTGCGCTATTATCAGGTCTATGAGCATGGCAAATTCGATTAGTTGCAGCTTGTCGAAGTCCTTGTCAATTAAGGTTATCTTATAAGCGTTCATCATAACTGCGGCAAGTTCTCCGAAGAAGCTCATATTACTTGATGAAGCTGCATTGAAAGGCGATACCTTGGAGATTGTCGCCAGGTCTTTCTCGCCCTTTGAGTCCTTTACCGAGTAGTTGTAACTGAACGCGTCTCCCACAGCGAGCGCGACCGGTCTGCCGCTAGGATCCTCAAGCGCGTACTTGCTGTTCAGGCTTACGATATGGCTTGTCTTCACGGTCTTGCCTATTACTGCGCCGCTTGCATCGTGCATTTCATACGTGGGCTTCAGAGAGAATTTCTGCTGGAAATATCCTAAAAGATTGCCGTTAGGGTCAAGAAGATCCGTGCGCGTTCCCAATACGTGTCTCTTGGCTAGAAACGCAGGAGTGCCCTTTCCATCGAAGACCTGGAACAAGACATTGAATTTTAAGGTAGTAGGCCTCTGTATTACGTACTCGTCAGATGTGAAGTCCATATTTTTTATCTTTCACACACAAACATTTATAAATAACATATGCACGATCCATGCCAGTGCCGTTCAGCGGTTCAATGCACCGCCGTATGTGTGCCTTCTCTCCCAGCCTGCTGTTAAAGTCGCAATTCCAGGCTATTCCTCTTCCTTGCGTCTCATCCAAAGGTAATAATTAAGCCCGTCAAGCAGGCCTTTTACCGAGGCCTTTATTATGTTCTTCGAGACCCCTATGCTCCTCCATCTCTTTCCGTTGCTTGAGAACTCCACCACCACTCGCACCACGCTTGCCGTATTTTTTACGCTGCCAGGCAGGACCACCCTGTAATCGGTGAGCTGAACTTCTTCAAGCTCAGGGTACTTCCTTACGAATTCTTTCCTCAGCGCATTGTCTATCGCATTCACGGGCCCTTCCCCCTCAGAAACCTCAGTGGCGCCTCCCCCGCTAACCACTGCCATCGTAACCTCGTTCTCAGAGAGCACCTTCCAGTAATCGAGATTTATGAATTCTTTGTAAAGCCCCAGCTCCCTGAGCAGAACCAGCATCGCAGATGCAGGGGCGAGGTCAAAGCTGTATCCCTCCTGCTCCATCTCCTTTACTTTCTGCAGTGCTTTCTTGAGCCTGGGATCTCCCTTTTCAACCTTTATTCCATGCTCCTCTGCAAGCATAAGTATGTTCACCGCGCCGCTAAGCTCTGAAACAACCACGCTTCTTGTGTTGCCGACAAGCTCCGGATTTATGTGCTCATATGCTGCCGGGTTCTTTCTTACCGCATCTGCATGTATGCCTCCTTTATGCGCGAAAGCGTTTGCACCAACGTAAGGCTGGTATGGGTCATGCTGCATGTTGAGAAGGTCATATACGAGCGCAGAGACCTCCCTAAGCAGCTTCAGCTTCTCGGCTCCAATTGTCTCCCTGTGCATTAGAAGCTCCAGAGACGGTATTACCTGCACCAGGTCTGCATTGCCGGTCCTCTCGCCTATTCCATTTACAGTGCCCTGCACATGCCTGGCTCCGGCTTCAACTGCCATAAGCGTGTTGGCCACTGCGCAGCCTATGTCGTTGTGCATGTGGGATCCTACAGCATCGCCGAAGCTCCCTACCACTTCCTTTGTCACAGAATAGATTCTCTGCGGCAGAGTGCCTCCAGTAGTATCGCACAGCACAAGGGTCCTCGCGCCCGCTTCCTTTGCGGTATCCAGGACAGAGAGTGCATAGTCGGCATTGTCCTCATAGCCTTTGTAGAAGTGCTCAGCGTCGAATATTACCTCGAGACCGCTGGATTTCAAGTACTCTACCGAATTGCGTATCAGGTTAAGGTTCTCACCTGGAGTTATCCTGAGAATCTCATTAACGTGAAGCAGCCATGATTTTCCAAAGAGCACAGCTGTACTGGCTCCTGATTCAAGTATGGACTTGAGGCTAGGGTCATCATCTATCGCGGTATTCTTGTGCTTGGTGCTTCCGAAAGCGCAGAGCATGGAATTTCTGAGCTTGTGAGTTTTTATCTCTTCAAAGAAGGCTTTGTCTTTCGGATTCGAGCCTGGCCAGCCTCCTTCTATATAAGTGATTCCAAGCCCGTCAAGCGCAAGCGCTACCCTTACCTTATCCTTTGGAAGAAACGAGACATTTGCAGCCTGCGCGCCGTCGCGGAGGGTTGTATCAAGTACCTCTATTCTATTCCCATTCTATCACACGCAAAAGACAATAAGTAAGATACAGGCAGAGTTATAGCTTATAAGCCTATTGTACACATCAGCCTCAAACCCGCTTCCGGTGCCTGCGCTCAGAAGAGCCTGCGCCCCCTTGCCCTGTAAAATCCGTAGCCAAGGTTCCCGATAAGAAGGGCTATGAAATAGGAATGCTGGATCCCATGCGAGGCTAGCAGAAAGTAGGCTATTGCGATGCCTATTCCATATGCTCCCTGCGCTGCAGCTTTGTGCGGCGAGGTCTTGGGATCAGGAAGCATAAGCAGCGCAAAGAAGAAGTTCGTGCCAAGAGCCGCGACCTCAAGGCCAGCCAAGGTAAAAGAGCTGTAAATGAGCAGGTCCAGTAAGATGAAAGTTACGATGAACGAGAATGCAGCGGTAAGCCTGCGCGCCTCGTACGTTGCAATTACGAGCAAAGCTGCAACCGGAAGCACAACTGAGCCTATATTCAGGCTGCTTGAGGCCCACCAGACATCTCCTATTGCGAAGATGCCCAGCCCTATGAGCATTCCGAATGCCGCAGGATTGAAGAGGTTTACGCCTCTTACCTTCAGAAAGGCCTTCGACAGCACTGCAACTACTGATGCAATAATTACTGCAAGGAATCCGCTGCTTATTGGCGCAACTGATCCTATGATAAGGCCAGTTATGATGGCTGGGAATGGTATCCTGAGCGAAGAATGCTTCAGGTAATACCTGCTAAGGAGCAGCTCAGCAGCAGTGCAGGTGGCTACGGCAAGTACCAAGGAATAGGGGAACTGCCTTAACGAGTAGGCTGAGAATGCATCTATGGCTACCAGGAGCACTATCGCCAGCAAGTGCATTTTTGTAATAGTCTGCCCTAACAGTTTCGTAAATGCCACCTAAGCGCTATGCTCCTGACAGCGGATAAACCTCTGTAACTATGTGCCCGCTTGCATTCACAACTGCATATCCATCATCGACTGTCGAAGCATCAGAAGTGGGATAATCGTCAGCAGTATTGGTGTCTATGAAATAAAGCCTGCTTCCCGGCCCTACTGTAGCGTTGTAAACTATCCCTGTTGCGCGCGCCTTCAAGAAATACTCTACGGCGCCGTCCTGCAGCTGGGAGTGCGTTATATTGAAATCCGCAGTCGCAGCTCTTCCTGCAGCAGAGAGCGTGGCATTGCCAGATATCAGGTAAGCATACGGGGCATACTGCGAGTCATTGAAGAGCAGACTGCTATTTGTTTTTGTCTGCGTGCCCGCCGTGCCTGTAGCATTAGATACCTGCAGAGCAGGTGCCTTGTAAAAAGCAAGAATCCCTGCTGCAATTATTGCTATCACTATCACCGCAGCTCCAGCCATTACTGTTTTAGAAACCATATCACCACAGACAGGCAATAATGGGAAATGCAATGCTATAAATCCTATCCGCAACATTGGCTGACTATGAAGAACTGATGCGTTTTCATATCGCAATGCGCCAGCCAGTGCCTGCGGCCCCGGCACTCATCCTGATCTGCGGTGCGCAGGCTGGTCCTACGATGCCAGCCGAATCATTACCAACGAAAGATAAAGCAGATGTGCAGAAACGACACCAAGCGAATCACATAACGTCATTTTAAAGGATGCAGGTTATCCATATTCAATCAGTGATCCTATGCAATTGCTCTCCAGAAGAAGCAGATACGTGAAGAACATAATACTTGAAACTGAGAATCGGGCGCACGAGCTCATCAGCCAGGGCAGGAAGATTGTGAAGCTGAACCGCGGCGATCCGCCGCATTACTTCCCCACTCCCAAGTACATAATAGATGCCTATATAGATGCGCTGAAGGAGGGCAAGACCTTCTATTCAAAAGCTGCGGGCGAGAAGGAACTCAAAGACGCGGTCATCGGCAGGTACGACAGGATGTACGGTGCGCAATTGAACGAAGAAGATGTGATAATCACTGCCGGAGTGTCAGAAGCACTCCTTTTCATAAACAATATGCTGCTTGACCCTGGAGACAAAGCTGTGCTCTTCAGGCCTTACTACGCCCAGTATATACCACGGATAGAAGTAGAGGGCGGCAGGGTTGTTGCGGGCAGGTACGAGATGGAAAGCGGATGGAAGCTTGACCTTGACGGCCTGGAAAGAAAACTGAAGAAAACAGGCAGGCAGAAGGGCAGAATAAAATACATGATGATTACAAATCCGCACAACCCCACAGGAAACGTGCTTCGGAGAAAGGAGCTTACCCGCCTTGCAGATATTGCCAACGAGCATGGCATCGTTCTCGTAAGCGATGAAATTTATGACGAGATAGTGTATAATGGAGCTAAGTTTACAAGCATGGCAGAGGTTGCAAGGGGCATGCCTCACATAATACTAAACGGGGTCTCCAAGAACTATCTCTCCACAGGCTTCCGAGTCGGCTTTATGATAGTACCTGGAGAAGACAAGGCTTCAGTTGTGCTTAAGAAAAAACTTGCGGACTACGCCCTGCTCCGCCTCTGCATAAATACACCTGCCCAGTTTGCAGCTGCAGAAGCAATGAATAATACGAAGGAGCACGGCAAGTCGATAAAGTACATTGTAAAGGAGATAAGCAAGAGAGTCAATTACTCTGTGATGATGCTTAGAGAGAACGAGCATATAAGCGTGGTAGCACCCAACGGCTCCTTCTACCTGCTTCCAAAACTTGACTTCTCAAGGCTTGATTTCAGGAGCGACAAGGAGTTCGTCGAAACAGCACTAAATGAGTATGGGGTGCAGCTTACAAGAGGATCCGGCTTCGGGGAGCCTTCGCACTTCAGGATAGTCGCGCTGCCTCCAGTGGAAACGCTCGATTATGCCATAAGGCAGATAAACAGGATGTGCGAAGAGCATTCAAGGGGAATGAAGGCGATGGCAACAGCAAAGCGAAAAGCCATTGATGAAAATGCGCCTGCTGCCATTTAGAGTGACTCAACTGCTAAGCGAGGCCAGGCGGCACTATCTGCTAAGCTGCTATTTCCAAAGCGGTACCGTCTTCATATAAGCAGCAATGCTGCGACAAGAACTACTGCGACGCTCAGGTTGTCATCTATAGGCAGGCGCAGGCTTTCTGTTATGGCTGCGATTGCTCCTACAAGCAGCCCGACTGGACCTAAGAAGAGGTATGCTATTGCAGAACTCACTATGAAATAGGAAAGCGTGCCCAATACGCTTTTGTCTTTGTTGTAAGGAAGCTTCACCGCGCCGTAATTTACCCCTATTACAGTAGAGAAGGAATCTGCTATATAGATTGCGCCGAAGACAACCGGAACCAGGTAAGGATTGAGGAAGGAGATAGCGAAGAATGTCCCTATCGCAAGCCAGATTGCGCCAAAGCCCAGCCTGGTTCCCTTCCTTTCCAGTCCGCTCAGCGCCTTGTTCAGAAGGCTCTTCCTATTCCTTGTTGCGTAGCTGCCTAGCCAGAAGCCAAGGAAGAGGACAAGGACAATGAACACGTACTCAGCAGGCCAGCCTGCAAAGGCAAAGAGCAGTATGAATATGAGCCCACCTGCGGTCTGTACCGCATTCCTCTTCATCTCCACATTCTTCTCAACAATCTTCTTCTTCGTTCTCCGCCCCACCGCCCGCTCTACGCCGCTCAAAAGGCCTGCGAGTATTGCCTGCGATGCGAGCACAAGCCCATACTGGTATGATGAAGAGAATTCGGCCAGAACGAAGGCAACGCCTGCCAGCAGGTAAAGGCTGTGCTCCATGGTGCCGTAAGACTCTATAATGGCGTTGAAGATCAGTATTCCGCCCAGAAGCATGAGCAGCTGCGCTAGCTGCACAGATTCAAAATAGAAAAGCACAGCGCCTATGGTCAGAAAGAGCAGAAGCGAAGCAGGGTGCAGCGCCTTCTTGCAGTACATTCTGTAAAGAAAGATGCATATGCCTGCGAGAATGAAGACAAATGATTCGAGGTACAGCATAGAGAACACATTATCCCGGAAGCACAGGCGTCAAGATTACGCTATGTAAATTATCCAGGCTGCAACTATAAAGCCTGCTGCTATCAGGAACGGCACTATCCTCTTCCCAGTCCTGATTATATCCCTGGTGGCCTTGACTATTGCCTCTCCGGAACCCTTGCCCCAGACATTGAAGTTGCTCATTACAAGATTCTCATACGCATAGCTTACCGGTTCCATTTCAGCCAGCGCCTTATCCATCATATTGTCTATCTGCTTCGAGATCTCGGAGAATCGCGTCCGCCTTCCAAGCACGTTGCTGGCCGAGAGAGCTATCGAGTTCACTGCATGCGTGTCAGTGGTGCAGACCTCGGCATCCATCTTATACCTCTCCTTTATCCTCTTCAGCACCTGTTCCCTGAAGCCAGGCAGCATATTGTTGGCATCGAAGTTTACAAGGCAGAACCTCCTGCCGCCAAACTCAAAGACAGCGGCTCCGGTAAAGCCGCTTCCAATATCGCGTTTGCCTACAATGTAATTAAGATTTGTTCCTGCTGCGCCGAACCTCATCGCCCCGGCATGCTTTCCAGTGCCGATGGCCTTGGCTATTGCATTCTCATATTTCCTTATGTAAACGCTCCCATCCTGTATGCCCCGCAGCTCATCCTTGCTTGCACTCTCGTACCTTGAATTGTGCGCGTCTACAAGCATTACGCGCGACGGATCACCAGCAAGGCTGGAAAGGTGCCTTCCGACTTCCCTGTCAATGTCCTCTGTTATCGAAGGTGCCTTTGTCAGCGTAAGCATTTTCACCCCTTCAATCTGTATGCTGATTGCCTTGCATGGCTTGTCCTCGCCTATGGAGATGCAGCCTCTCGCCTTCCTGAATGCCTGGTCAGAGAGGCTATCGATGTGCTTTTCTATCCTCTTCTCCATGGCGTAGATCTGGCTTGTGCTTATTGGATTGTCCTCTATGCTTACTGCCCCGTGCAACACGAACGGCACTGCCTTGTACCTGTAGCTCAGGCTTCTCCCTATGTGTTCGGTAGCTATGCTGCCGCCCATATACTGGTAGGGCCCATAATGTATGTCAGGCTGCACGAAGATCGCCTTGTAGCCTTTCTTACCTTTAAGTGCAAGGACCTTCACGTTCACATCTCGCTTGGATTCCGGGTTGCCGTAAACCTTTACCTCCTGTATTACATTGTAGAGCCACTGGTTTACCATTGAAGATATTATCTCAACCCCGCTCGTCCTGAGAATCTTTTTGGCTGGCCTGTCCATTACGTAAAGTATAATATATCCGAAGACCATGAAGACCAGCATGCCAGCCCAGAGCTTTATCATTGTGCTCTCTACCGGCACGCTGAGGTCAAGCATGTACCTGCTTACCGGTATATAAAAAAGTATGTTCAGGACAGGCTGTATCGCTGCGTAGAGCACGTTGATGCGCTTATGGTGCATTACAACCTTGTCTATTATAAACCAGTATTCGTAGATTCCCGCATTTACCAGTATAAGTATTATGTAGGCTATGGCTGCGCTTGAAGTAAGCGCAAAGACAAGCGAGTCCACCATAAGAAAGATGCCGTAATTGACAGTTATGACAAGAGTCGCAACGAGCGCGTGCTTGAGCCTCAGTTTGCTTTTCAGCGCTTTGGTCACTGCAGCTGTGAGTATTGCAGGTATGCTGAGCATGAAGATGCCGTAGCTTACCCCTGAAATGGCGAATGCTGCAGGATTGGAATCTGTGCTCACGTGCGCGAGCAGGCTGGAGATTACCCCTGTAAGCGCACCCATTATGATTATCAGCGAAGCTATGGCTGTGCTGCTTGGGAAAGGTATGTTAAAATATTTCGTGAACTTGGTAACGTCTCTGGTTTCATCAGGCATGGCAACACGTTACCTTCCGAACCTCCTCTGCCTCTCGTTGTAGTCAAGAAGCGCTC
>JAJZND010000001.1 GCA_021848025.1 Microcaldota archaeon | reverse complement strand
TTGTAGAACTGCTGTGCAAGGATCAGCCTTTCATCTATCTCCTCCTGCCTTGTGGCATCTGGATAGATCCTGAATTTATATGCCCTTGTCAGTTCCATTACATTCCCTTCTATCTGTCTATTTCCCGGAACTTTTATATCTTTCTGTTCTGCGTTTCGCTTTCATCCCACCTCTAAGGAGTGTGGGATTTCCCGCTCGCGTTGTTAAGCTTTGAGAGCCTTGCAGTTATCTTCTCTATCCTCTTCCCGTATCTCGCAAACTTCTCCTTGTCCGTGCTGGCAAGCTCCTCTAGGTAGGAAACATCGCTTTCTATGCTGGTTATTATGTCGTCGCCTTCATCTTGCGAGCCGGATTCACGGCCGTACCTTGCAGTAAGCTCGTATTTGCCATCCCCATTCTTCTTTATCAGGCTTTCGTTTGCAAGGCTTTCCAGAAGAGGGTAAATTGACCCGGGAGACGGCCTCCACCATCCATTGCTCATTTCCTGGATCGCGTTCATTACTTCTATGCCGTTCATCGGCTTCTCCTCGAGTATCTTGAGCACAGTTGGCCTGAGCCAGCCTCTTTGCCCAAATCGCATTCTCCACGCATGCGCAGTGCCTGCGCCTGCACCCCAATCATAGTTGTGTCCGTGCATTTCCATCATTTTATCGGATATTCAATATCTAATATGTGATATCGGATATATAAATGCTCCTCTTCAGATGCATTATCAAGCTATCTGATGTCGCTGACGCGCATAGTAATATTTAATAATGAGAAAAATGCATGTGTTATAAGTGGTAAGGTGGCTATAGAGCTATATAAACCGTATACCGCAAGAGCTCCTGCAAGCCTTGGGCTTGTCGCCCAGCTCGGAAAGAGGGTCGAGCTTGAGGAAGTGAGGAGGGACAGGCATGGCACTGTGCTGAGCGAGATGGAGAAGCGCAAGTATGGCATGAACCTTCCGAACAATTCCTCGGTCAGCGTCACTCTGGATTACATGGCGTGGGATCCTAAGACAAATGCGTATGTCCCGTTTAGCACTACGACAAGCGTTATGTTCGTTCCTGCTGTGCTGCCTTCCGGAAAGCGCTCTGAAAATGCAATTTATCTCAATAATGAAAGGCAGTATCCTTCGGCAGAGGAGAAGCACGGCGGGGTCATAGGCTCTATGCTCACGGTAGCTGACAAAATCATGAGGCTCGCAGGGGTTGACCATAGGAAGGCAGCCCTGCTTGTGGTCTCGGAAAATACGCTTCCTACTGCCGCAGGGCTTTCATCCAGCGCCTCAGGAGGTGCTGCGTTTGTTCATGCGCTTGTGGCTGCAGTGAATTATGATTTTGGTAAGCTTAGGGAATCAGAATTTGCGCGCGAAGTATCTGGCAGCGCAGCAAGAGTCAAAGACGGCTTTAACTTCTGGTTCAGGGGAAGGGCCAGGGATGGCAATGATTCGTATGCAAGTTCGATTATGCCTGCTACGCACTGGCCTGAACTTAAGGATGTTATAGTGGTTGTAGATGGGAATGGAAAGGAGATCAGCTCAAGGGAAGCCCATGAAAGGTCAGTGAGGAGCCCGCTTTATGAGAAAAGGATCAGGTTTGCCGAGAGAAACGCACATAACCTTATAAGAGTAATCAGGGCGAAGAACTTCGAAGGGCTTGGGCATATAACCATGGCTGACAGCGACAACGTGCATGAAGTGCTTAGGAGCGTAGGGATAAACTACCTCACCAGGGAGTCTGAAGAGGTGAAGAGCGCTATAAGCGAACTTAATCGCAGGGAGATGAAGCTTGTGGCTGCTTACAGCTTTTCCCTGGGCCCGAACCTGCACGTCTTGACAACGGCAGAGAGACTGGACATGGTACTTGAAACCATAGGCAAGATAGGCGCAGTTAATGATCTGATGGTTTTGAGCCCTGGGAACGGACCCGAGCTTCTCGATGAGAAGGCATCGCTGATAGATGCAGCTAATCTTGCGCCGCTCATGAGGAAACAGGCAGGATGAAGAGCTCTTTACTGCTTTTTGATTAAAACAGTCAGAGGTCTACACGCTCAAGGCTCCTGAGCGCGGATTTATCCACATAATTTATATTTTTGTGAAATGCCGCTTCGAATTCTGACATCAGCAGACCGTGTTCCGGTCTTGGTTGTGCAGGTTCGGGCGCTTTGCCAGTATATACCAGCACTATGGCCGAGATGAAATGGCTCTGGATAAGCGTTGGCCTCCCCATTACATTCAGCTCATACTTGAAGCCTTTTCCTACTTCCAGTACTTCGTGTGATAGCACCTCTTTTCCGCGCGTGCTAAGCATCTGTGCAGATTGCTCTATATGATACTTGCCAGGCATCGCTGTAACAATAGTGCCATGCCTGTCGAACATAAAGTACCCATTAGCCTGCGTCTTGATCAGCACATTCTGGATCGCGTTGCCGTTGTCTGCAGCGCCTTTGAAGAGCTCGGACATGCTGAACGGGCCGCGCACTGCCTCTGCGGCTGAGCCATGAAAAGCAGCAGATTTCCGCGCCTGGGGCTGGGCATCTCTCGTAACTCGCATAGAATCAATATCCTCTTCTTTTTACTGATATTTAAAATTTGTCTGCGAAAATGCAGTAGCGCATGAGCGAGCGCTTCTTATTTTGCTTCCTTGAGCGCTTCTGCGTTCTTTATCTCGGATATCTTCTTAAGCGCCATGTAAGTAGCTAGCGAAACGTTGTACACGTCTCTTGTTCTGCCCTTGGAGAAAGTCCAGATATCCTTGACTCCTGCGAGCTCAAGAACTGATTTTACAGTATCGGCAGCAACAATGCCGACACCTCTTGGCGCAGGCTTGAGAAGTACCTCTGCACTGCCGCATTTTGACCGTTCGGTCAGCGGAAGTGTGTGCCTTGTCCCGCAGCTGCACTCCCATGAGCCGCAACCGAGATTCACAGAAATTATATTCTTTTTAGCATCGCGTATTGCAGTATCTATGGCAGGCCGCACTTCAACATCTTTTCCTATCCCTATTCCGACATGGCCCTTGCCATCGCCTATTGCTACGGTAACCCTGAATTTCTGTTTCCTGTTGTTCTTGGTCATCCTCTGCACGGATGTTATCTCGAGAACTTTGTCTTTCAGGTCAGGCAGAAGCGCATCCACTATCTCGACTTCCTTTATGGAGCGGCCTTTGGCAAAAATCTCCTCGACTGTCTTTATCTCTCCCTTCTGGACAAGCTCGCCTATCCTGGTGCGCGGCGTCCATGGTACCGATGGAGCGCTTTCCTCCCGCCTCTGCTCATAACGATTATATTGCAACAAATCACTTTACTACAATCTTTGCCTTTGTTTCCTTAAAAAGCGCGTTCAGCGACTCAACGCTGATCTTCGATTTTAAGTATCCTGAATACTGCCTCTCATACGCCTTCTCGTCCTTTTCCTTGAGGCTCTTAGCATACTCTATATTCGAATAACTATAAATATCTTCTTTTATGTCTATGCTGCCTCTCATCTTAAGGCCGCCGTCCATGAATCCTTTTGCAAAGACGAATGGTATCGAGTTCTTTACCGGGGAGCTGAGCCCTATGTCAAGCACAAACTCGCCTGACTCAAGCTGTTTCTCCTTTATTTTCCTTGCAAGGAGAAGGCCTGTAAGGTATGCTGTTGGCCTGTTGGACCTGCTCGGCCAGCCTAGCTTTTTTAGCTCGTCTGAAGAGGTGCTTGCAAGCACAATGTCGCCCTTCTCTCCGTACTTTATCGCCTGACCTATTATGCGCCTGTTTGTGCGCCTTGTCACCACTCTGGTAAACTCGCCCTTGGCTATTGCAAGGCGCTTTCTGTAGTTGGTCAGCGCCTGCCGCCTTCTCTTGAAATCAAGTTTCTTTATTCCTGACATTGACATCATCTCTTCCTTTCTTTGTAGCTTCTGGCTATCTCTTCATTTATCTGCGCTGCTTCTTCGCCGCTGATCTTTATGCCTTCTTCTCCAAGGTGCAGTATCAGCGAGGCCTTGTCGGCAAAGCTGTTCCCTTTTATCATCTTGTAATACTTCTTGAATGTCATGTTGTCAAGCTTCTCCTTCTCCTTTAACTTTTCCAGAAAGAGTCGCTGCGACCTCACTTTCCTCATCCAGAGCTCTCCTGATCTGGCCTTGTATGTGCCCTTCCTTCTTCCCCTTCCTCTTCGCCGACCCTGGGCGCGCCTCTCCTTCAGGAGCTTTGCGTTGATGCTCGCGTTGTGCTTTGCCTTGACTGCAAAGAGCGCTCCCGAGCTTATCAGCTTCCTAACATCATCCCTTGTCATAGCCTTCTGCACATCGTCAAGCGAATTGGTATTTATGCGTATCGAGCTCTCTCCGCGCTTGAGCATCTCGGCTGCCACTCTTCTCGCGAACTTTATCGTCATTTCTTCACCCTATTCACTACCTCTATTCTCTGCTCATCTGCAATTCTCTGAAGCTCTGCCTTCTTTTTGACTGAGAGCGCATTAGCAAACCTTATGGAGACATTCTTCCTTGTAGCTGCATCTATGAGCTCGCGCTCATTGTGCACAAGCACCTCGTATGTGCCATCCTGCCTCATCGCACGTATCGAATTTGGCTGCCTATAGCCTATATTCGGCATGAAACCGTAGCCGCTTCTCTTTATTTTCATCTTGTTGTCCTTGCCTCGCTGCTTCCTCCACCTGTCCTTTAGCCGCGATCGTCCTTTTGCACCATAGCCAGGAACCTTAAATGTCGGATGCTTCCTCTTTTCCATGCTCATTCCTCGTTAACCAGGTACACTCCGTCCTGGAATACGCGTGTATCATAGCCGCGCATATGGCAGATCGCCCGTATGTTAGCTATTGTCTGGCCAACATCATAAGGATCTACTCCCTTTATCTTGACATCCTGGCCCTTGATCTCTACCTTCGTATCACCTACTATCTCGGTGGTACGGGCGGTTTTCTCTCCGAAGATGTTCTTTATGCTAAGTACTTTGTCTTTTACTTCAATAGACATCGGGAAGTGTGCATATATGACTTTCATGTTTCTTTCTATGCCCTCCTGCACTCCTTTAACTGACTGATTTAATTCAGAGGCGAAGGCCTGCGAAGCCAGCTCTGCTGACTTGCCTAGCTTCTTGTTGCTTGTAGGCTCTATCCTGAGCTTTCTGCTCTCTTGGCTTAGCCTTATCAGCCTCATATTCACGGCCTTGGTGGTTGAGCCGAGCTTTCCCTTTATAGTAACCGTTCCGTTCTCAATCTTTGCATCAACGCCGCTTGGCAGCTCTATCTCGTACATCTTAACCATCAACTCAGTATACATATGCAATAAGCCTGCCGCCTGTCTTAGCCTCCTTGGCATCCCTGTTTGTCATTATGCCTTTAGGCGTAGATACTATAAGTATGCCGAAGTCCTTGCTAGGTATATACCTTGTTTCGTACTTCTGGAAGTCGCTTATGCCCACGGCGTGCCTTGGCTTTATTATGCCTATATCATTTATTTTCTTTGAGAGTTCTATGGAGAGAAAGTCGAATTTGCCTTCTTTTACCTCCTTGAAGTCCTTTATGTAATTGTTCTTCTTCATTGTCTCCAGCACTGAACGTATCAGTTTTGTCGAATTGACCCTGCATTCGTATTTGCCAAGGTTCTCGCATACCTTTATCTTGTTCAATGCATCGGCAAGTAAATCTACCATACAAATCACTGATATTTTTCGAACCCGACATCCCTGGCTACTTCCCTAAAGCATCTCCTGCATATGAATAGGTCATAGCTGCGTATGAGGCCGCGCGACGTGCCGCAGACTCTGCACTTCCTCAGCCCGCGCCCCTTCTTTCTCTGCTCTTCAGGTAATTTCATTTAATCAACATCATTGTATTTTAACATTATAATGGCTTTGCAGGTATGCTGCGAGCTCCTCTTTTGTTATCTCACGGTGCTTCTTTCCCATCCTTGACGATCGCCTTCTCCTTAGCTCTACGCGCCTGCCCGGCCTTGCAAAAGATGCATTTATATTCATCCCAAGTATGCCTATCTTGGGATCGTACTTGACTCCGGAGATGTAGATATATTCCTTGATGCCGAAATTAAGCGAGTTGTTCGCTATCGCACGCGTGCTTATTGTGCTGTTGTTCGCTTCAAGCGCTTTCTTCAGCATCTCGCTTGCCTCTTTTTTCCTTAACGTGGCAAGCGCCCCTATGGCTTGGCCTTTCCTTAGCTTGAGCTCAGGATCCCTTCTCTTTGAAAGTGCTATCCCTGCTTCTTTGCCTGTGAGCTTCTTTATCAGGGCCTTGGCGTTCTCTACCTGGCTTTCGTTCTGGCCTATGCCTATATTTACGACTACCTTGTCAAGGAAGATATCTCTCATCTTGTTTGCGCTTTCTTGCATGATAAACACTATTCTTTGGTTGCCATTATATTCTCAAGAAGGGTCTCGAAAGCGCCAGAGCTGCCCTTTATCTCCACTGTAGGAGATCTGAGAGCCGTGCCTTCCTTTACTGCTTCTATTGTGCCTTTCTCAGGAGCATGCGTTCCCTTTACAACAAGGCACTGCGCACCCTTCTCCAAGTGTATGTGTCCGTCTAACTTGCCTTCCTTTACAATGACCGTATCATTTACCTTTATCTCCGCATTTCCAGGAATGATGGTTCCGTCGTGCAGCCTGAGCATTATCTTATTGCCATTATTTACATACTTTCCAGTTACCTTAAGCTCTCGTGGCGCCGCCTTCTTTATCTTCTCTATTGTGAAGGTACCCATCCTGCCTACAGTTATCCTGTATGTCGCATTGTCAGGCTTAAGCACAATTACATCATTGAACCCTACTGGATACTTCTCTTCCTTTACCTGCTTGCCGTTCACTTGAACCAGGCCATTTCGCAGTATCAGCCTTGCCTCTGCAGCATTTGAAGCCGCACCTATCTTTTCCCTTATTACAGTTGTGATTGCTATGCTATCGTTTGCGCTGTGCCTGCCAGGATTAGGCTTGGCAAGATATTTGGATGTCTTTCGGCTTACGTTCACGTATTTTGAGGAAGCCAGCCTCTTTATGTGCCTTGTATTGCCCTTGTTTGCCATATTATCATCATATATTATTTCAGCCCGAGCTTGTCCTTTCTAAACTTATCATTCAGGTCAAGATCCGTTATATAGACTTTGGAGATGCGTATTGGCACAGGTGATTCCTTGCCCTTCGCATTTTTCCTTGTTATTCCGTCTATGAATAAGAACCCCCTCTTAAGGCTGACTGCACTTACCTTGCCGTTCTTGCCCTTTTCCTTTCCGGACATAATCGCGACAGTGTCTCCCTTCTTTACCTGGACGGCTCTCTTCTTTATGCCAAGCTTTGCTTTAAGCTCTTTCGAGAGATGCGCACTTGCGAATTTCTGCCTTACATGATTCGGCGCATTGAAGCGGAACCATCTCTGCTTTCTTGGCTTGCTTGAACTAATCATCTTGACACCCGTATAGTTAGGACGTGGTCCTCGAATTCCAGCCTTGCAGCCTTCCTTTTTAGCCCTTTGTTTGAACTGCTTGCACTGGCCGCGGCAATTGCATTTACTGCAGACGCAGCTGCACTTAAAACCGCCACGCCGGCGTGGCCGGCCGCATTCCTTACATTTCCTTCCCTTGCACTGTATGAAGCTCTCATCGCCGATGAAAGGCTGCCTGCCAGCGTCGCCCCTGCAAACGCAAATGTCATTGCGCTGACGTGTTTATTATCGCGCACCACTTTTCTTATCTGCGATGCAGAATAGTTAAGCGTTTTGACTCTTTGTTCAAGCACGAATTTATTCATTTCAATCACACTATCCTTGATGCTATGCCTGCCAGCTTAACAAACCTTTCCACTACCTCTCTGGCTATGGCGCCTTTTACCTCAGTGCCTATGGCAAGATTCTCATCGTTTACCATTATCCCTGCATTGTCCTCGAAAACAACGCGCATGCCATTTGCCCTGTGTATGGGTGCCCGCTGCCTTACTATAACTACTCTTACCGGCTTCTTGAGATAGGTTGGCGAACCCCTTCTCACGCTCGCAGAGACCACGTCGCCTACTCCGGCTGCAGAGAGTTGGCCTGTCCTGCCGCCGCCCGACTTGCCTATTATGTGTATTATCCTGAATGTGTACGCGCCGCTATTGTCGGCACACGCTATCTCGGTGCCCGGAATGAGTGTCTTTGTTACGCTTGAAGATATTCCTTTCATGAGAAGACCTTATTTGACTATGCCAGTCACTACAAATGACTTTGTTTTGCTGAGCCTCCTTGTCTCGGCTATGCTCACTATATTGCCTTCCTTGGCTGAAATGCATTCGGGATTGTATGCAGGTATGCGCGACCTTTTCCTAAGGTATCGTTCATACTTGTATATGTATCGTGTATAGTCTATTTCAACTATGGCTGTTTTCTTTGCCTTCGCGCTGACTACGCGACCTTCAAGCTGCGAACCCCGCGTACTCAGGCTTCCATGCACAGGACATTTCTGATCATTGCACTCCAAGTTGCTGCACCTTTATTCTATAATCTTCTTCTCCTGTAAAACTTCAGGCTTTTCTCGATTCTTTCATATGGCCTGAAATTTACTTCTTTTCCCTCAACTACAAAAGAGCCGTCTGGCGTGTAAAATCGGAATGTAGACAACTTCTTCAGTACAGACTTCCTTCCTTTGGAGGTTTCAACAAGGAACGTATTCTTCGTCTCGTCGATTATCCTGCCGGACAAGCCTGCCTGCTTTTTGTCTGATGATTTTACTATCCTTACCTTAAGGCCTATAAGTTCATTGAGGACTATATTCCTGTTATCATATTGCATAATAGGACGTTATAGTCAGATATTCTTATATCATGCATGTATTTAAGGCTTTGCGTTTTTCCAGATATTTAACCAGTAATGCTCAAACATACTGGTTATCAGATGATAAAATGGAGGGTAGAAAAAAAGTCATAATAATAGGGGCTGCAGGCAGGGACTTCCACAACTTTAACGTATTGTTCAGGGATAATCCCGATTATGAGGTAGTGGCCTTTACAGCAAACCAGATACCTTATATTGCAAACAGAGTATATCCTAAGGAGCTCAGCGGTAAACTGTACAAAAACGGCATAAAGATATATGATGAATCGTTGCTTCCTGAATTGATAAAAAGAACCAATGCAGACATCTGCATTATAGCGTACAGCGACCTTCCTTATGAAACTGTTATGGAGAAGGCAAGCATAGTTAATGCTGCAGGAGCGGATTTCTGGATTATTGCTCCTGAGAAAACCATGCTGAAATCTACAAAACCCGTAATAGCTGTCTGCGCTGTCAGGACCGGCTGCGGCAAGAGCCAGACATCAAGATACATAGCCAAGCTTCTCAGGAAGCACGGGCTTAAGGTGGTTATAGTAAGGCACCCAATGCCGTATGGCATACTGAAGAATGAGAAAGTGGAGAGGTTTGCATCGCTGAAAGATTTGGACAAGTACAAGACCACCATAGAAGAGAGGGAAGATTATGAACCGCATATAATAAACAAGTTCATAGTATATGCTGGAGTGGATTATGAGGCGATATTGCGGAGAGCAGAGAAGGAAGCAGACATAGTGCTCTGGGATGGAGGGAATAACGACGCACCTTTCTTCAGGCCGGACCTTTACATAACAGTTGCGGACCCGCTCAGGGCAGGCAATGAGCTGACGTACTATCCAGGAGAGACATGCGCCAGGATGGCCGATGTAATAATAATAAACAAGGTCAACTCTGCGACCAAGGAGGAACTGGCACTGCTTGCTTCAGACATTAAAAAGATAAACAAGAAAGCCAAGATTATATATGCTGACTCGATAGTAATCCCGGATGCGCCAGGAAAGATAAAGGGCAGGCGCGCGCTGGTAATAGAGGACGGGCCAACAATAACTCATGGAGGCATGAAGTTCGGAGCCGGACTTGTGGCTGCAAAGCAGTACGGCGCTTCTGAGATAGTAAGGGCTAAGGAATATGCAGTAGGGGAGATAAAGGCTACTTTCGCAAAGTACCCGTTGCTTGACCTCGAACTGCCAGCTATGGGATACAGCAGGGCGCAGATAAAGGACCTTAAGGCTACCATCAACAGCGCAGACTGTGATGTGGTGATCTCTGCTACCCCGACAAATCTGGGAAACTTAATAAGCATAAACAAGCCGCTTGTGCAGGTAGGCTATGAACTGAAACCAAGGGGAAAAAGTTTCGATGACCTGATAGCAAAGTTCGCAAGAAGCGTAAAAAACGGCTCTGCACTTGAGCACAGGTAGCAGAGGCAGATGTGAAGGCAGGATTCTTCGGTAAAGGAAATGCGTCAGATAAGGCAAACAGCATGGCGTGAGGAACAGGGTGTTGTGCAGCGCAGCTTCGCTGCGCCTTTCCGCTATGCATAATAATGTTATCAGAGCAGTATCTTATAATAAATTTTTACTTAGGAATCACGATGAGAGAGAGCAGGGAGGAGAGGAGGAGAAGGCTTCTTGAAAAGGCGCGCGCAGGAGTTACAGAAGCCTATTCTTCAGCAGACCACTCAATAATACAGGCGATAAACGCATACAAAGAGCTTGACAAGGCGAAGCAGATAGTATTTGAGCGCCTGGAGGAGTGGTACAGCATCTACTTCCCAAATGTTGGCATCTCCAACCAGGAAGCATACATGAATCTTGTGGCCCATGTGCAAAGGAAGGAAGATGCAACTGAAGCGCAGCTGCAGCAGTTCATGGGCGAGAATGCAAGGAGAATAGCTGTTGCCATAGAGAACCAGGAGAAAAGGGAGCCCATGGCAGACGGCGAGTATGCCGCAATAAAGAGCCTTGCACTTGAAGGTCTCAAGATCAGCGAACTGCAGAAGAAGTTAGATTCTTATATAAGCGAGGCAGCCAAGCAGTACATGCCAAATATAACTTACCTGATAGACTACAAGCTTGCAGCAGAGCTTCTGAGCAAAGCCGGCTCGCTGACAAAGCTCGCGACGATGCCCGCAAGCACAATCCAGCTTCTGGGAGCAGAGAAGGCGCTTTTCAAGCATATACGCTTCGGCAGCAGGCCTCCGAAGTACGGAATACTCTTCAAGCTGCCTGAAATAACCAATGCGCCGAAGAGGCAGAAGGGCAGGCTGGCAAGGATATACGCTACAAAGATAAGCATAGCGTCCCGTGCCGATGCCTTTACCAAGAATTTCATCGCGGATAAGCTGAAGGAGCAGCTGGAGAAGGCGGCTAAAGCACAGGCTCAGAACCACAAGAATGAAGACAACACTGAGAGGCCGCAGCAGAGCAGAAGCGAGTATACCAGAGGCGGCCACAGCCCAGGCGGCAGAGGATTCCGCGGAGGTTTCAGGAACAGAAACTACAGGGAGAACGGAGGGCGAAGGAATTATCCATACCGCAGAAAGCAGTAGATGCAGACATTGGCATTTTGAATGGCAGAGCAGGAATATGCTTTACTTTGTTATTATTGTGCACGCCTTTCCGGAGAGCGCGATTTCTGCATTCTCAAGAGAAGTGATGACTGCACTTTTGCCCGTATGCTTTACAAAGTCGATCGCAGCCTGCACCTTTGGTTTCATCGTACCCTCTTCGAATTGGCCTTCGGCAAGATATTTCTCCGCTTCCTGCACCTTTATCCTATGAAGCTCCATCCTGCCTCTTTTCCTGAAATTGATGAATGCATGGCTTACATCTGTCAATATCATCAGCAGATCTGTATTAAGATTCCTTGCAAGAAGCGAGGAAGCAAAGTCTTTGTCTACAACTGCATCGATTCCCTGCAGTGCGCTGCCTCTTCTTATAACCGGCACGCCTCCGCCTCCGGCACAGACAACTGCATAGCCTGAAGAGACAAGCTTCCTTATTGCTTCCAGCTCCACTATCTCCAGAGGAACAGGAGACGGAACAGCTCTCCTGTACTTCTCGCCCTCAGGTATGAGCTTCCAGCCATATTCCCTGGCAAGCTTCTGAGCCTGCGCTTTCTCATAGAATGGCCCTATTGGCTTTGATGGATTCTTGAAGTTGGGATCCCTGGAATTTACCACTGTCTGCGTAAGCAGGCACACCGCTTCTTTCTTTGCTCCCGCTCTGCGCAGCTCATTGGTAATTGCCTGCGCTATCATATAGCCCATCATGCCCTGGCTCTCTCCTCCGCATATGTGCACTGGCATTACCGGCAATTGCTCCCTTGCTATCTCATAGCGGAGCAGTATGTCTCCTATCTGCGGCCCGTTTCCATGCGTTATTATTGCATCGTGGCCCCGCTTTATTATCCTGGCTATCTGCCTTGCAGTTCTTATTATGTTGGCCTGCTGCTCCTCGGAAGTGCCCCTCTCGCTCCCCTTCAGTATCGCATTGCCTCCAAGCGCAATTAGTATCTTCACTGCCTCACTTCCCTATCTTGCCGCATATCGCAAGCTCAAGAACTGCTGCCGCGCCATAGAGCTTGTTCTCGGCCTGCTGCCATGCTGCAGAGCGGCTGCCCTCTATGACCTCATCTGTTATCTCGAGGCCGCGATGTGCAGGAAGGCAGTGCATCACTATCGCATCTTTATCTGCAAGCTGCAGGATCTTGCTGTTTATCTGGTATCCCTTGAAGGCTTTCATTCTTTTCCTCGCCTCTCTCTCCTCGCCCATGCTTATCCAGACATCAGTGTATAGGACATCTGCGCCTGAAGCTGCTTCTTTCACGTTTTCAGTAACAACAAGCCTTGAACCTGTCTTTCTTGCTATCGCATTGGACTTTTTAAGTATCTCCTTGTTTGGCTGGTAGCCATCAGGACACGCTATAGTTGCATTTGCACCTGCAGTCGATGCCGCAAGAAGCAGGCTGTTGGCTATGTTGTCTCCGTCGCCGATGTATGTTATATCCAATCCCTTTAGCCTTCCTTTTAGCTCGTATATGGTTAGCATGTCAGAAACGAGCTGGGTAGGATGCTCAAGATCGCTCAGGCCGTTTATAACAGGTATTGAAGAGTATTTGGAGAGCTCCACAACTGTCTCGTTCTCAAAAACCCGTGCGACTATGGCATCTATGTACCTGCCAAGCACTCTTGCAGTATCTTTTGCAGGCTCGCCTCTTTTCATCTGCAGCTCTGAAGAAGCCATGTAGATTGGGCTTCCTCCGAGCCTTAGAGTAGCTGCCTCGAAAGAGGCGCGTGTTCGCGTGGATGGCTTCTCGAAAAGCATTCCGACAATCTTATTATTGAGTATTTTTAGATTCTGCCCTGATTTTATTTTCGACTTCAGTTCCTTAGCGCGGTTGATCAGCGGATAGAATTCATCTACTGGAATATCGGCAAATGAGATTATAGAGCGCACTCAACCACTTGAATTCTTCACCAAGCCTGCCTTTTCCATATCCTTCTTCAATTCGGCCTTTTCCTCTTCGGTCATAGGCGCGACAGGCGGCCTCGCATGCCCATGCGTCAGGCCCATTACCTCTCCCCAATACTTTACCATCTGTACAGGCAGCGCACCTCCTGTCCTTCCTGCCAGCCTGGACCACCACTTCCTCGAAATCATCTTGACAGGCTTTATTTTTGGATAGAGCTTCCTGGCTTCTTCCAGCTTCCCGTCTGTTGCAAGATCTATGAAATTGACATAGTTGTGCGACTTTGCCGTATCAAATCTCCAGTCGCTTGTGTTCGCAAACATTGCCTGCTGGTGAAATCCATAATACTCCTCAAAGAAGAAGACTTCTTCGTCAGGCACGCTGACTACTACCTTCTCTCCTGCGAGCAGGTGTGTGTCTATCCCAAGCTGCATGTTGAAGCTTGCTTCCTTTATTGCTATGAGGTTCTTTATCTCCGCGAGCTTTGCCAGGCCTTTTGCGCCCATTGTTATGCCGAATTGCGGTGAATTGTAGAATGCTATGCCTATCTCCGTCTTGTCTGCAACCTTTGAGACAAAATCTGCCACCTGCTCCTCGGTCTTTGTCATTATGTATGGCGCTGCCAGTATTACAAAACCGTATCCCAGGTTTTCTGCCATCTTGCACATTTCGACTATCTCCTTCATGGAGGTATCGGTTACCTGGAATGCTATCTCCGCCCTGCCCTTTACAAGGTCTGGGACTATCCTGAGAAGCCTTAGCCTCTCCTCGTGCGTAAGGCTCCAGAACTCGCCCATATTCCAGGAGAAGCCCATCCCCTTTGTGCCGAGCTTGAGCAGATGCTCTATATTGCCTGCAAGGCCCTCTTCGTCCAGTTCATCCTCCTTTGTGAACGGAGTCATCATTGTGGTCCACTGGCCGCGTATCTTTTCCCTTCCCCAGTCTTTAGCTTCTGATTTTTTATAGTCCATGGCATCACACTTTACTTTTCGACCACCATCCTGAAAATTCCCCTTCCTGCGGGATCAGCTTCGGCTATCTTATGGCCCTTCCTTTTTGCCCACGCGTAAATGTCTATCTTTGTAGGAACGTCATGGGCCGTTACCCTGACCTTGGATATGGAACTGTCGGACATTGCCTTTTCCAACTCAGCTATAAGGCCTGTGCACTTTTTACCCTTGCTGTCTATCTCAAACTCCATGGAATATGCCTGCTATGGCCTTGCCGTGCCTGCACTTGCCTCAGCTTTCTTTTGGTATATGTCTATTTCTCCCTGCATCCTCAGCTCAAGCTCCTTCTTGACATTTGCAACTGCAGAGGCAGCGACCTTGCCCCCTTCCCTGTCATTGTTTGTGCATACTGCTCCGCGCACCCCGACTATATCCGGATTTATTCTGGCGAGTACATCGAGGTTCTGTATCTTGAGGGCTCCTGAGAGGGCAGTGCTCATGCCCAGCTCCTTCGCTTCATCGGTAAGCTCCTTCAGCTTCTCCTCGCTCATGAAATCAAAGAGATTCCTGCCGTCCTTGGTGAGTGTATCTATCAATATGCCGTCGCTTTTGCTCTCTTTTGCGAGCTTTACAACAAGCGCAGGGTCTATACCATTGTAAAGATGGCTGTCTGCAAACGTTGCAGCTATCAGCTTTGTCTCGGATCCGTTAAGCGCTCGCCTGCATTCCTGCAGTATCCTGAGTGCAGTTTCATAATCAGACTGAAGGAAGCCAACCTTTACCGAGGTGGCTTTAAGCGCTGCTGCGCCGTATACTGCAAGTGAAACCGTGCCTGGCTGATTCGGAGCCACCCCAAGCGTCACGCTCACATGCCTCTCTGCCGGAACGCGTTCCCTTACCTCTTTTATGACAGGAGGGAAGTTGGATCCTACCAGTATTTCCTTCAGGTTTTTTACGTCAACAATGTCCGCTCCGCCCTTCACGGCCTCAAGCGCTTCGTCCAAATCCTGTGTGCTTACCATCAGCATCATGCACTCACAACATACGCTCTTTCATGAGCAAAAATATATGCTTATCGCACATACTCCCGATAGTCTGGCGGCTGTTTATCCAGCATGAAAGCGAATCGAATAGCGGCATTCCAGAACGCATAAATGGCTTTGGATTTCAAGCTCACGTTGTTAATCGCATCGCCCAGGATGGGATTTGAACCCATAATCCCCGAAGGGACCGGTTTGCTTGTCGCATCATCTTTTAATCAGCTCTTGAAATAAATTCAAGACCGGCGCAATACCGGATTTTGCTACCTGGGCATATAAGAATTGGATATAGAGAACCTATTGCCATTGTTCCTTATAATACTTTTCGTGCGTGCAAACGGCAGATTGCGAAGCATCCAATGCAGAATTATAAATCTGCTTATTCAAAAGAATAGCGAGGCAGATGGCTAAAACCAAAATGCAGATCAAGATAGAAAATCCTGAGGAAAGGATCTTGGTGTTAGCTGTAGATGTAGACAATGACTTATTCAGAAAGACAGGCATAAGCGGGCCCCTTGTAGGAAAGGTGCAGAACCTTAATGGAGCTTCGCAGCTTGCGCTTGCAGATCCTGAAGACACTGACTCGAACACCATGTTTGAAGCGGTGAAGATCTACGATGAACTCAAGGACAATGGATATGCAGTTAACATAGCCACTGTTACAGGATCCGAAGTAGAGGGATATCACGCAGATAGGGAGGTCGCAAGGCAGGTAGACCTTGTACTTAAGCAATTCAACGCAGATTCATGCATCTTTGTCACTGATGGCGCAAGCGACTCGCGCGTCATGCCTATAGTACAGTCACGGATTAAGATAAACAGCGTCCGCGTAGTAAAGCTCAAACAGGCAGAAAGCCTTGAGAATACTTATTTCACTATACTGGAGAAGCTGAAGGAACCGCATTATGCAAGGATAGTTTTTGGCATACCTGCAATTGTGATCCTTCTCTTTGCAATAAGCTATCTTCTTGGCGCGGGATGGGAAGCGCCTGCTGCTCTGATAGGCTTGTATCTGCTAATAAAGGGCTTCGGGCTTGAAGGCGGCCTGATAGAATCATTTAGGAGCTTTGGATTCAGCCTGGACCGGATGAGCTTCGTTTTTTACCTTACTTCAATGATTTTCATAGCCGCAAGCCTCTTCATCGCTATCAGCGATTATGCTGCGCAGGTAGCCGCGCGCGGAGTCTTGTTCTCCTTGGCATACGGCGTGCAGGGATTTTTGCTTCTGGTACCCATCACACTGATACTCTACCTTATAGGAAGGATAATAGATACAAGAAGCACAAAATACATGTTCAGGAGCTTCAAATACTGGATATACATAGGATCGTCGATAATATTCTGGGCTATAACATACGCGTTCGTAGCCTGGGTGATAGGCCAGATCTACTTCTCACAGTTCATAGAGTATACCATACTTGCCGTGGCAGTCGGAGTGCTTATTTCTTCAATTGCAAGCCATATAAGGAGGAGAATACTCAGCACTGTGGAAATGAAGGACAAGATTGTTGTGAACGAGCTGGGCGCGCTGATAGGCAAGGTAGGCGGGCTGGATCTGAGGCGTGGCAGATTCGTTATAAATACAAGCTTTGGCAATCCGGTAGACTACAGCGTTGACAGGATCATTGAGATCTCGGAGCGCGTGGTAATAAAGTAGGCAAAGAAGCGCTATGACTTTACAGTAGTGCCTGAATGCTTCTCACCCTCCAACGCGGCGCGCAGCTGCGCTATGTCATCATTGACAAACCTGACTTCTATGTTTCCCCTCTTTGCCAGCTTTGCACCAACCAGGTCGAAGATAAACGGCGATTTTGCTACGCGCGAATCGAATTTGTATGCGAGTTCTATAAGTTGGTCATGGGTAAGCTCCTTCAGAGGCTTTGCGCCTGGCTCCCACGGAGGCTTATCGTATAGATATGCATCCCTGCTCACGTTTATCAATATCTTGCAGTTTGTAACCTCGCACGAAAGCACCGAAACAGCGTCGGTGGAGATACCGGGCAGAAGGCCGCCCATTACCACCACATCATTTGTGCCTACCGCCATCTTCAGCTCCTCAAGCGTTGTAACTACGTTCTGATAAATATTCATCTCAGCAAGGAGGTCCTTTACTATCAGGGCATTTATCCTTGTGAACGCTATTCCTATCTGATCCAGCACAGAGTTGTTGCTTATTATGCTCTTGGTTGTCTTTACGTAAAGGCTGTTCGCATAACCTCCTCCTACAGTTATTATGAACTTGTACTTCTTGCTGTTTGCCTTTAGGAGTTTCAGCAGTTTCCTTATGTACCCTACGTTTACACCGCTCCTTCTGGAGATTATGCTGCCGCCGAGGGAGATGCATATTGTTTCCATCAGAATCCATAATTAAACCAGATTCAGGTTTATTAAGGTATCTAGTAAAGGATAGAAAAGGAAATTCCGGCCCTATGCACTCCTCTGGGAAACGCCAGTGAACCTTATTGCAAGAGGTGATTCACGGTTATAGTTTATTATGAGGAGATACCATTGACCCTTGATTAGCGTCGCATTGATGCTTCCGCTGCCTGCAGAGAAATTCATATAAAGATGATTAAATGGTATTCTCCCTGCGCCTGCAGCGCCCACCATGTATCCGTTAAACTGGCTTTTGTTTAGAATGAATACCTGAAATGAACCAATGCTGCCTGTGACGTTTGAGAAATTGAACGTGAAATAAGACACTATCTGCGAATTCTGGCTTATGTAGAAGGAGAAATTTGCTATGCTGTCAGGCTTTATGCTCCACTTATACTTTGTAATATAGGATAGGTCATGACTGCGGGTATCTGGCAGGCCAAATGTGAAGTAATATACCAGTATAATTGCAATGACAATTATCGAAAGTGCCCATATCTTTTTCAGATCCCTGCTCCCCTTCGGTTCCATTCTCGCACTTGGGTAAAATCGGCGCCTGGCCCTTAAGATATCCCTAGCTGAAGATAAATCCTATGCCCTGTTCGCTGTTATTCTGCTCTTCTTCTATTGTATTTACTATCTTATCTTCGGTCTCATGGTCTACCCTGGCAACTGAGCTTATATTCTGCTTTAGCTTCTTCTCTGCATTATCCAGGAATTCCTCAGTTGCACTTATATACAGGTAATATTTGTCCCTGTCCAGCTCGAGCGAAATTCCGTCTTTGAGCTTATAGTCCTGCCTTGCGAAGATTACGTTGGCTTCGGCATCGCCCTTGAGCTTGGCAAGCTGCTCTTCAGAAAGGCTCTTGTCAAGATAAGGATCGTATTCGAGCAGCTTTTTCAGGGAAGGCACATCCTTTGAATCGCAGATGTATACTCTGGCAGGCATCCGATCAGCCCAGAAGCCTGGCGTTTATGTTTCCGTCCTTTCCAGGCCTGCTCGTTATAACCGCTTTGCCCAGCTCGGTCTCTATGACACATCCTTTTGTCATTATGTTCAGCCTGGCAAAGTTTCTGTTGTCTGGGGATTCGACTATGGCCCTGATCTTTGCCTTCTTGAATCCGTCCTTGGTCAGGACATTTGCAAATGCCGCATACTTCATCTTGTTTCTGAAGTTCCTGCCTCTTCCGCGAACTTTCTTTACCTCGTTTTTTTCTCCGAGCCTTGTTGTTGCGAAATAGCCTCCCATTTCGAATCTTTTCTTGTCCCTGCTTTTCTTCTTTATCTTGCCGTTTCCGTAGAGTTTCCTGCCTGATTTTCCATGCAATTGCGAACCGAACTGGCTCATCTAAATCACTTTAAAAATACTTGCGTGAGAGTCAAGTATGCTATTATATTGGTGGGCAAGTAATATAATTGTTTCGAGGAGTACCTGATGGGTCAGACGCCGCGCAGCATGGAGACGAAGCTTGCCAGGCTGTCTGCTATGACATCTGGACTTTCGTATGTAAGCACCTCCTTGGTGCCCATTCCTGAGAGGACGCCAACAGATGCTATCTTTGCATTCCTTGCAGTTGCGATGTCTACCGGAGTGTCTCCGACCATATATGTTTCCTCAGGTGATACGCGCATGCGCTCCATAAGTGCAACTGCACCTAGCGGGCTAGGTTTTGATGCAGGTACAGCTTCGCCGCCTATAATGTGAATATGCTTCAGTTCCTGCCTGGAAAAGACTGTAAGCAGATCGCGCTCTACTGCTGCACTTGTAGGCGTATTTGTCAGTATGCCTACTTTCCCTGAATGCAGATCCAACAATTGCAGTATCGCTTCCCTTGAACCTTCTATGGGCTTTACATATCCTGCAGCATCTGCAGAGCTGAAGAATGAGCCTGAATCCCACATGTATATCAGCCGGGCAGTTGCAACATCATCCTGGTTTGTATGCTTACTTATCATATTGCCGAGCTTCATCGCGCCTTCCTTCTCTGAAATGATTCCTGAAAGTATTTCATCAGCACTCAGGCGAGCCGCATTCTCACGCGACACTGAAAACCGGTTCACTGCGAGGATAGCCATGATGGGAGGTATGCCGCCGTTGTACTCTGCGCTAAGCCCGCGGAGCTTATATGTGGTTTCTTTGGAATACCCGAAGTCGCAGCTGTCAAGGCCTTTGCCTCTTGCAAAAGTAAACCCTCTTCTCATGTTCTCATGCAGCAGGCTGGAGATGTCGACTATTACACCGTCCTTATCCAGAATCGCTGCCTTTCTATCCCTTAGAAGAGCTGCCACTGGATTATCTGCAAGTTTTGCAGGAGTTCTGGTTTTCTTCTCTGCGCTCATTTCCATAAGCTATCATGCCTTAATTTTAGTTAGCCTTTGTCCTTCTGCCCTTTGCTCTGCACTTCGCATGTGTTCCTTTAATTCTGAATTGAAAACAGAGTGCCTGCCTATCCCGTCATATGCGGCTGAGATCCCTTTAAAATCAAACATGCGGGCGTATGCCTCGAGAAGCTGACCGTTGTTGTTGCCATTGTGATTCTCCCTACTCCCGCCTCTTCTTAATGCATGAAATATCCTTCCTGATGCGATTATGCGTTCCTTGAACCTGGTAGATTCTATAAAAGCGCTGAGCAAGCCCTCACTCCTGCTATCCAGCTCTCTGTTAACAGGAAGAGAGAGTAGCACAGCCAGATTTTCAGATCTATTGTCAGGCGATATGTGTCCCTTTGAAAGATGCCTGTCTATGAGATATTCTATCCCTTTCAATCTTGAAAGCGCGTATATGGCATGGGCCTTTTCCGCCTTTTCGTAGATGCCGCTTTCTATTATTTTATCTAGAAATGGCACATACTCTGGATTTATTTTATCTACCATTATCAGTTCACCGAGAAGCGGCCTTCTGACGCCGGCATCGAATTCTGCTATCTTGGACAATTCTGTTGCTATCGCAGGGTAGTTAAGTACGGCCTTGCCGCGTATCCTCTCCTCGCGGCTTAGTTCTACGACTATCTCTTTTTTAACTACGCCGCTCAATCCCCCTATTCCGTTTTTTACAAGATCTGCAATCTCCCGCTCATTTGCATGTACTATATATGTCTGGTAACCGCGCAGCTTGTACTCTTCGGATTTGGATGCCATCAGCCACCTTCCGAATTCAAGCATACGCTTCCTGTCATACTCGCTGCCCTCTCCTCTCAGCGCATAGTATTTTGCTATGGCCAGAACCACAGTCTCTGGCGCACCTGGCCTTGTTGCTATGCCAAGCACTTGCACTAGCTCTTCGCTGGTCTTTCCTTTGCTTTCGCCAAGCTGTACGGCAGCCTGCATCCTTACATTCTCATCTTCGTTCCTGTCACCAAGGATGCCGAGAAGTTTTGGCTTGTATCTGTGCAGCTTTAAATTGCCTATTGCATAGATAGTAAGCATCCTTACGCCAGGATCCTTGTCCTGAAGTGCAAGGTCGAACAGCTTGCCATTATCTATCTTTGCTGCAGAAGAGAGCCAGACTGCCGCAGAGACAAGATTCTTGTCCCCTTCTTTCATGCCTTTTTCATAGAGATATGTTATGTCTGATTTCAGCTTCTCGCTTTCAGTGGCCCGCTTATACCTCTGCGGATCTGTCAACAGATATAGATTATGCCTTAGTTCTATTTCGTACGGGGAATCGGCCCTTGACCTGTCAAGCGCAGCCAGCAGGTCAGCCGCCCTTTCCTTATCCAAAGAAAGCCTGAGTGTTAGCGCCACTGCCGGGCCCAGATGTCCCGAGAGGAAGAACGGATGCATATATGAGGATAGCGCCTCTTTTGTGTCTTCAGAGACATGGATTGGCCTTATTCCATTCCTTATGGCATACCAGTTGTACAATATTCTGGACGTCCTGCCGTTTGCATCCTCGAACGGATGCACGTTTAGAAACTCTGCGAGGAACCTTGAAGCCTGCACATGCGCTTCTTCTGCAGAGGGCTTCTGATCATCCAGGAGAGATATGGTCTTCGCCATTGCCACTCCGACTCTTTCTGCATTTGTAGTTATGTGAGGCCCGTTGCTCAGTCTGTATCTTCTTAGATCGTGGTGATGCTTCCCGTTTCCATATACGTCTTCTATCAGCGTTGATCTGAGCTCCATAACATTGCTTATTGTAACTCCTGATTCCTCAAGATCCATAAGCCGTTGCCTGACCTTGTATACCCTGCTTCTTTGTATGCCATCAGAAAGATCGCCATCCTTGCCTGCAAGCTTGCCTGCGACTACCAGCTCCTCTATGCTCTTGCTATGGGGGTCTGATTCGTCTTTTGAGTAGAATATGGCCTTTAAGATATACTGAACAAGAAGCTCATCCTTGGATTCAGATCCTGGCAGTTTCAGGAACTGGTCCACTCCAAGGCTTTTCAGCGCAGAGCTATAGTCAGCATCCAGGCACATCACCGGTTCAGTTTATATGGTTGGCATCATGCCTGCAGCTGCTTCGCCTGCTTTCTGCAACCTTCCCCAATGGAGTCCGCTCCCGAGGCTGAGCCCCTATTTGCCTGCAGCATAATGTAACCGATTATTTAGCGTGTCCCATGATATATAAAGCTTGTCCATTGCCATGAGGATTAGAGATATATATGCGCATAATTAGCATTAGATTTTTATACTTATCACATCTAAATAGCTGTTTAACAACAGATGCGCATAATGTAACCGCACTATTGCTCTACATCTGTTGTATTCCTATTTATTTTGCAAGTCAGAGAGCCTTGCTGCGGCGAATGGAATTAGCATTTCATCTGCGCTTATGCCGCCATGCATGCCGCGCAGCTGCGGCTTGTTGAGCCTTATGTAATCTTCATACCATTGCTTGCTGTACCACGCCTGCCAGTTCCCTTCAGGCAGTACTATTACATTTCCCACTCTGTCGTAGAATTTTTCTCCTACCTTGCCTCTCCCGAACAGACCCATCTCCACAGCATCTTTTGTCCTAAGCACCTTTGCCCTATCCCCGAGCTTGCCAGAAAGATAGCTTATTATGTCGTCTTCCTTATCCTTCTTTATATGGAGAAAGACATCCCTGGTGAAACCGGCAGGCATTATCGGATTGCCGTTCGGGCCTGTTTCATAAGAATCCATCAATAAACCATCATCGTCCAAGTACATTATCTTATTCGGGTCTACCTGTATATGCCCGTGATCCGCTGTCATTATAACCAGGGTTTCTGAGGCCGCCTTTCCGCTTACCTTTTTTAGCAGGTTCTCTTCAAGGATTCTGCCTAGATCGATTATCTCTGAAGATGACTCATCGCTCTCAGGCCCGTACATGTGGGTTGTTGAGTCTACTACATCAGTATACGCGTATATGTAGCCGGCATCTGCCTTCTCCACGGTTTTACATGCTTTCAGAGCCATGTCCAAATTGGTAGTATATGGAACGAAATTTGCGCCCCTGTTCATCAGCTTGTTGTATGTGCTGTTTATTATGCCTGTGCTCTGGATCACGAATGAGCCTATGCCTTCCTCTGCCAGCTCCTCGTATATTGTGCTTCCTGCATACAGTATTTTTGGATCCCTTCTTATCGGTTCAAGCGGACCGCCCTTTTCATCGATGGTTACCAATGGCAATGGCTTTATTATTGTGTCCACTTCCCTGAAGTACAGCGTCCATTCTGGTATTGCGTGCTCCTGGGGCGTTAGTCCGGTATTTAGGGTTGTTATCGATGCTGCGGTGGTGGGCGGGAACCCGCTGGTAAGCGGGGCGATAATGCCATTATCAGCAAAGGTCTTGAAGAAATCCGACTTCTCATATGAATTCATAAGCATGTTATATCCAAGACCATCTGCGAGTATCAGCAGCACCTTCTTTATGCCTGATGTGTCTATCTTTTCAGTTATTGACTTGTCAAGAATACTGCCTGCCGCACTGCTGCCGAGTATCTGCATTGCGGTATGCGGAATATTCACCAGCGAGTAGCCATCATATTTTGGGAGTATGATGCCTTCCCTGCCTGCACTTGCTACGCTCCTCTCCAGTTCCTTGAGTATCATGGAAACAGAT
>JAJZND010000006.1 GCA_021848025.1 Microcaldota archaeon | reverse complement strand
CAATGGCAATGGCTTTATTATTGTGTCCACTTCCCTGAAGTACAGCGTCCATTCTGGTATTGCGTGCTCCTGGGGCGTTAGTCCGGTATTTAGGGTCGTTATCGATGCTGCAGTGGTGGGCGGGAACCCGCTGGTAAGCGGGGCGATAATACCCTTATCAGCAAAGGCCTTGAAGAAATCCGACTTCTCGTATGAATTCATAAGCATGTTATATCCAAGACCATCTGCGAGTATCAGCAGCACCTTCTTTATGCCTGATGTGTCTATCTTTTCAGTTATTGACTTGTCAAGAATACTGCCTGCCGCACTGCTGCCAAGTATCTGCATTGCGGTATGCGGAATATTCACCAGCGAGTAGCCATCATATTTTGGGAGTATGATGCCTTCCCTGCCTGCACTTGCTACGCTCCTCTCCAGTTCCTTGAGTATCATGGAAACAGATATTTATGCAATATGAACTATAAAAACCCGTGCCATGCGCTCTCGCAGAGAGCATGATGGATCCGCGCATGCTGGCACGGTAAGGTTGCCCTTCCGTGCTCTGACATTCCCATTCAGAGTAACAGGAAGGGATTAATATATTTTGATAAGGAGAGTATCTTTATGGATCTTCAAACGGCACACCTTGCGCTGCTCTGCTCCTCGGCTAAAAGCACCGAAGAGCTCGTTTCAATCTCGAAAAAGCATTCGAAGAAAGGCACCTTTGTAGTACTCCTTGACATGGACGAAACGCTGCTTAAGAGGTTGCTGCCAGCCTACCTCAATGCATATGCAAGGTTTAACGAAGGCGGGATGAGATCCAATAATATAGGAATAGAGATTATGCTCTTCCTTGCAGGGTCGATGAACATAAGCAGCGCAATAAGGAAAGTAGGGGCTAAGAGCGGCAAAGCATTCATCGCCTATTCGAACAGCAGCAAGACCCTTGCTTCGTTTGTAAAAAAATCCTCATGCAGGATAGTTAAGAAATACGCTCTGAAGTTCGATTGCAACATAGCAGGGGAAGTTGCGATTGCGGGGATTTCAGACAAGCAGAAGATGGGTTAGCGCGTATCCTAAGAAAGCGCTTATGGCTGCTGTTACAACCCAGATTGATACTATCATGACTGCAGGTTTTCTTAAAATGAGCTTTGTCTTGTAGCTCATGCTGACGCCGTAAAGGCTGGATATGAAAGTCTGGCTGTTGGATAGCGGCAGGCTGAGAAGAGTACCGAATTCAACAAAAGCTATTGAAACAAACTGCGATATAAGGGCGTTTGTGTAGCGCATTGGAAGTATATCCTTGCTTACCCTGCTTATCTCTCTTCCGCTGACAAGGAAACTTCCGAAGATTATTGCAAGTATTGAAATTGGAAGCGAGTACTGCACACCGGACATTGATGCATAAACGAAGCCTATTGTGTTGGAACCCAAGACAAACGCAGTGAGGAATGAGAATGCGATGAGTACAATCCTCGCCCTGCCTATGCCACCCCAGATATTCTTCTGGTAGATCCTCTTAGAGAGGTACTTCATCAGGTAAAAAGCAGTTATTACCGAGCCTGCTGATGCCAGTATCCAGAACATGATCATCTCTAGGACAAAATACGTGTTGATTGCCTGGCCGGCTGCCAATGCTATACCTATGAGCACCGACGCAAATGTTATTGAGAGCGATAAAGAGACTTTGTAAAGATGGCTTATTATAAAAATGATCGAGCTGACAAGCAGCGCTACTTCGACCAGGATCGGGGAAGGAGAGGGAAGTATGCTGGAAAATCCGAACTTGAGCAGGCTCCCTTGAAGCAGCAGCCCTGCAGAGTAGCCTACTATCGCCATCAGTATGCCGGTGCGTTTTTTTACTATCCTGCTTGATATCACCGAGCCGGTGCATACCGATACATTGTTTCCTGACACTAGTGCTATCAGAACAAAAGCAGTTATTGCTATTATCGAATCGTACAAGGCATCAGCACTGCATTTATGTGGTAATAGAAAGCATTATGCTCATCATTGTGTCTGATGAATCTTCGCACGCATCCAGTATGTCGTCTGACATTCTGGCCAGATGGATCATATGATAGAAAGATTTGAAGTCCTTTGCCGAACTATAGGTGAAATCCAGCATGGATTCCTTTATCCTGTCTCCTTCATGCTCTAACAGTTTTATTTCAGACCTGAGGCGTTTTATCTCATCGATGTCTGAGGAGAAATGCATCTGATAAAGATGGCGGATGGCCTTGCCTGCGAGTTCATTCATCTTGCCCATATTCCTGTTAACGTATTCCTTATGCTCCTTCTCCTTCAGCCTGTGCCTGACCATCTGCCTTGAGAGATTGAAGATGGAATCGGTTATCTCTTCTTCGCTTCCGACAAGGGAGAGCATGTTGTCTATTATGTTTGGGGCTATTGACCCTGAAGTTATCGCGCTTGAAATGGAGAACATTTCCTTTGACGATTCGTCCTGCAGCGACCTAAGCCTTCCTAAATCGTTTGACCCGTCTATTACTTTCTTTAGATTGTCATTTGCCTTCATTGCTATCTTCGGTATGCTTGATATCCTAATGAATATCTCATGTTCTCCGCTGTTGAATACCTTAGAAAGAATGCTCATTCCCCCCGTCCTCAGAAAATTCTATGTTTAGCACATTATAAATCCTTTCTGCCTTCTTCTTTCCTATCTTATCCACTTCGGTAAGCTCTTCGACGCTCGCATTTGTTACCCTTTTGACTGTTTTGAACTTTTTGATCAGGGCGTTTGCAAGCTTTGGGCCTATGCCAGGAATTGAGCTTAGAATCAGTATCTGCCACTGGTTGATTGAGAAAGCCTTCTTTGCGCCTATTAGCCTTGGCTCCCGCGCT
The DNA here is from genome assembly GCA_021848025.1 of Microcaldota archaeon. GTDB lineage: Archaea > Micrarchaeota > Micrarchaeia > Micrarchaeales > CABMGC01 > JAJZND01. The sequence goes on along the minus strand of JAJZND010000006.1, from coordinate 21,601 downwards.
TCAGCAACCTGCTCGCGTTCGGCAAGCTTTGACAATATATAAGCTGTTTCCGATGCGCTGCCGGATTGCAATAGCTGTATATTGTAATCAGAGTATAAGCCCAGCATAGCCCCTGTTATCACATTCCTGGCCAGTGTTGATGCATCAATGCTGCCTTCTATCAGGATGACCGGCTTTGAAAAACTCTCGCTGAGCCTTTTGGCCTGATCAAACAGCCTGGTATCCATTATGGAACTTTCAAAATCCTTCACAGTCTTCCTTTCTACGCACATCCTGTCCGATACCACATAGTCGCCTACTGGGAGCTGTGCGAATGCTATTCTTATGTTTCTGTCTGAAAGCCCTTCTATTACCTCTACGTTTTTTTCCCTGTTGTCTACAATTATATGTACATCGCGCATAGTATCTCTTTCGCAGCAAGGTTAAATTATCTTTACCCTTCCGATCGGTGCCGTGCTTACTGCTTATCTCAAGCTGACTTCATTATGGCAGACCAAGAGCGTTTGACCTCTCCGATATTTCCTTGGTCAGGCTGCCAACAAAGTCGTGCAGGTCTACGCCAAACTTTTGTACGCCGTCCCTGTTCCTTACTGCAATCTTTCCTGCTTCTTTTTCCTTTTTCCCAAGTACTATGGTATATGGTACCTTCATAGAAATAGACTCGCGTATCTTGTATTCGAGTGTCCTGTCACTTATGTCCAGGTCTGCCCTTATCCTGTTCTTCTTGAGCTCGTCGTAAACGCTTTTGGCGTACTCGCTTGTCTGCTCTGATATCGAGAGCACGTTGACCTGGACTGGAGAGAGCCACGTAGGAAACTTCCCTTGATAGTGCTCTACAAGTATCGCTATGAACCTCTCAAGGCTTCCCAGAATAGCTCTGTGGACTATGACCGGCATCTTCTCATGCCCATCTTCCCCTGTGTAACTTAGCTTGAACTTTATAGGCTGCTGGTAGTCTACCTGTATGGTAGCGCATTGCCACGATCTGCCCAGAGCATCAAGTACGTCTATGTCTATCTTTGGACCGTAGAATGCGCCTTCCTTCTCTTTCACCTTATACTCCACTCTGTTCTTTTCGAGCGCCTTCTTAAGTGCGTTTGTTGCCTGTTCCCACAGCTTCTCATCACCCATGTGGTTGTCCGGCATTGTTGAGAGGTTGGCTATGAACCGCATTTCAAACGTATCGTAAACCTCCTTTACCATTTTCAGCAGGTCTTCTATTTCTTCCTCAAGCTGGTCCTCCCTCAGGAAGACATGGCCATCGTCCTGTGTCAGCTCCTGGACGCGGAAGAGTCCTGTCAGCGCACCTGAGACCTCCCTTCTGTATAGCTTGTCGAATATTGCCGTCCTGAAAGGCAGATCCCTGTAACTCCATTTCCTTGATTTGTATATAAGTATGGTTGATGGGCAGTTCATCGGCTTTAGACCGAGCTCTTCGGTGCCCGAATTAAATATGAACATATTTTCTTTGTAATGATCTATGTGTCCGCTCACATGCCAGAGCGCAGTATTTGCAACAACCGGAGTGCCTATCTCTCTGTACCCGTGCTCTTCCTCTTTCTCCCTGAGATACTGCATCAGGTTGCGGAATAGCAGATGGCCATTTGGATGCCAGTACACCATAGACGGAGATACCTCCTGAAAGCTGTAAAGGTCCAGCTTCTCCCCTAGGGTCCTGTGGTCTGTCGGAGGCATGCCTGACCAGTCGCTTTTCCTGACTATTGCAGTATTTGCGCTTACTGGCTTTGCTTTTTTGTATATTTTAGCTTCTTCTCCTGCACTGTATGTCCTGGACTGCTCTGCAAGGGGGTGCACCTTTATATCAAGAATCAATTTTTTATTCCATCCGAACGGAGCCTTTTTTGCTTCTATGCTTTCCGGCACCATGGAATACATGTAATTAAGCATATTCATTGCTTCGTGCGGATCTGCAAGTTCCCTGCTCAGGTGCGCAAATGGATATATAACCAACTTCTTCCTTGCCAGTTTTTCCATGTAATCGAATGTGTCACGCATCGCCTTCTCTGCTGTCTCCTTGGTATCTCCAGTCTCTATAGACACCAGTATGACCAGAGTATCTTCTACGGAGATCCGCTCCCTGCTTACGTCTTCGTAAACGCTTGCCTCTGGCTTTACCGGCTCGTATGTTATCTTATCTACATCCAATTGCAGTATCCGCATTATTACCATCAATTATCTTATCGAAGAAGAACCGGAATCAGGCACCTTTACATGAGGCTGCTTTGGCATCTCCTTGCTCTTCAGCTCCTTTTCAAGCCTGTCAAGGCTCTCAATCATGTTCTTTACAAGTCCGCGCGCAGTCCATTTGCTGATTATGAATTCGCCCACAGGCAGACTCTTGTTCATATCCAGGAAGATAAGACCTATCTGGCCTTCCTTTTCAGCCAGCTGGCCTTTTTCATTCGTAAATGCCCTCACCCTTACTGCAATGCCTATCTCATCTGCAAAAATAGGCTTCAGGTCGGATTTTGAAAAATCTATGTTTATCTGATGATTAGCATTTTCTTGCATCTTACCACACTTACTATTAGCCAGCAAAGTATTAAACGATTTTCCACAAACTGATCCGCCCGATGCTCAGTTATAGTGGATAGTTATAGTAAGAGGGCCGTAGAAATTAGACGGAGGCGCCTTTAGATTCAGCTGCAGTTGCTCCTGAGAATTTGGCGGCAGGTTCATCGGCAGTGCGGGAGTGGTGGAAAGCAGCGCAAAACCCGGCGTATTTATTGTTATGCCGGTTATGCTCATCGGGCAGTATCCACTCGAAGGCTGATACATCAGATAGAAGAGCTGGCTGCCGTTAAGCGTCTCTGAAGAGCCGTCTATGTAGCTATAGGTCGTATATCCGCATTGAGTATTGTTAATCTCACTAGGCCCGCTATAGACCCATTGCAGGTTCACATCATAGAAAGTTACCACAGCCGGAACGGATGTGGTAATCACAGTAGTATTGACAAGTGTGGAATTTGAGACAGCGACAGGCTTCTTTGCGCCCGGATGCAGTATTATGCTAAATGAGACAAGCACGATTATTGCTATTATGATTATTATTATAACTGATATTATTGAACTGCCTTCCATAAAATTGATCCTCAATATAGATTACTATGCACATTTAAAGCAAGGCATAGCCATTGCCAAAATTCCTTATATGCAACGTTTCATTTTCAGATATATAAAGCTAACTGGCGGGTGCCAAGGTTGTGCAGTTTGTACTGCAACAGATAAAAATGCATAAATATGTGAAGAAAGAATAGAGGAGCTGTGAGTTGCATGGCCAGGATAGAAAGGCAGAAGATAGTTGATCAGCACAGGGGCATAGTAGTTTCGGTAAACACTCCGGACCTCTCCGTACTCAGAGGAGTGGCAAGGAGCACAGCAGATATGCCCAATCTCAGTGGATATGCGATAGGCCCTGCCAGCACTTCTGTATCTGGAATCAAGGCAGCAGTGGCTGCGGTAAAAGAAATTGCGCAGGAGCGCCCTGTGATTTATTGGCACACTACATTTGATGATGACAGAAGGTTTGAAACAGGCACTGTGCTGGAGCCTAGCCTCATCTGGCCCCTTAAAGAAGGAGGGGTTTCAGCTGCGATAGGATATCTTAAACAGGAGTCTGCTGAAAGGACAATACAGTCGGCAATGGAGACAGGGCTAAAAATAATCTTTGCAGGGCATACTGAAGACGGTTATCTTTTTGCGCTGAGGCATGGGATAAAGGACTTTCTTATAGGCAGAGCATTTTCGCATATAAGGAGAATGGCGGAGATAACTCCTGCAGAAACGAATTTATGGATACTCTCAACATCTGCAGATTCCAATGTAACGGTATATTTGCCTAAATCGTTGACTAACAGGCCGATCCAGCTGATAACTCCTGCAAGAATAAGCGATTTGCATGTAGCTGGAGAAACAATCTGGGCTGAGGAGCAGGCTGAACATAAAGTCTTCAACAGAAGGTAAAGCAGGTACTTCAGGTGGCAGTAACTATCAGGAAAGGCGGGAAAAAAGACCTCGCCGCACTTATGAAGCTCGTAAGGGAACTGGCTGCATTTGAAAAAATGCCCGATGCTGTGAGGAATTCTGTTGCACAGGCAGAGAAGGATATGGGCCTTTTCGGATTCTTCGTTGCTGAGGAAAATGGCGGGATTGCAGGCTATGCCCTTTATTTTTTCACCTATTCTACTTGGGTTGGAAAGAGTCTTTACCTGGATGACCTGTACGTAAGACCTGAATTCCGCGGAAGAGGTATCGGAAGCATGCTTCTTAGAAGGGTCTGCAGATTGGCTGAAGAGGAGAATTGCAAGAGGATGCGCTGGCAGGTGCTTCGCTGGAACTCTGATGCGATTGCTTTCTATAAGAGACATGGCGCTTTGATCAGCGATGAATGGCTAAACTGCGATTTTGATTGGGAAAGTATAAGGCAATTCACGCACGCAAAGAAGCCGCAGGCTTTATAGGTGCAGTTAAGGCGCCAAGGCGGATACCGGATAGGTTTTAATATCTTAATGTTGCAACATTAAAATACAGGTTATGCTATGAAGAGAAAATATACAACTATAACAATACCTACCCCGTTGTTTGAGAAGTTGCAGGACATGATAAAAGACACTGGCTTCTCGTCTGTCTCGGATTGCGCCACATACATACTGCGCGAGACCGTTTCTGAGATTGCCGGGCACGGGAGAGGGAGGCGGCAGGGAAGGAAAACCATAGGCTCTGTTCTTGAGAAGCTGGAATCGTTAGGGTATACTGGCTGATTCGATGGGCTCTGTTAAGGAGGTTATGCTTGATCTGAGGAAGCATCCCACGGAAAAGAACTGGAAGGCATTTAGCTCGAAATTGCATAGAAGCAGCATAAGGTATTACAAGATTGTTTTCACAGTGAAAAGCAGCTCTAAAGGAGAAGACCTGGAAAAATCATGTGTAGAATTGTATGATGCAGGGCATAGTAAAGCAGGGACTGTGCCGCTGTTCGTGAAAGAAAGCGGCAAGATACGCGGCGCTACAGCATATCTGAAGGGACTGAGAAGATATAACAAAGTGATCTGATGATAAAACAGGACCTGGATTCTATAGAGACTAAAGCTGAATTCATACTTAGGGAGGCAACATCGCGTTTCAGGAACGTAGCTGCGTTGTGGAGCATGGGAAAGGATAGCACTGTGATGCTTGCCATAGCAAGGAAGGCGTTCCTGGGCAAAGTGCCCTTTCCTGTGATACATATAGACAACAGCATAGATTTTCCTGAGGCTTACGAGTTCAGGGACAGCCTTGCAAAGAAATGGAGGTTAAATCTTATAGTTGCTGAAAGCGCCATAAAGCGGAATCTCATCGGAGCGGCATGCTGCGGAAAAAACAAAACCGAAGCTTTGAAAACAGTAATGGCAGAATACGGCTTCGATGCTCTTATCGTTTCTATAAGGAGAGACGAGCATGGAATCAGGGCAAAGGAAAGGTATATGTCTCCAAGGGATAAAGACTTTAAGTGGGATTACAAGAACCAGCCTGCTGAACTCTGGGATAACTATACTTCCAAACTGGATACAGATGGCCATGTCAGGATCCATCCGCTGCTCGATTGGAATGAAATTGATATATGGAGATACATAAAGCGGGAGCGCATTCCTGTAAATCCGCTTTACTTTTCAAATGGCAGGCAGAGATACAGGAGCCTGGGATGCACCCACTGCACTACACCGCTGAAATCAAAAGCGAAGACCGTTGAAGGGATAATAAAGGAGCTTGAGGCAGACAAAGACGAAGAGAGATCTGGCAGAAGCATGGATAAAGAGCGGGAATATGTAATGCAGAAACTAAGGGCCTTGGGGTATATGTAGCAAAGAGGTTACTTATGGAGATAATCAATGCCGCATTCTTAGGCAACAAGGATCATGGCAAGTCTACGCTGATAGGCAATATGCTTATGCTTTCGGGTTCGGCTACCCAAGCCAGGATAGATGAGGCAAAAAAATACAGCAAAAGGTTTCATAAGGATTTTGAACCCGCCTTCATATTGGACAGTTTTGCAGAGGAAAGGAGAGAAGGTATGACTTATGATACAACACGTGGCGAAATGGAGTACAGAGGCAGTGCCTTTGCCTTGATCGACGTGCCCGGACATGAGGAACTGATAAAGAACATGATAAGCGGCGCTTCATATGCGAATTTCGTAGTCTTGCTTGTCTCCGCGAAGAGGGGTGAAGGAGTAACGAAACAGACAAAGAGGCACCTCTTTCTTGCAAGAATGATGGGTATTGGAAAGGCAATCGTTGCAGTAAACAAAATGGATACTGTGGAATATAGAAAAGAGAGGTTTGATGAAATAAAAGAGGATATCCAGCCTTTCCTTGAGGAGATAGGATTTGAAGGCAGGGATCTGTTTTTCATACCTATATCAGCTTATTATGCAGATAATCTTCTCGGCCATTCAAAAAATATGAAGTGGTATACGGGCAGGAGCCTCTTTGAAATCATGCGTTTGCTGGGAGGGAATGGAGAGGGTAAGGAAGCAGGGCGTCTGCCCCTGCGTATCGCGGTTCAGAGCATGCTGAATGATGATTCAGGAAGTGTAGTTGTCGGAAAGATAATAAGTGGAAAGCTGCAGCTTGGAGAGCAGATAATGGTGCTTCCTCAAGGATTGGTAAGGCGAATAAGGAGAGTATTTGTAGGTGGCAAGGCAGTGAAGGCAGCGCGGGCAGGTGAAAACGTAGCACTTGGCATTGGCAACGTTGAAACGATACCCAGAGGCTCTGTAATAGCAGGAAAACATGATGGCCTGGTTGCGGTGGATCGCATAAATGCGCTTATCTTCTTCTCCAGGAAGCCTGAAAAGGACATTACGATAAACTTCTGCGGGGCTGAGCTGGGCGCTTCACTGGCAATATTAAACAATATAGATGTTACTACAGGAAAAAGGATAGCCGGAAAGAGCATAAAACCTCTTGGAGCAGCTGATGCGTTGCTGAGAACAAGCAAAAAAATACCTGCTGAACCTTTCGAAAAGAACCATGAATTGGGCAGGTTCACAGTATATTCAAAAGGATTATTTATTGGTATAGGTATAGTAAAATAGGTTGGAGCGATGAACGTACTTGTTATGGAGACTGGATCATTCAAGACTTTCGGAGGCGCGGCCAACGCCTCCTACGGCATATACAAATTCCTTAAAAAATTCCTGAATTACAATGTTTACTACTTTGCCGACTTTTCCAAGATAGACAAGTCCATAGTGTCCGTAAGCGAGATGGAACTGGGATATGATAGTTATGACATAGTGCTTATGAACTCTATAAGGGATGTTCCTTTTGTGACCAGATATATGAATCCCAAGAAAAATAAGAGGGCTAAGTTTATTTATACGGACAGGGGCAACGTGCTGCTTAATTTCAGGAAATCAGGAGTAAAAAAACTGCTGCCTAAAATGCTCGCACGGCAGTACCTGCTAAATAGCATGAGGAGCTGGCTTGATTGCTATGTTGCTATCTCCGCAGAGCAGTACGAAGCTGCAAAGGGATTTTTCAGCAAATCCACAAAAATATATTATCTGCCTATAGCGCCTGCAGAGATTTATGATAGAGTTGACACAGAGAAGGGGAATAGCGCAGTGTATGTAGGCAGGCTTGACGAGAGGCAGAAGAAGGTGAGCTTCCTTATAAGGGGAATTGCCAGGGCCAGGGAGCTGCATAATGGCCTGAAGGGTAAGGAACTGCTGAGGATCGCAGGGACCGGTCCTGATAAGGAGGCATATATGAAGCTCGCCTCTTCCCTGGGAGTCGCTGATAATATACGCTTTATGGGATTTGTAGAGGATGAGGAGCTTGTGGCACTTTACAACTCGGCGTCTTTCTTTGTCTCTGCTTCTGAATGGGAGGGAATGAGCAGGACGTTTGTTGAAGCTATGGCCTGCGGACTTCCACTGCTCATAAACACGAATAACAATACACTGGTCAGCCTGAAGCCCAGGGAGCACCTGGTCACTGATGGATACAACGGCATGGTCTATAAGTATGGAAACATTGACGACTTTGCGGCTAAATTCACCAGGATGTACAATGACCGCAGGTTTACCAAGGAGCTCTCTGAGAAAGCATACAAGTATTCGAGGAATTTCAGCCTTGAGAAGAACCTCAGAGGATATAAGAAAATAATGGAGGCGTTGTATCCGTATTGACTCTTTATCCGAGCGTGCCTTGGCGCAGTATTGAATCTATTGTTGCTTCTACAGCATCCCTTGAGGTATATCTTGGAGTGAACCCAAATGCCTTCAGCTTTGCATTGCTGATGTAGTTGTCAGGTATGTCACCTGGCCAGCCTTCCCGCGTGGTTCCATAGATTATCCTGGCCCCTTTTGAGACCTTCTCTACAACCATCTCCGCTATTTCTCTTACCGTTATCTGGTCGTCAGAAGCCACGTTGAAGACATTCTCTCTTTTGTCAGACTTCTTATATACGTAGAGTACAGCTTCAACTACATCGTCGACGCTGACATATCCCTTGGTCTGTGTTCCGTTGCCTAGCACATGCAACTCACTGCCGTTCTGCTTAAGCTTGTTTATCAGATCGAAAATAACGCCGTGGGTGGCATTCCTGCCTATGACATTCGCGAAACGGAATATATAGTAATTTAGCGAGTATAGATTGGAAAATGCGCTTATCAGCGCCTCTGATCCGAGCTTCATCGCACCATAAAGGGAGGATGGTCGCATTGGGCTGTAGTCCTCAGGTGTGGGCTTCAGTGCATCTTTTCCGTAAACGCTGCCTGAAGATGAAAATATGATGGCTTTGGTTCCTGATCTCACCATGGCGTCCAGCACAGAATAAGTAGACTCCAGTCCCTCCCTTACTGGATTAGAGATCCCTAGCTTTACGTTCGGATTTGCTGCCAGATGCACGACTACATCAGGCTTGAACTCTGACATGCCGGATAATAGCTTCCCGCTGTCAAGTATATCGCCTTTCATGAACGAGAGCCCGTTCCCCTCGAAATCTTCTATGAAGCTATGCTTCCCCGTAGCCAGGTTGTCATAGGCCATTACACTTGCACCCTCCTTAAGGAGTGCGTGGCAGAGGTTGCTGCCTATGAAGCCTGCGCCGCCTGTTACCAGGAATCTGGTCCCGTTTATCTTTCCCATTTGAACCGCTGCTATTCGCTTACCTCGAAATCCTCGGCGTAGCCCTTTCCGGTATGCTTTAGCAGCCATTTGCTCTTAAGTGATGCTGCGTTATCGGTGTCCTTCCAGTATACATTAGGCTTTATCCTGTCCCTCTTCCTGTACCAGTATTTCTTATATGTTGCCAGATCGCTTATCATCTGCCTTACCTGTTCTTCCATTGTAGATTTAGGTGCAAAACCCAGCCTTGGCAGGATCTCATGGGTAACTTCATAATAATGCTCCTGCTTCTCAACCCTAGGATCATCTATAGTTTCGAATGTTGATTTGTAGCCCATCTCCTCTCCGATTCTTTGAACTATCTCTGCAAGCTGATACGTGTTGTATATTTTGTCCAGCTGGTTTACCACCCTGTATTCGCCCTCCTCTGGCGGATTCTCTGCCAGCAGGAAGAGGCAGTTTATGCTGTCCTGTAGCGAGAGGAAGCCGCGGGTCATCAGTCCCTTCCCGTATATCAGCAATTTATTCCATGCTATAAGCTGGGCGCAGTACTTGTTTATCACTGTCCCCCATATTCCGTCTATGTCAAGCCTGGTTCGCAGACTTTCATCGACCATCTCTTCTGTCCTTGTGCCGTACACTACACCCTGCATGACGTCTGTTGCGCGCATGCTCCATATCCTGTTTGCAAATGCTACGTTATATGTATCGAAGACCTTTGAGAGATGGTAGAAGGAGCCTGGCGCGCGTGGAGCCATTATCTTATCCTTCCTTCCCTTGTACTCTATCTCCATATTCCCTTCTTCTATTGGTATATTTGGTGTGCCATACTCGCCCATGGTACCCATCTTGAGCAGGTGGCCCTTTGGAGTATGCTTTTTCATTGCATAGATCACATTGAGGTTTGTAGCCACATTGTTCGTCTGGGTGTAGAGCGCGTGTATCGCTGAAACCTGCGAATAAGGTGCACTTCTCTGCTGCGCCAGGTGCACTATCACTTCAGGCTTGTACTTTTTTACCACTGCCTCCACGAATGACGGGCTACGCAGGTCCCCTTCCTCAACGTATATCTTCTTTCCTGGAAAGTGTTTGCTGAAGCTCTCTGCCCTCTGCTTTAGGTCCTTTCCTATAGGAAGCGCAGAGGTTCCGCCTACATCTGCAACCAGTTTCCTGGTCACATAATTATCTACAACTGCCACTTCGCCGTATTCCTTTGCCATCTTCATGGCCATTGGCCATCCTATGTATCCATCAGCTCCCAATATGATTGCTTTCAAAAACACACCTTTTAGTCAGGTTTAGCATATTAAATATCAAATCTCCAACCTTATTTATATATGTTGTCATACCGTTTGCCTCTTCAATGAAAAATGCCGCAGTATCATCTGCTTTACTTCCGTAACTTCGTCTGGCTTTGCCTGCCCGCGAGGATAGAGTCCGAAAATTCCCATTGCCGTGTGATCTCCGCTTTTGGGAGGCTCAGGTGGCATGAAGAGGCGATCAGGCGAGAAATTAAAGATGTCCAGGCTGTATCCAGGCACTGCCTCTGCGAAGAGGTCAGGCGCAAGGAATTTTCCCGTCCCATGGTAATACAGGTCTGCATCGATAACCCTTTTTATCACCTTCTTTCCGTCTGCGCCTTTTGCTTCAATCAACTCCTTTGAGAGCTTCTTTTTTAGAAACTGTTTCTCGCTCTGCGTAACTACGCCGCTATCAAATCTTCCGTCGTTTATCCAGATTGTTGAGACATTAAGATTAGAGATCGCTGCGAATGCCTTAGTCTTCCGCATATCGAAATCGAAGAGATGCATACGCGTATACTCTCCTACTGCGGCCGATGGAAGCATAGATCCTATCGAGGCAGAGACCGCTTTCTTTGCTGCGTGCGGCAGCCGGTCATACACCTTCCTTGCATTTGTCTTGATCAGCTTTTCCCTTACATTGTACCTGAAGCCCTTTCCCGCCGATTGCGCAGCTGCTGATTTCATTGCACTTCCTTTTATAGAGAGATAGCCCTTGCTCATGAGCCACGCGTTGATGAGGAACTTAGATTTTATAGGCTGCGCGCCGTGATCCGATACCAGAATGAGCTCTGCGCCTTCCTCGTCTGCCTTGTTCATGAAATATTGCGCCAGTTTATCTATCTCCGCGTATATCGGAAGAAGGTACTCTGCCCTGTCTTTCTTGTTTAGCACAAAATGTTGTATCCTGTCAGTTTCAGTAAAGCAGACAAATGTGAAATCGTATTGCTTGGCCTGCAGGGCCTTCATCACTATTTCCCGCCTCTTTCTTGCGCACTCTGCAAACCCGGCTGCCGCATCCTTTGCAGTTATTTTGCCTTCTTTAAGCGGCTTCTCCAGGTCCGGCTCACCGTAGAATTTGAACTCCTTCATTAATCGGCGCAGCTGGCTGCTGTTTGTCCTGCTTTTCAGCGGGAAGCCGGTTATCATCTCTACGTGGCTGCTTGACGGAAGATTTATATCGGTAGCAGGGGTTATTACAAGGCATTTTTTACCTCTTTCTGCCAAGATTTCCCAAAACGGAGGGTATGCTTTTGAATCGTAGTAAACCAGTTCGGGGGTGTAATCCCTTTTCATGATGAAAAAATCAGGCACACCGTGCTCTGCAGGCTCCTTGCCAGTATAGATGCTTGGCCACGCGGGCCCGGTCATAGGAGGCATGGTCGACCTGAGCTCCGTTATACATTTGCCGGAAAGCAGCTTCGGGAAAGCGCGAAGGCTGCCGCTCTCTGACAGCTCTTTTATGAGCCACAATGGTGCAGCATCTATCCCAATCATGTATAAAGGAGGTGCACTCATTCCACTGCCTCTTTGCTTGTCTGTTCGTAAAGATAACGCGGCCCATTCGCCCTTAACCACTTCCTCCTTGCCTTATGGTCCGGAAGAATGCTGCTTACCGTATCCCAGAATTCTTTCGAATGACTTCTTACCCGGGCGTGGGCGAGCTCATGCACTATCACATAATCTATTATCTCTGCCGGCATGAGAAGGAGCCAGAAATTCAGATTTATTCTTTTAGCCTTGTGGGAATAGCTACCCCACACGTGCTTGCTGCTCCTTATCCTTACCTGCTTTATGGCCACATTGAAGTGCTTGGCATTGATCAGGCCAACCCTTTCTTTCAACATTGGCATTATCCTCTTTGAAATGGCTTTTCTAGAAGCCTCTGAGATGGCTTCCTGCCTTCTTTCCAAAGGCATAGAATCAGGAAGCTCTATGTAAACAGTGTCAGGTGAAATGCCTGCTCTTGTAGCCTTCCTTGCAGAGTAGTTTGCCCTGATGCTGAATTTCTCTCCAAGCACATTGATCTGGTGCCCATCCCTTATCATAGGAGTATAATCCATGAACCTGTCAGGGTTGCTTTCAATCTGCGCTTTTATCCTGCTGAGCAGCTCATTGAAGATGCTCTCTGCGCGACTCTTGCTTACGCGCTGCGGAATTCTTATCCTTATCACTCCGCCGCGTACAGTGGCACTCGCATATCTGCCTTTTGCTTCGGCCCTGCTTACTGCGAACTCCATGCTGCCTATTTTTATCTGCCCATCCAATCAATACACCGCTTTCCTGACATCCATGTATTTTTCTTTTTTGACATATTATCTGTAGTGGCATAAGCTAAAAAGTGCGTTCTGCGTCCAATGTCGCTGTATTCCATGTAATTTAATGTTATGACATTAAAGTATATAAATTAAAGCGTCCCCGGTAACGGATTGCTGCTCCAGCCGCCAGCCTATATGGAAAGGTTAAAATATTATAAGAATAAAATCTGTTTTGGAGGCTTTAGCTCTTTTTGCCAGGTAACTACTGCCTTGCTTGAAGGCTGGGACTCCGCAGATTAGGTGATAATTATAACAGCAAGGTTGCAACAGGCCCCAAATGACCGCAGGATAATAGCTACGATAGAACTGTCCCTAGGCTCACCCAATTCTATGACCTTTAAAAGGCAGATGTCAGTTAGCAAGAAAGCCTACAATCCGCCACAGGGCGTTACTTACGGAGCGAAGGCGTCATTCAAGGTATTGAGGGTAGACACACCGAAGATTGTGGATGCAAAGGACATTGCGCTGTCGCTGAAGCCTTCAGATGGCGATGTTCCTGCACAGGTTGATGTGCCGTTGTTCTTCAACGCGATGAAGGCGCCTTTGAAGGTCAGCGGCTCGAAAGACCTGCCCAAACCTGTGCTCGGGGTTATCTTTGAAGACATAGGATGGAATGCGTTGTCAGGGTATGTGATCAGGCTGGACGGCGAAGCATATACTGTAGCTGTGCTGAACAATGGGAATGCGCCTGTCTGGAAGCACAGGATGGTCGCTCTGTCAGGCATAGGCAAGACGACAAATCCGATAGTGTCAGCATACCACGAGACAGTGGATGAGGTAGTTATAGGGATAGGCAATACTGCACTAGTGCCGATAGTCAATACTATCAGCAGGGAGGTTTACAATAGATTTATCAGAAGCACAGGAGCAGAGTGGGCGGAGGCATTCGGGATGGAACATAAAGAGATTATTGCAAATTCATACAGCATAAGCAGCCCGATAATACTCAGCCATTTCCAGACAAATATAGGATTATCGTATGAGCCTGGAGTGTTCGAGAACAGAGAATACAGTGCGCTTAAGAGTATTACCATCCTGCTGCCTCCAATGGAGCTTGACCTTGGCAGCACTCCTGCACAGGCGCTTTCGATAAGGGACACTTTATCAAAGGAGTCATCCTCGAATTTGGAAAATGAGAGGAAAGTTGTGCTTCTCTCCATAAGGTCCGGAGAGGGCTTTGTCTTCAGCGAAGGCAGGCTTGTTGACCACTATTCTACTTTTGAGAAACTCGTTGAGAATGAGGGGATTGTGAAGGACGAGCCTTTCAGCCCTAACTTCGCTGCTGCGCTTTATGCGATAAGGAGGGATCTGAACAGGGAGGTGCTGGATGTGGTAAAGAGCGCATACCATATACCATTCAGGAAAAGGGAATAGTCAGCATGAACGCACGCTACAGGGCTATGGATAAATCAGCTTTTGCCAGTGCCGTACTTTTGAAGCTTAGGCGAAGGTACGGAAGTTCGCTGCATACTGGACTGGTAAACAGGAATATCGTGGAGCTGTTCGTCGCAGTCTTCCTGTCGCCGCAATGCACGGATAAGCAGACGAATAAGGCTACTGTGAAGCTTTTTGAGAAGTACAGAACCTTTGAGGATTATGCCGATTCCGACCTGCGCACGCTGATGCGGCTTCTAAGCGGGCTGAACTATTACAAGACAAAAGCAAGGAACCTGAAGAGGTCTGCATCCATCATAGTAAACAGATTCAATGGCGAAATACCGCGCACGTTCTCTGAGCTCATAGAGCTTCCTGGCGTAGGCAGGAAGGTCGCCAACGTAATACTTAACGAGGGTTTTGGAATCAATGAGGGCATAGCCGTTGACACCCACTGCGCAGTGGTTGCGCGCAGGCTTGGGCTCTCAAGGAAAAAGGATCCTGCATGGATAGAGGATGACCTGAAGAGGAAATTTAAAAAGAAGGACTGGGGCTCGGTTTCAAATCTCTTTATAGCACTTGGAAGGGACACCTGCACTGCCAGGGCTAAGCGCTGCGAAGAATGCGTGCTCAGGAGTCTCTGCCCCAGCAGCACTGCAGAATGATTAGGCGGCGTCTATGCTTTTTTCAGGATAGCCGAGCTCAAGGAGCGCTTTTTTTACCGCTTCCTTGTGTTCGCCCTGCAGCTCTATGACGCCATTCTTGTTAGTCCCGCCACAGGCCAAGACTGTCTTTAGCTCCTTAAGCGTCTTGTCCATCTCTTCCCCAGTAAGTCCGGAAACTATGGTCATGTATTTCCTGAACTTCTTCTTTTCAGTGTATACCTTTATGCGCCTGTTCGTTTCCTTGTTTAATACGTCGCAAACGCATATTTCCTTTGGAAGTCCGCATTTCGGGCAGATGTCTGGCATTAGGATACGGCACCTCTCTCCTTGAGGATAGTCATAACCCGGGCTATGGTCTTCTTCATTTCCTTCAGCTTTACCTTTTTGCTTGAGACTCCGGTAGAGGCTATCTTCCGCCTCTCTACTGCTATCTCCAGCCTCAACTCACCAAGCCTGGCGCTGAGGGCGTCGTTTGAAAGCGATCTTAGCTCTTTCGCATTTGTCATGTAGGAATATATGCCTGAAATGATATATAAACTTTTTCTTGTGTCTCCTGCATCATTCGGCAGGTTTTTATATCAGCAGATTTTATCTCATAATAACGTAGTTGCATAATATGCAACGCATGGTCTGCTGCCATGTATTAAGGTTCTGTAAATGAAATTAAAATATATCGCGCTTGGTCTTGCGATATTGGTTCTGGCGATAGGCTATGAAGCAATTAGCTCAGCTTCTCCGCACCAGGCATATGCGCCCGCGCAGCAAAACTATTTTATACCCAAAGACTTTGCAGTAATACAGCTAACAGATCCAGGCTATCTGCCAAATGGCACCAGAGCGCTTGTAATAGATTTCTCTTCGGCAAAAGTACATTATGTGAGCCAGCAGGGCAGCGGCTGGGTGGAGCAGAATGCGAGCGGAAGCATAGATCTCTTGAGCCTGGATAACCTTACGACCGCTATTGGGAAGGTAAGCCTGCCTGTTAACTCTATAGTAGACAGGGTGAGCTTCAACATAACAGGCGCCAACATAAGCGTTGGAGGTTCCACATATCCAGTATACCTGCCCGAGCATACTGTCACTACTGGAATAGAGGGCAATCCAAGCATAAACGGCACAGAGGGAATCCTCGTAGGGCTTGAGCCTGTTATAGCGGCTGAGGTAGATGGAAATTCCATTGTCTTCACTATGGTGCCTTCGGCAAAGGCTGTGGTTATAGAAAACGGTACAACTAATGCGCAGGTGGGCTCTGTCCGTATTCTTGCACCAAGCGACAAGAGGCTGCTTGAAAATTCATCTCTGCCTATCAAGATATCAAATGCCAGCATAGAATCTGCAGGCAATTCCTCAGATATATCAATAAGTATAAGCAATCACGGCAGCAAGCAGATATACATAGACCAGGTCATAATTGTAGGCAACGTGAGTGTTGGGCTGAACTTCAGCAACATAATAAACATAAGCGCTGATTTCAGCACTGCTGCCGCACTTGCAGCGAAGAGAAACTCAAACGCTTCAGAAAGCAGCGCTAATGCCACCGGGTTGGGGAACATTACTGTAGTGAGTAAGATAATAGGAATCGCTGCGAATGCTTCCGCGGGCATACTTGCAAATGCTACTGTTATAGGAAATGATCAGAAGGCAATAAGTGCAGGTTTCAATGGCATTCGCATAGCTGCAGACGCCCTGGCAAATACTTCAATTGCCGGGTTTGGATTTGGATCCAATGCCTCTGCGGTAGAAGGATTTCTGAGCGCACACGGAGTCAATATGTCCATAATGAAAGGATTGAACGTCAACTCGAGCCAGATTGAAGGGCTCGGCAGCCAGATCTCAGGCTCGGTGCAGACCGGGCTTGGCTTTGAGAAGCTGAGGACAGTAAACTTCTTCGTAGGCCAGAATGGCACCATGGTTCCAATGCGGTATGCATATACAATAAACAACAGTACACAATATGAATTAAATCCTGGCAACAGTACGGACATTACGTTTAACGGTGGCATAACGGAGGGGAACGGAAACGAAACAGTGAGTTTTGTAAATGGGGAAGTATACAGGATATATGTAATTGGGCAGAATGGCGCGTTTGGTTCGGTGAATGTGACTGCAAAATAATATCACGCGATATTCTCGCACGCATATATAGTGCTGAAGCTCACGCTCAGTTGTTAAGCTTTAGTGCCAGGCATTTGACCCTTACTGATTCTTGCTGATCAGGTTTCCTGACGCTTATCTCTGTGCAGTGGCTATGCTTCTAGGCAGTTCCACTTTCTTTACCTCCCTATCAGGGAACTTGGTTCCTGGAGGCACTATCCTTACAGTTACGCCTATTGCGCCGTACTTAGGGTATGCAGCTATCTTAGCTTCCTGCACCAGTGTTGTTACGAAGCCTGATTTTGGCAGGTAACCCAGCCTTACTTTCATCTTCTTCGCCCTCGCGCCTTTTGCAGCAAGCTTGCCCTTTACTATAATTTCAGCGCCGAGCGCACCGTTCTCCATTATCTCGCGTATTGCAGAGTGTATTATTCTCCTTGGCTTTATTCCCCTCTCCAGGGAATTTGCTATCGACTTCGCCATAAGCCTTGGTTCAAGCTTCGGGTTTGAGACCTCGGCAACGCTGATCTGAGGATTATCAAGGCTAAACATCTTCTTCATTGTATCTGTCAGGCCGTCTATGGTCTCCCCGCCCCTGCCTATTACCCTTCCAGGATTGGTAACGTATGGAGTAATTCTCGTTATAACCGGCGTTTTCTGTATGTCGACGCGGGAGAAACCTGCTTTTGTAAGCGACTTCTCAAGATACTTTGAAATTCTGTACTTTACTATTAAATCCTTTATAAATTTCCTTTCTACTACCATGATAATCAATTTTGAGCGTGTTTCTCTTCGTTCCCTTCCTTTGCCTTGGCCTGTGTATCTGATTCTTTCTTCTCATCGTGAAGCTTAGCTGCAGGAGGTTTCACTGCAGCATTCTCTGCAGGCCTGCTTACCTGCGCTGTTCCCTTTGCCTCCTTCGCCTCTGCCTTCTGGGCCTGCTTCTGCTTTGTGGCAGGCTTTGCAGCAGGAGCGGCTCTGACTGTTTTTCTTGCAAGCTCGATTGCCTTCTTCCTTGTAAAATACTTCATGTTGCCCGTAAGACCTTCGTAATCCTTGTCTGCAAGCACTATCTCTACCTTGGCATATTCTATGTCGCTGTGGTTTATAGCAGAGCGGCCGTACATTCCGCGCCCCCACGCGAGCGAACCCTTGGATGGCTGCCTCCTTTCTATGTGCGTCTTGTTCGCTGCAGCATGCACTATGAGCATCTCTTCTCCGTCCAGCGCATTGTTCTTCGCATTTGCTATCGCATTCAGAAGTATTCTCTTGACCTCTTTGGCGGCCTTGACAGGATAAGCTCCTTTTCTACCGCCCAGCTCATGCCTGGCGCCCATATGCTTGTTGTGCCTGAGATAGAGTATCGGCATCTTCATGCTCTCTATGCCGTCTATGACTCCCAGGGCGTCTGCAGCGCGCATATACCTTATTGCTGCACAGACCGCGCCAAGATCCTTATAACTGGCATTTATCTCTGCACCGTATGCAAATGCAAACTCGTCTTTTGGATAGCCTTTGACTGCATTGAATGAATATCTCATTATTTCACCGCAAGGAACTTGCTTCCCCTTGTTGCCCTTATTCCAGGTGCAGAATGAACCACTCTCTTTGTGGTAAAGGAATATTCGCCCAGCCTGTGGCCGAGCATCTCCTCACTCACCTGGATCTCCTTGAACTCCTTTCCGGAATAAACACCAAATCGCAGACCTACCCACTGAGGCAGGATGACTGCCTCGCGGACATGGGTCTTTATTACTTTCTCTGCTCCTGACTGCCGCACTTTCTCGGCTTTGTCTATGAGGTGCTTGTAATCTATGCTCATCCTGCTGAGCGCGCGGCGCTGCCTTGATGTGAGCAGCACTGAGAACTGCGCCATATCCATCTTCTTCAATTCTTCTAGCGTTTTACCTCTGAATAAAGTTGTTCTTGGCAATAAATCATCTCTTTCTTCTTCCTACTCTCCTTGCGGCTATGTGGCCTACCTTTGAGCCTGGAGGTGCATTCCTCGAGACCATGCTCGAAGCGCCTTTGTGGTGCTGTTTTCCTCCGAAAGGATGGTCTACCGGATTAGACTTGACTCCGCGGTTGCCAGGCCAGTACCTGTTGAGCGCGAGTTTCTTTATGTAGAAATTCCTGCCAGCTTTCATTATAGGCGCGGACTTTGCTCCGCCTCCTGCGACTGCGCCTATTGCTGCGCGGCATTCGCCGTTTAAGTCAAGCTTCTGCTTCGAAGGCATTGAAAGGCTGACCTTATTGCCTATATGTGCGACTACAGTAGCATAAACGCCGCTTGACCTGACCATCTTGCCTCCGTCTCCAAGAATGGCTTCAACATTATAGACAGGCATGCCGTCAGGTATCTCCTTCAATGGGAGCACTGACCCAAGCATTACCTGCGCGCCGCTGCCTTCCTCTATCTTATCGCCTATCTTTATTCCTTCGGGCGCGATTAGGAGCGACTTTGAATGGTCCTCGTACTCTATGAGCATAAGCGGAGCCGAGTGGCTTGGATCATCAACAAATGCCACAACCTCTCCAGTAAGCTTTGCCTTAAGGCTCCTCGAATCAAACATCACGTCTGCTTTTGAGATGATGGGTGATCTGGTGAAGACATTGCTTCCCTTTCCTCTCCTTTGCATATGCAGTCTTTTTCCCATGATATACAACCATTATATGAGCTTTAATCTCTTTACTATCTCTGAAGCAGGGAACTCCTTCTTAAGCTTTATGTAAGCCCTCTTCATGTTGTCTGGCGTGCGCACAGTATTTACGCGCTCGACCTTTACCTTGAAAGTCTCTTCGAACTCCTTCTTTATCTCGGCTTTGCCTGAATTCAGCTTTACTATATAAGTTATAGTGTTTTCCCTGTCGACTATGCCGAGAGCCTTCTCCGTAGCTATTGGATATTCGAGTGCAGCCATTTCATCTCCTCTTCTCCAACTCCTTCTCAAGGCCCTCTATTGCGCCTTTCGACCATATGGAGAGCCGCGGCTTTCCTCCAGGTGCAAGCTTCTCGACAGTAAGGTCCGGGAGTGCCGAAACCTCCACGCCAGGTATATTTGATCCTGCCATCAGCACTGGCGCCTTTTCCTTTACAATTATTAATGCGCTCTTGCGGAAATGCCTTGCCTTTGAGCTCCTTCGAAGCCCGTCTTCCTTGCGCGGCTTGTGCGACCTTTTCATGTCGTCTCCTACTCCAAGGGCAGAGAGAATCTTGTATAACTCTTTTGTCTTGGAGATCTTCTCTATGCCGTCTTCCACTACTATTGGCAGCTTCATGTATTTTTCAGATATTACGTGCCTTTCTATTGCCTGCTGCCCCGCGCTTCCCGCAATCGCAGATTCAAGCGCTTTTAAATATTCTTTTCTGTTTATCAGCTCCTTAAGCTTCTTCTCCACCATGTGCGGATGGGCTCTCTTTCCCTTGACTGCAGAAGGTATTCTGCGCACATCGCCTTGAGCACCTCCGCCGAGCTTCTGTCTTGGCCTTATTGCCTGGCCCATGTGCCTGCCGCGCCTGTAGCCCTCGTATTTCCCTACATATACTGCCGTCGTCTGCATTCCTGCAAGTACGTAGTGGCCTTGCGGCTGATACCTCATGCTCTGCTCACTAAGCACTGCCCTGCGGACCAGATCATCTCTGTATTCCAGATTAAATACCTTTGGAAGCTCTAGCTTGCCTGAAATGCTGCCGTCAGTTTTGTAAACGTTTGCTTCCATGAACACCATCATTGCTTAGATGCTATTGATATATAATTTATCTGTGGCGACTTTACCTCCTTCTGCTTCTTCCTTATCGATTTCCTTATTCTTACAAGCCTCTTCGCAGGCCCGGGCACCGAGCCTTCTATTATCAGGAAGTCATTCTTGATGTTTCCGTAGTTTAGAAAGCCGCCCTTGGTATTCACTCCTGCTATCTCTGCAGCGGTACCTATCTTCACAAGCCTCTTGTTGAGCTCTGTTCTATAATTGAAGCCCATATGGCCCGAGTGCGGAACCCCGAACATTACCTTTGCAGGATGCCAAGGTCCGAGGGTACCGACATGCCTTACCTTGTTTGTTGCTTTCCTGTACTGCTTTGCCACTCCGAATCTCTTTATGACGCCTGCCCAGCCCTTGCCCTTGCTGATGCTTGAGATATCAACATATTCGCCCTGCTTCAGCACATCAGTGGCCTTTAAATCCTTGCCCAGATGCGCCTCTATGAACTTAATCTTCTCTTCCACGCTTCCTGCTCCCACAGGCATCTCAAAACGTATGCGCTTCTTGTTTCCGAAGCCCAGGCCTGAAGGATCCAGATATGCAAGAGCAGTCACATCGTTGCATTCGCCTGCCTTCTTCTTAAGCTCCTCGAGCGTTGATTTTGATTTCTGTATTCCGACATTCTTTGCAAGTCCTGCATCGTACGCTTCACCTGCAGTCATATCGTATACGTATCCTTTTGAATAGAACCTTATACCGTAAATGAAAACCTTCGGCATCTCAAGCACGGTAACCGGCTTGATTACTTCAGTGCCTTTTGAAGGGGATGAGGTGTCATCAATCATTGCTATATGCGTCATGCCGGCCTTGAATGCTGCGATGCTGACGAAAGAAGGCTCCGCTGTCTGCGGATAGCTTCTCACTCTCGGAAGTATCCTTTTTGCACGCCTGTGCGGCCAATATTCAAGGGAACCTCTTCTCATCCTCTCAGCTTTTAAACGTTGCTTATTCCT
>JAJZND010000016.1 GCA_021848025.1 Microcaldota archaeon | reverse complement strand
GCTGTCGAACTAAGGTTCCGTGAGGGGGGCTAAGGCATAACAAGGTATCCGTAGGGGAACCTGCGGATAGATCACCTCAAAACTTTTAGGAAGCGTTTTATCAAAACCTTCTTAAGTTTTACAAAAACGACCACACAGATCATTCTGGAGCGGTTGCTATCTCGCATTAAACTCAAGACTACATCCTTCTTCTTACCAATAGATAGAGAGAAGGCACAATGACTGTGAGTTGGCAGAAAGGCTTATCGGCGCATATTTTAAATTAAGAGCTGCACATACTTTATCATGAAGATCAAACTTACAGCTAATTTATGCTATCTTGCTGGCTTGCAGGACAAAGCCAGGTTTACGGATCGCGCGATAGGAATAAGCACAAGAATAGACGAGCTGGAGCAGAAGTTTACAGAGATCTGCGTAAAGGAGCTTAAGATAGAGCCCAACCGCATTATTGTACGCGAGGAAGGAGGCAGCAAACAGATTTATTTCTACCATTCAAAAATATACAGGGAGCTGCTCGAGATAAACAGCAATGCCACCAGGATCTTCAGGTACAGCAACAACGAATTCTCGCGCGTATACGTTGCAGGCATCTTCGATGCTGCGGGGCACGTGGAAAAAGGCAGGATACGGATAAACGGGCTTACAAGAAGCGATGAACTGGTTCTTGAAAATTTAGGGATACACACAATGAACGGGACGATATTGAATGCAGGGCCATTTATCAAACTTATAAAAGGCTTCAGCATAATGCTTGAGCATTATACGATAGACAAATGAGTTCCTCTTCGTGCGTTTTTGCGATTCCCAGAGGCTATAAGTTTATAAAAAGTAGCCTTCTTTATATAAGTGGTGTATTGGTGCTTCTTGGAATAAAGAGGATATATGACAAGGTAGAGTTAACCGACGGCAAACGAGTGCTGATTGACGGACTCTGGCCGCGTGGAGTAAGGAAGAGCACCTCTAATATAGACATGTGGTTCAAGGAGGTTGCGCCAAGCAAGGAGCTCAGACTCTGGTTCTCACATGACCCTGCCAAATGGGAAGGCTTCAGGAAGAGGTATATGAAGGAGCTTGGGAGCAATAACTCGCTAAATACGCTGATTGACATGATAAAGGAGGAGGACATTACGCTTGTATACGCTACTAAAGATGAGAAGCATAACAACGCCATCGTGCTTGCGGAAGTGATAAAGGAAAGAATAAAGCGCGGATGACTTGACTATTTTACCCAGATTTTTATAGTTTCGCGGTGAAGAATAAGCATATGATTATATGGTCGATAAACGTAGCAAGGAAGAGGTTACTGTAGCCTTGATACAGATGAAGATGCAGCAGGACCCATCCGAGAACTTGAAGAGGGCTGTGGAAAAGATAAATGAGGCCGGCAAGATGGGTGCAGAGATTGTCTGCCTGCCGGAACTTTTCAAATCATTATATTTCTGCCAGGAAGAGGACGAATCCAACTTCAAACTGGCCGAGCCTATACCTGGCGAGACTACAGAGAGGCTTGTGGAAGCCGCAGGAAAAAATAATCTCGCCATCATAGCAGGCATATTTGAAAAACGCGCACGCGGCCTGTACCATAACTCCGCAGTAGTCATCAATGCTGACGGGAAGCTGCTTGGAACCTACAGGAAGATGCACATACCTGACGACCCGCATTATTACGAAAAGTTCTATTTCACTCCAGGAGACCTCGGCTTCAAGTCCTTCTCCACATCTTACGGCAAGCTTGGAGTCCTTATCTGCTGGGACCAGTGGTATCCTGAAGCAGCCAGGCTTACAGCACTTCAGGGTGCGCAGATTATCTTTTACCCCACGGCCATAGGATGGTATCCTGAAGAGAAAGAAGCAATGGCTGAGATGCAGGCTGCGTGGGAAACTATACAGAGGAGCCACGCGATTGCAAATGGTGTCTTCGTTGCAGCAGTAAACAGGGTCGGCACAGAAGGCAGGATAAAGTTCTGGGGTTCATCCTTTGTATCCGGCCCTTTCGGCGAGATGATTGCAAAGGGCAGCGCAGAAAAGGAAGAGATACTGCTTGCCAGATGCAATATGAAGAATATAGACGATACCAGGCATGGATGGCCTTTCCTAAGGGACAGGCGCATAGATGCTTACAAGGGAATAGAATCCAGGTTCCTCGAATGACTAGGCCAGGGTTGTTGTATGAATGAGGATAAGACGCCATATGAGCTTGGATACTCCATGCCCGCAGAATGGGAAAGGCATGAAGGTACGTGGATTGCATGGCCGAAAAACCGGGACTCGTTTCCTGAAGAGATGATCGGCAGCGTAGAGAGGACTTATCTGGAGATGATAAAGGCGCTGCATAAAAACGAGAAGGTAAACCTTCTTGTGGATGACAAAAGGATGGACGAGAGGGTAAAGGCCCTGCTTGAAAGAAACAGGGTGCAGAGCAACGTAGTTATTCACAGGATAAATACTGCCGATGTATGGTTCAGGGATTACGGACCTATTTTTATAGCTAAAAAAGGCAGCGGCGAGGTTGCATTCGTTCACTGGAAATTTAATGCATGGGGCGACAAGTACGATGACCTTGTTGAAGATACGCATGTGCCGGAAATGCTGCCTCTTGAAAGATTTAAACGGTTCGATGCGCAGATGGTGCTTGAAGGCGGTTCAATAGATACGAACGGAGACGGCACACTGCTCACTACAGAGCAGTGCCTGCTGAACACGAACAGGAATCCGGACTTCACAAAAGAGGACATCGAGAGAAACCTCAGGGATTACCTCGGTGCGACAAACATAATCTGGCTGAGAGGCGGGATAGTGGGAGATGATACCGATGGACATATTGACGACATTGCCAGGTTTGTGAATAAAGATACGGTTGTGTGCTGCGTTGAAAACAATAAAAAGGATGAAAACTATCTTCCGCTGGAAGTAAACATGAAGCTGCTTGAACGGGCAAAGGATCAGGACGGGAAGAGGCTGAAAGTGGTTACGCTCCCCATGCCCAACCCTGTAGTCTACAGGAACCAGAGGCTGCCAGCGAGCTATGCCAATTTCTACATAGCGAATAATGTCGTCTTAGTGCCCGTATTTAACGATGAGAATGATGCCGAAGCGCTAAGGATACTGCAGGGGCTCTTTCCCAGGAGGAAAGTAATAGGCATAAACTGCAGAGAGCTTGTCTACGGATTCGGAGCTCTGCACTGCGTCACCCAGCAGCAGCCTAAAAATTTGCAGGCAGCCCTGAAAAAGTAGCCAGAAATAAACAGCGTGGATTAGCCGAATAGCCTTTGGTTTAGAGTTCCAGTTTCTTGAGCTCGAGCTTGTTTATCTCCGCTATGTTCTTTATCTTCTTTGTGCACTCAGACTGGAATGTGCCGTCAAGAAGCTCCTTCACAAATGCCTCCTTGTCCTTCGAAGCCGCATATCCTTTCACGAAATCTGAGAGAACAGTCCTCATGGCCTTCTTCTTAGGAGTAGTTACCTTGCTCCTTGTAGTAAGCATAAGCTTTATGGTAAGCACAGCCGCGTCCTGCGTTGTTATCTTGTCTACAGTATAGATTATGCTGCTGTGGCGCCTTACAAGAGAATGCAGATAGCTGTACGTCTGCTCTATGTACTTCAGCTGCGTGTGTGCGCTATTTCCGTCCGCTTCGGTTACCTTTAAGCCTACAAGCATGAATGAATGGGAAGGATTATTGGTTATCCACGGCATGCTGACTTTTATTACGCGCCCTATCACCGCCTTTTCATCGTTTGCCGGCATCTCCCCTATGTTGTTGCTGCCAAGTATCTGGGGCGCGTAGATGTTGAACCACTTCTTGGACTTCCAATTTTCTGCTCCTTTTGACACTGCCATTTATTCAGCTCTTTATGATAAGTGCGATCTTCTCAGGATCATACTTCCAGTTCTCAGGAAGAACCCCTTCCTTTTTGTAGTATTTCGTAAGCCTCCAGATCTTCGATTCTACGCGAATCAGGCGCATCTTGTTGTGAACGTCGCCGTGGTTAGCGCTCATGTGCTTCCTCATGTTTATTGCTTTCTTAAGAAGATCGGTCAGGTCAGGCGGAAACTCTCCTGCCAGTTTTTTCTCCTTCAGCACGCTTCCAAGCCTCTTGCCGAAGACCTGCTTTATATATTTTACATTATGCTTGTCCTTAAGGTACTGGCCTATTAGAGTAGGGCTTACTCCCTGCTTCGTATACTCAATTATAAGCGCTTCTATCTCTTCTTTGCTTGGCGTCCCCTCAGGTACAGAACCCGCCTCTACCGAAGGCTTCCTCGACTTTGACTTCCCATGTTTTCCGGTATGCATTCTTGACATTAAATCATATCAGATTCTGCAAAAAGCAGTGCGTTTTGACTCTGGCTTGATAATGCAGATTTTGTTAATATATTATTTGAAAATGTTTATAAAGCCTCTGC
>JAJZND010000029.1 GCA_021848025.1 Microcaldota archaeon | reverse complement strand
AGAATTCAGCACGGAAAAGAGATAGGCAAGCACCAGCTCATACAGCAGCACATCGCTGCCATGAGGCAGAATCTTGAGATGGCGCGGTGGCCAGTGTACGACGCCGCAATGGTCACTGAAGAGTATAAGAAGGACTATGGAAACAGGACTGCACTTAAGAGTGCTGACATCAAATCGGCGCTTGCAAAAAGGATAGCTTCAAGGCTCGCGTTCGAATCTGCAGACAGGGCAGTTCAGGTGCACGGCGGATTTGGCTATTCGCTCCTTTCGCCGGTAGGCCAGCTCTTCTGCGACAGCAGGGTTGCAAGGATCTATGAGGGCACTGATGAGATACAGGACCTTAAAATCGCTGTTGACTTACTAGGTAAGGAATATGAAGCGTATTAGGTGGTTTTATAGATAACTTAATATTTAGTGAGGGAAATATCTCCAAAATTACAATAAACAGGCCGGAGAGGCAGAATGCGCTAGATGCAGAGACAATAATTGAGATCGCCGAATGTGTGCGCCGTGCTTCATCGAATAAAGCATGCAGGAGCATATTAATAACAGGGGCCGGCAATAAGGCGTTCTGCGCTGGCGCAGACATAGGCTATCTTGCGGGAATTTCTAAAAAAGCTGATGCCGAAAGGTTCTTTGACATATTTTACAAGATGCGTAATACAATACTGGAATCAAAAAAACTAGTCGTAGCTGCAATAAATGGCTACTGCCTAGGAGGAGGGAACGAGCTCGCATTGGCATGCGACATGCGCTTCGCGTCTGAAGACGCTGTCTTTGGCCAGCCTGAAGTAAAGCTTGGACTCGTGCCCGGAGGTGGGGCGACATACTCTCTTGCAGGAATAGTAGGTATTGGAAAAGCCAAGGAAATGATACTCTCTGGGAAAACTCTTGGCGCTAAAGAGGCTCTGCGAATTGGCCTGGTCGATGGAGTGTTCAAGAAGAACATGCTTATAGATTCCACAATGCAGATATGCAGGAGTATCAATGAATGCGGTCCTCAAGCAGTAGCGCTTGCCAAGCATGCGATTAATTCAGCTTATTCTGTCGATCATAGGCATGAGAAACGTGCATTTGTAGAATCACTGACAAGCAAGGAGGGAAAGAACGGCATAAATGCGTTCCTTGGCCACAGGAAAGCAGATTTTAATAGATGAGGAATATGGAAACTGCATATATAATCGGAGCGTTTAGAAGTCCGATAGGAAAGTTTATGGGTAAGTTATACGGATTTTCAGCTGTAGAGATAGCCGCGGAGGTGGTAAAAGGTGCTTTTGAAATGCTCGGCAGTGTGGATAAGAAGCTTGTCGAGGAAGCTATAGTTGGAAATGTGCTTTCGGCTGGGCTCGGGCAGAATCCTGCAAAGCAGGTAGTAATGCGCTCCGGGCTGCAGAAAAGCGTATCCACACTAAACATAAACATGGTCTGCGCATCAGGATTGAAAGCTATTGCTCTGGCAGCGCAGGCAATAGAGAATGGAAATGCAGATATCATACTTGCTGGGGGCATGGAAAGCATGACAAATGCACCGCATACTGTAACCGGGGCGAGGAAGTTCAGGAAATTTGGGGACATTGGATTGAAGGAGCTTTATGATTATGCGGCAAGGACAGGCACTGAGTACTCGCTTGTTGATGAAATGATAAATACCGGGCTCTGGGATTGCTATGCAGATCTGCACATGGGAACCATAGCGGAAGCCATTGGAGTTAAGGATAAGATAACAAGGGAAGAACAGGATGAATTTGCATATCAGAGCCACATGAAGGCTATTGCTGCCACAGATTCAGGAAAATTTGCAGAAGAGATAGTACCAATAACGCTAGGTGACGGCAGTATCTTCTCACAGGACGAAGGCATAAGAAGAGACACTTCACTGCAGAAGCTTGCGCAGCTCAAGCCTGCCTTTATGGAAGGCGGTACGGTAACTGCAGGCAACTCATCGCAGCTTAGCGATGGTGCGGCATTTTCTATAATCGCATCGGAAAAAGCCGTGAGTGAATATGGATTCAGGCCCATGGCAAAAATAGAAGCCTATGCAGACTCTGGCATAGACCCGAACTGGTATGGCCTGTCACCTATAGATTCGATGAACAATGCTATGGCTAAGTCAGGGCATAAACTTGATGAGATGGACATCATAGAGATAAATGAAGCTTTCTGCGTTCAGACTCTAGGGGTTGTCAAGGAAATGGGTATAGACATGGGCAAATTAAATGTAAATGGAGGCGCCATAGCGCTAGGGCATCCGATAGGCGCGTCTGGTGCGATACTGGTGGCCACGCTTGTTCACGCATTGAAAGACAGGGGGAATGAATTGGGAATTGTTTCCCTGTGCCACGGAGGAGGAGGCTCGTCCTCGATGGTAATTAGCAGGGTTGGTTGAATGGCAGAGAAGATAACAGTTGTTGGGCCAGGCACTATGGGCACTGGAATAGCCCAGGCTTTTCTTGCAGCTGGCTTTGAAGTTGTGCTGATAGGCAGAAGCAAGGAATCATTGAAAAAAGGGCTTGACAAAATAAACTCCAGAATGGAGAAGGCAATGGCAAAAGGGAAGCTCTCTCAGGAGGACAAAGATTCTGCAATTGCCAGACTCAGGCTCTCTTCAGACTACACAGACGGCATTGGATCAGTAGTAGTAATAGAGGCTGTTCCGGAGATACAGGAAGCCAAAGCCGAAGTCTTCAGGCTCGCTGAAGAAGAGATAGGGGATGCAGTGTTGGCTACAAATACATCTTCAATACCGATAAGCAAGCTCTCTGCATTCATTAAGAGGCCGGATAAATTTATAGGCTTGCACTTCTTCAAC
Source organism: Microcaldota archaeon (assembly GCA_021848025.1). GTDB lineage: Archaea > Micrarchaeota > Micrarchaeia > Micrarchaeales > CABMGC01 > JAJZND01. The sequence continues at coordinate 23,254 of JAJZND010000029.1, read as the reverse complement.
CCGGTTCCGGTAATGAAGCCAGTAGAGGTAATTGTAGGGAGTCGCACATCCTACGAAACAGAAAAAATAGCAATGGAGCTTATAAGCAGGTGTGGAAAAACTCCGGTCAGGGTAAAGGATTATCCGGGATTTGTCGCGAATAGCATCTTGATGCCACTGCTTAATGAGGCAATAATGCTTCTCGAGAGAGGTGTCGCAACTAAGGAGGGCATAGACACTATAGCGAAGCTAGGGCTTAACCATCCCATGGGTCCACTTGAGCTAGCTGACTATATAGGATTGGATATCTGCAAGGAGATAATGGAATCAATATACGAAGAGACTGGAGATCCCAAATTTAAGCCCTCTGGCATGCTTAATGACCTTATATCACAAGGCAAGCTTGGGCGGAAGTCAGGGGAAGGTTTCTATTCATACAGCAGCATATAAGGCACAATAACTTCTGGCATAAAGCCACGAGTATAAAGTTGCCTTAAATTCATGCGAGCATACTGAATGTTTCTGTAAGAGATCGTAATCATAGGTGCATTCCCAACATTCCGATATACCTGGAGCTAGGCCGTATTAGCTTGTTGTTCGAGACCTGCTCAAGGTAATGGGCTGTCCACCCGAAACTTCTTGAAGCAGCGAATATAGGAGTATTGAGAGACGAGTCTATTTTCATCAGGTACATGCATATTGCAGCGTAAAAATCCATATTTGCAGGTATATTTTTCATTTTCCACATCTCATCTTCTATGGCGACTGCGATATTATACAATTTTTCTGCTCCCTTAGCCGCTGCAAGCCCCCTGAGCCTCTCCTTAAGGTACTGCGCGCGGGGATCCTTATTTTTGTAGATTCTGTGGCCGAAACCCATTATCTTCTCCTTCTTGCGGAGTTTGCCGTCTACGTATTTCCTTGCTTCCGGAGTTGACTTCATTGGCAGAAGATAATCTAAGATCTCTGCATTCGCTCCGCCGTGAAGCGGCCCCTTTATTGCAGCGAGTGCAGCAGTCATAGCAGCCTGTGGGTCGGTAAGAGTAGACGCAGCAACCCTGAGCGTAAATGTTGAGGCATTAAACTCATGCTCCATGTAAAGTATAAGCAGTTCTTCTAGAAGCCTTGCATCGGATTTACTCTTGTTTCCGGTAAGTAGATAGTAGAACCGTTCAGCATACGTTTCGGCTGTGCCTCTTAATGGTGCACTTCCCTTTGAGAGTCTGTGCCAGTCAGATATTATTCTTGGTATCTTTGCTGCAATTTCGAGCAGCTTTCCATCATTCTCATCCCCATTCAGCGGCATTAGGGAAACCATGCTCCTGAGCACATCTATAGCAGGCGTATTGCGCGGCAACAACTTCATTATCTTATTAATATTCTGCGGCACTCTGGAATTTCTGTTTAGTAAGTTAGAAAATTTAAGAAGCTCTTTTTTATTTGGAAGGTGCCCATAGACTACAAGATAAGCGACTTCCTCGAAGGTAGACTTTTCTGCAAGCTCCTCTGCAGCATACCCCCTATAGATAAGAGTACCGTTGCTATCAGTAGAAGCTATTGCCGTATTATCGACTATTACCCCGGCGAGGCCTTTCTTTACTTCTTCATATTCCATAATACCACTATCATGCCTCATAAAATTCATGGTCCTCATTCTCATACTCTTTGTAGCTTATGATATCGTAAAACTCTTCCCTTGTCATCAGCTTATTTAGAATGGGCCTTTGCGTGCCTTCTTTGCAAAGCCGGGAATACGCTTCTTTCATAGAAAGCAAGGATGCTCTAAACCCGGTAAGGGGAAATAGAACTATTTTATAGCCCATTTTGCCAAGCTCAGCGGCATTCAGTAATGGGCTCTTTCCAAATTCTGTCATATTGGCAACAAGAAGCGTCTTGACTTTTTTTGCAAAGAAAGCAAATTCTGCCCTGCTCTCCAGGGCCTCAGGAAATATCGCATCAGCTCCTGCATCAATATAACTCTTTGACCTCTCGATTGAGGCATCAAGCCCTTCTACGGCACGCGCATCGGTCCTTGCAATTATAATGAAATCATCGCTTCTTTTTGCGCTTGACGCGGCGCGGAGCTTCCTTATCATCTCATCCTCAGCAACAATTCTCTTCCCGGAAAGATGTCCGCATTTTTTAGGCATTTCCTGGTCTTCTATATGCACTGCGGCAACTCCTGCAGATTCAAGGACCCGTACTGCCCTTATTACGTTAAGCGTCTCGCCGAAGCCCGTGTCTATATCGACAATCAGAGGCAGCTTAGAAACTGCAACAATCTTTCTTGCTTCTTCAGCAATCTCGCTAAGGGTAGTTATCCCCAGGTCCGGAAGGCCAGCCTTGCCGGCTACGCCTGAGCCGGATAGATAAAGGGCTTTAAATCCCGCATCCTGCGCTAGAAGTGCAGAAATTCCGTTAAAGACCCCCGGCACGGTTATAACTGTCTTCTTTATAAGCTTCCTCAGCTCCGCAGCACCACCATTTACATTGTCTCTAAGAATTGACATTTTCCATTACCTCGAGCATTTCAGAAGGATCCCTATCATCCATACTTTTTACTGTGTTTATAATGCTCTTGACAGCGTCTTCATTTTTAATTATTGCCATTCCTTTACTCTGAAGATCGTCCCAGGAATATGGATTCCTGAAATGCCCTTTTGGCACTATGACCTCCGAACTCAATTTCTTGCTCCAAGTATAAAGCGTAATCTTTACTGGAAGGTACGATGGATAAATTTTATTGTAATTGGCTGATTCCCTAAAACTCATTTTGCGTATCAGGTCAAGTATCCTGCGGTCAGATAAGTATTTTCCACTGTACGAGTCAATTGTAGGAGAGCCATAAAGCAGGGTATAGGCGATTAGATATGGCATACTGTGATCCGCGGTTTCTTTTGTCTTAGGTTTAAGTTTCGGGGGATCTTTGATTATTATTCTGAGTGCTGAAGAGAATGTCTCTACTACAATCTTCTTTATGCCTGATACATCTATGCTTTCCCTGAGCTTCAGGGCCGCATCGACTGCGCTTGTAGCTCTATACTCAACAGGATGGCTCTTTATCATCGTCCTTGTTATCCTGTCCTTTTCAAGATTTATGGTGAATTTGCCGGAGACCTGCTTGAAAAAACCCATCTCACCTTCAAATATAGGTGAAGGGCCTGTGAGGCCTTCGCCTGCAAGGACTGCGGCAAAAAGGCCGTTTCTGGTAGCATAGCCTGCAGTACAGCCTTTCCACATACTAAGCTCACCGGCTCTTGTCTGACGTAGGCATATGTTATTGCTTAAGGCAAGATTGATTGCATGCACAAACTTTTCCTCGTCCAGCCCGATTAGTGCTGCTATTCCTGCAGCTGAAGATACGGCAAGATAAGTTACCTGATCCCATCCGCGGTCCCTTAGTGATGCTGCATCGCACAACGCACATTGGACCTGGTATGCCACTTTTAGTGCTCTTATAATATGCTTTCCTTTCATACCCATGGCTTCCGCATATGCGATTATAGGAGGTATGTTGTCGGATGGATGAGCATCTTCTTTTGAAAGATAAGTGTCATTGTAGTCTAGGTATCTCGTCATTGTGCCATTTATAAAGGAGGCTGTTTCAGCCGAAGCATTTTCTCCTGAGAAATAGAGATGCGCATTGTGCTTACTGCTGCTGGGCAGTAAAGCAGATTTTGCTATTTTTACAGGAAGCGAATTTCTTGCGCCATATGCAACGAAAAAAGAATCTGCTATCCTCTTCTTCAGTTCGTCCGAGTCAGTGGCGCCTAGTCGCTCTCCGCTTATTTTTTCCGCGTAAGCAAAAATTTTATCTGCTATAGTATTGCGCATTTGGATCGGATTTATCCTTTACTATACAAAATAAAAGGCTTTCTGTGGCGTAGAATGCAGAGCTTGGGGGGAAGCATGACACAGGGTACACCGGCGGGCAAGTCTTTCGGATGATAACATGCCCATATTCCCACCGAAGTACACAGTAAACCGGTTCTTTAATAAAAATGGGTCTTAGCATTATCCGGAATCTTCAGAAGTTGAGGGATATCGGAATTGCCTTAAAATACTGATGATGGAGAGGGTTAAGCTTTAAAGAACCTTTTTGCGATAGTATTACATGGCAACAAGCCATGATGACACGCCTGCGAGAAGGAATTTGCTTCGCGGAGTTATAATGGTACTTTTAGTGCTGATTGCACTTGGTGCGCTTGTTGTTAATTTGATATATCAGCTCAACTACGGAATGCTGAATTCGATACCTTACAGGCTTTACATACTTGAAGCAGTAAATTCATTGCTCCTTCTTATCGGCGCTTACGCAGCATATAAAATAAGCGTATTTCTGGTAGCACGCGCTTTCTTCCAGAGAACTGGAGCAGGTGGATTAGAAGCAATAGATACGATATTAAAGATAATATTTTATGTTGTAGCCATAGCCCTCATATTAGTATCTTTTGGCGTTAGCCCTGCATCCGCTTTGGCTGGAGGCGCTATCGGAGGTGTGGTCTTGGGCCTGGCAGTACAGACCATAGCCACCAACATACTTTCCGGTTTCTTTGTTTCATCCACAAGGGTGCTTAAGGTAGGAGATGTAGTGACAATTAATACAGGCGCTTGGGGTGCAATAAATCCGCTCGTGTGGGGCGAGATCTCCTGCACAGTGTCGAAAATCGGCATGCTATGGACAACTTTAGTAAACCAGTATGGAAATACAATGCTTATGCCTAATTCAAATCTCCTGGGCAACATATTGTGGACAAAGTTAAAGTCTTCGGAGGGACTCAGGTATGTCAAGCTAGTGACTGTAAACGCAGATGTTCCGAGCTCTAAAATCAAAGCAATAGCGGCAGAGGAGCTCTCTAAAGGGTTTTCCAAGCTCAAGCTAAAGTCGCCAGAGATACGCCACTCTTCCAAGTTAGGCTCAACAAATACCTTCTCAGTCATTATATACTTTGAAAAGTTTTCTGAACTGAATGAACTGATAGATATGGTAAACCTGGCTTTTGATGACGCATATTGGAAAGCCAAGGGATAGCTATTTTGTGAAGCCATCCATTCCCTTTAACTGGAGCTTTATTTGGAGCGTCATTGATTCTTGTCCCTGGCTGTTTTTAAGGCTCTCGCCATCCAGATTAGGTCATTTACAAAATCCGCGAGGTGATCGGGACCCATGCCTTTTCTCAGAGGCGCGAAAAGCTCTGCATTTGTAATATCTTTATTGCTGTGCGCCTTCATTATGAAGTCCCAGCTAATGTGTATCGACTTGCGTATAGGCACCATATTTAATTCTATGGCAACTTCGCGGAGCTGTTCTATGTTCCTTGCCCCTCCTGCGCTACCGTAGCTCACGAATCCGACGGCCTTTCGGGACCACTCAGGGGACAGCCAGTCCATGGCGTTCTTAAGTGCACTTGAATAGCCATGATTGTACTCTGGAGATACTATTATGAATGCGTCGGCCCAGTCGATTTTTGCTGACCATCTCTGCACCACATCATTCTGATATTTCTTTCCTAGCATTGAAGGTGAGATTTCCGAATCGAAGAGCGGCATCGGATAATCTTTAAGGTCCAGAAAATCTGCTTCAATCCCGTTCCAATTCTTTATCTCTTCTGTTATCCACTTAGCAGGCTTCTCCCCGAATCGGTTATTTCTTACGCTCCCCAATATTATACATATTTTTATTTTGTCTTCCATCGTTCTCACTGACGCTTGATTATTTCAAAGTAATGACTTATTAGAAGTAAAAGAATATATAATATAATACGTCCTATAGGTACTTTCACTACAAAGTGATGCCGGATTTTCGCTTGGACACTAAGTTTATGCTTTGTTAAACCCTAAAAATGTCCAACGGCAGAAAAATAGAACATAACGAATATGCTTTAATTCACGGTTTCATAAATTACTTTTCATTTGCTTTTTGTTCGCCTTTGCCACGCCCTCCATTAGCCGTACGCTGTAGTTATTAATTACAGTAAAGCCTGTTTCTTTGGCCTCCTTTTCACCTAGTAGCTGTAACGCAGGTAGGTCAACAAGCAATATAGAGCTTCCAAATGCCATACGCAGTAATTGGAAATCTGCCGGCCCAATATATAGATTTAATTCCTGTGCACTGCAGGGATATGCTCATGCACTTTGCGTGTCCTTTCCGGATCGCTGTATAGTGCAACTCTGATTACTCTCGCCAGTGGACTGCTGTGACCTCTTGCCACTGCTTTGGCTGCTTTGCTTATATCGTCGCCGGGAATCTCCCCTTTCAATATAGGATTGCCATAGTGCCTCATATGCGGCCGCTCAATTTCAGCCTCGTAATAAAGGCGCGCATTTCTTTCCTTTTCGCCCTTAGCTGATATACTTTGGATTGCCATTATATCACAGTCATTAAGATGTAAAATAGGGTTTTTAAATTAAATAGTAGGGATTCGTTGCTAGTAGAAAGCAGGTTACTTAACCTGTGTTGCACCGGATTTGACTGGGGTGAAGCGCTGCTTAGAAGCACAAATTATATTTATTCTTGCGCATAACACATCTGGTTTAATGCGCAAGGATGTGCTAATTGCAGGGATTGGATGGATTGCAGCAGGTTTGGTCTCGTTGCTTGGCTGGCTTATTGAAGATGGACGGGTAGCAGAACCTGCCAATCTTCTTTATGTTGGTGTGTTCGTAATTGTTGTGGGAACGTTACTTCTTCTCTTAAACAAGAAAATAGGGACCATGATCGATACCGCCAAGCGAAGAGCTGGCGGATAGTCGTGCGCATGCTCATGAATATTGTCCGTTCTTCCCTGCGAGTAGCTACAAGTCTTACATAATCAATTTTTTACATGCTTTATGACGCTTTTCTGCTTCTGACTTTGCTTTTCATACGTATTTGGCAGTTTGAATGCACAGCTATTCTGTTTTCTTTTGGCTATCGCATCCCGCAAAATTTAGAACGGCAGGAGATATCTTGACATCTGAACTTAGGATGCCCTTCGCCCATTCGAGTATATGATGCTAGCACTTCCAAGACTTTGAATGGCCCAGTCGCAGACAAGTCTTAAATAGATATAACAGATTATTGGAAGTGTGTTTGTATGGCGGATGTAGTTATTATGGGTAATTTTGGTAGAAAAGAAACAGCTGAAAGGAAGGCAGAGATTGACAGGCTGTTGTCTTCCGTGCTCAGGATGGCAACCGAAGTGGAAAGACTGAATCCGCGTACTTCTGCTCCCGGCGCTCTTCGATTCGGTATCAGAGACGCAGAAGGGGCTTTTATCTCGGCGAAGGGCATATTGGAACTGCATGAGAAAGCGCCATCTATGCTCAGGGCGGTAATCGCAAATGCTATTCCGTCAATCAGGGATGGAGGAAGGCCGGACGACGCAGCGTAGGTATCTCCATTTAAATCTGCTGCATTGGCTTTGCTAAGTTTTAAATAAGACATGGAAGAAATTTGAAATAGAGAGCATGTTGTTGTACAAAAGCGTGATTTTATCCGGTACTCCTGCTTCAGGTAAATCTGCCCTTGCGAAGCGAATTGCGCAGGAGTATGGATTGGAACTCCATTCTATCGGCAAACTGTGGCGGCAGAGGTGGGCAAAGCTCTATCCGGATAGGGATATTTCTTTTGAAGATTTCTGGAAAGGCAGCAGCCGCGAAGACAATATGGAGATAGATAGACTAGCAGGGGAGCTGATAGGAAAAGGAGGAATTATAGTGGATTCCAGGTATGCTGCAATATACAGTGATGATAAATGCCTCAAGATCTTTTTGGATGCAGATCTTAAGTTGCGGGCAGAGAGGGTTTCTGGCAGACAGGAATATTCTGGAAAAACTATGGAAGAGATAGAAGGCATACTGGAAAGGAGAGAGGAAGACGAATGCAGGATGGGAAAGGATCTATTCGGAAAAGATTATCGTGACTCTTTGATTTACCATATTGTCCTGAACACCGGTTTGCTTTCCATGGACCAGGAATTTGAAATGGTCTCCGGAGTGCTGGAGAAGAAAGAGCAGGTATAATGAAGGTTTTCTTTATAGTGCATGGCCTGGTGCAGGGCGTAGGATATAGGAAGCTTGTAAAGAACATTGCTGTGAAGTGCGGAGTTATGGGAATGGTAAGAAATGCGGCAGATGGGAGCGTCCAGATCTATGCGGAAGGCAGCAACTCCTCAATTGAAGAATTCATAAGCAGGATAGATGTAGATTATGACCAAGGGCCGCAGGTTTTTAACATAGAAAGGTATTATGAGGGCGATCCGGGATTTCCAAAAGAGCCGATGAGTTTCAATTCCTTTGTTATAGAGAGGACTGTTTAGCCTAATGTTATCTCATCTTTAAGTGTAGGCACGCTTGTTTCGTGATCCTTCTTGATCGCCTCTGCAAGCTCATTGGACTTTGTCTTGTCCCCATGTATGAGGATTACTTTGCCAAGGCCTTCCACCTTCCCTACCAAGCTTATGAGTTGCTGCCTATCCGAATGAGCAGAAAGGTGGTACTGCTCTACTTTTAGATTTACATCAACAAGCTTAGGCCCAACCTTTATTTTCTTACTTCCGTTTACCAGTTCTCTCCCTCTGGTCCCTTCGGCCTGGTAGCCGACTATAATCATCTTGTTATTCGGATCTGCGCCGAGCCTTTCTATGTATTTGAGCACAGGCCCTCCGGTTAACATGCCACTTGTCGTGACTATTATGCTAGGCTCTTTCTCACCCATGACTTTTTTCCTCTCCGCGATGGTACCGACCTGAATAAAGTTCTTGCTCTTGAATGGATCATCATCATTGAGCAAAATCCTTTTCTGAAGTTCTTCCCTGCAGTAGATTACATTGTGCCGGTGTATGCGCATAGCTTTGTTTATCATGCCGTCTGCATAAATTGGCATAGAGGGTATCTGCCCTGACTTCATGTAATCGTCTAGGAGCAGGAGCATCTCCTGGGCTCTGCCGACCCCGAAGCTAGGTATTATTATCTTCCCGCCGCTTGAAGCGGTTTCCTTTATGCTTCCTATCATTTGATTTACTATCACTTTCTCTGAAGGAAACGTATCTGCGTCACCGCCATAGGTACTTTCCATCAGAAGCGTGTCAGCGCGCAGCAGCCGCGTATATGCGGGCTCAAGCAGCCTTGTGACTCTCATATTCATGTCTCCAGTATAGATAAGCTTCTGCTTACCGTCGCTTATCTCTATCATTGCACTGCCCAGGATATGGCCTGCAGGCACAAGCTTTATTGTAAGGTCTTTAACATTGAACTCCTGATGGAATTCCACCAGCCTGAAGTGCTTCTGCATCTCTTGTAATCCTATTTTCTCTACGTTTTCAGGCTCAGAGATGCGCAGATAGTCAGTAACCAGTATATTTATTAGCTCCATTGTCGGCTTTGTGGAGTAGACTGGATTGTTATAGCCTGCAGAGAAAACATGTGGAAGATAAGCTGAATGGTCCAGATGCGCATGAGAGATTATTATTGCATCTATTCCAACAAGATCCGCATCCTCTATCACGGGATATTCGTCTGCCCTGCCTATCTTAACCCCGCAATCGAGAAGCACCCTGGCATCATTGCTCTCGAGCATTATGCAGCTCCTCCCTATTTCTGATGCCGCCCCATAAAAGGTGAGCTTCAATCAAGCACCGTCTTCGTCCTTAGGTTTTTCCTCCTTTTTATCTTTTATGATGGCTATATCTGCGAAGCTTATCTCCGTATGCTTTGGCTCGATTGCTACATGCTTCTGCTGCCTCTGGACCTGGCTTCTCTTTTCATAGCCATTCAGTTTCCTGAGCCTAGAATAAAGATCGTCAAGGGTCTTTTCTATGCCTTCCAATTCCTTGCCCGATTCGTCCAGCTTCTTGTTCAGGTAGTCTATGTCGCTGGCTATAAACTCTGCCTTCCTGACCAGTCTGTAGCTCTTTATGGCTTCGTCAAGTTCAGCCTCTATCTCGTTCTTCTTCCTTATGAGCTCTTTCTCTGCGTCAAGTGTATATGCTTCTGTAGCTATCCTGAATTCTATATTCTCCTTTCTTCGCCTTAAGTACCCTATGTTTTTAGTGTTCTTCTTGCTTATCTCGGAAAGCTTCTTTGTAGCTTCCTGCTCTGCAAGCTTGTATGAGAGCCTTCTTCTGTACCTCTTTATATTTTCTATGATTCCAATCCGCTTCTTCTTCTGCTCTTCTATGTCTCTGGCTATCTGCTGCGATTCAGTGAGAGGCTTCTCCGGTTTGGCTTCCTTGGCTTCCTCCTTAGAAGCGCTTTGCGTAGGCTTCTCTTCTGACTGCTGCTTGGATTCTGTAGCTGCAGCTGGCTCGATTGCTTTTTTTGGCTCTTCATTCTCTACGCTGGTATCCTTCTCCTCCAGTAAATCGCCTATTTTCTAAAGCCTTTTTATAAACATCAATGAGTTCAGTAGCGACCTTTTCCGTAGAAAACTTCATCGCCGTATTCACTGCGTGCTTAATATATGGCTTAGGATTATTTAAAACCTTTTCTATTTTCCTTGCACACTCCACATAATTGCCTGATTCGAATTTCTCGCCATTTGTTCCATCTATTACGAGATCCCTGAGGGCCATGAAATCTGCGCAGACGACTGGCTTGCCCGTTGCCATCGCCTCTATGGAGACTATGCCCTGCGTCTCGAATGTAGATGGCAGGCAGAAGACATCAGAGGCAGCATAAAGCTTTGGCAGCATCTCCTTGGGCACATTGCCCATGAAAATGACATTGCTCAAACCTAGCCGGAGCGCCATGCTCTTGTAATACATCTCTGCTGGCCCAGAGCCGCCTATTACAACTTTCATATCTTCTCTTCTGGAGAGTATTTTTGCCGCCTTGAGCAGGACTTCCAGCTTCTTCTCCCTGCTTAGCCTGCCTATGTAAAGTACCATCTTCTCATTGCTTTTTATGCCTAGCTTCTGCCTTAACCCATTTCCATTTGCCTTGGGATTGAAGATTTTGAGATCTACACCGTTCGGTATCACTTCAGTTCGCTCGACCCCGTCCTTCAGCAGTATCTTTCTTACTGCTTCTGAAGGAGCTATGGTCAGGTCACATCGTTTGTAGAAGAAAGTCACGTAACTCCAAAGGTACTTGCCGGTAAATTCCTTTAGATACTTGTTTTTTGGATAGTACTGCATTATCAGCTCCTTGTTGTTTATCAATGTGTGGAATGAACCTATCAGCGGCTTTCCAAGAGCGCGTGCATTTAGCACTCCGGCAAAGCCCATCATGAAAGGCGTATGCACATGCACTAAATCGGCATCTATATTCCTTAGCTTCATCATAGAGCTGTACGGAAATATCGCAACATTATACTGGGGATACTGCTTGAATGTAAAGCCAGGATATAGGAATACCTTTCTATTCGAATATTTTTTCTTATATGCGCTTATATTGTATGTGCTGAAGATATAGACGTTATGGCCTCTTGATTCTAGCTCTTTCTTGATTCCGAGTATGGAGGTTACCACACCATCCGTAGCAGGCAGATAAGAATCAGTGTAGAATGCTATATTAAGTTTCATAAATTACACTGAATGGCTATAGCTTTATAGCCTCGCCGCCTGCGGCTTTTATCTTTTCAATAGCCTTTTTGGAAAAAGATGCCGCTTTTATTGATAGCGGGGAGGTTATTGAGCCTCCGCCGAGTACCTTGTAGCCTGGTAGCGATATCTCTTTGCTGTCGCCTTTTACTGATTGCAAAATAGAATCCAGATTGATCTCGATTAGCCTGCGCTTCCTAAACGGCGTGAACCCGTGTGAACCGATTGTGTCTTTTTCATAAACTACTTTGTGCGAGAACTTGTGCTTGACTCCGCCTCTGCCTACGCCTCCCCTGTCTCCGCCGCCTCTTCTGTTCTTTATGTTTCCTGCGCCCCAGCTCCTATTGCCCAGATACTTCCTGCTCCCCTTTTTTGTTCTTACTACCATAGTAAACACGCTTAGGACATTCTTTTTATAAGTTCATTTATCTTTTCGCCGCGATATCCCAAAGCTCCGCCTGCATTAAACCCTATCTTTGTGCCTTCGTAGCCATGCCTTGGAGGATGCATTCTTAACGGCACTTCTCCTGTAACTTCTTTCATGCTTTTTTTACCGGTTGCAAGTGCATTTAGGTCTTCCTTGCTTATCTTTATGCCTCTCTTGCTGAAGAGCTTTTCCAGGACTTCTTCGTTCGCTTCTCCATAAGTTATAAAATTATTGCATTTATTGAGCATTCCGAGATTCGACTTTGAGCCGTATAGCAGCACCATATTGTTGACACGCTTTAGGTTCATTCTGTTCAGGGTTTCGGTTATATTACGCCTTACGCCTACCCTGCCTCTGACCCTGACTATTGCAATTAGCTTGTTCTCAAGATTAGCCTTCATCGTATTTACCTGTAGAAACGGAGTAAAATATTTCTCGCTGGATTATGAGAAATATATCCCTATTAATGTTTAAATATCTTTGTGACTTTAGGCCTGGCATCTAAAAGCGCATAGGCAGGCACCTCTTGCGCCTATGTATAAAAATATATTTAAATAGAGCCTTACAATCTATATCAGGGGTCACTTTGAAAGGCATCTACACTTTCGTTCTTATGTTTTCTGCATGGATCATGTTTACAGTTTCCTACGCTTATTACAACGTCACCTACGTAAACGTGACTGTCTCGCTTAATAGTAATCAGAGTGCGCACGTGGTAGAGAACTATGACTTGTACATTAGCAATACTTCGATAAACCAGTATGTGCAGACCAGAAGCGCTATAGACCTTACCCTTAACTATTGGCAGAACATGATAGGCACCACTAATCTAAGGGAGCATCTCGCTTCTCCAAACAGCAATATATATGGCTTTAAGTTCCTGCCAGGCCCTTTCGTACCGTCCAAAAACGGGAATGGCGGATACGCTTTGCTGACCATGGATTATTACATAAACAACGCGACATCTGTCAGGGACATTGCACCCAGGAAATTTGAATATACTTTCAATGATAGTGTACTTGATTTCAACCATACCGGCTCTGGAGAAGTCCTTCAGTATAACACAAGACTTAATATAATAATACCCGGAGGTTCGTATGCGATTTCGGTATATCCACTTCCTGACATGCCTTCACCGAACTTCTTAGGCAATTACTCAAATGTTACCGAGTTCTCATGGTTTCAGGGTGAGCCGCTGACAGATTTCTCTTTTAGCTACATCACCACCGAATCTATGGAAGCCGAAGTGTTGAATTATTTTACAAACTTATATAAGGACTATACCACGCCTATTTACTCCTTTGGCATACTGGCGCTAATAGCCATGATACTTTATGCATATATAAAATCTTCTGAAATAATGCATGGTGGCAGGAAAAGAAAATGAAGCTTCAGCCTCTTGAATGGGTGGAGAGGAATGCGAGGTACCTGCCTATAACTACGGTAGGCGCAGATGGCTTTGTTGCTTTTATTAGCTTTTCTATATCCTGCATCGTAATCTGTGTTTCTTTTGAACTGTCAAGTGCAGTTTCCAACGCGTTCATCTTTACCTGGCGGCAGACATTTACTATATCCGCACCGGTATAGCCTTGAGACTCCGCTGCAAGCTTCTCAAAATCTATCTCTCCCATGATAGGCACTTTGGTAAGATTTGCTTCGAAAATCTTTGCCCTCTCATCCTTGTTTGGCGGAGGTGCAAAAACTATCTTGTCAAAACGGCCGGGACGCAGCATTGCCGGATCTATTGAGTCTGGCCTGTTTGTAGATCCCACCACGACGATGCCATCTATATCCTTTGCGCTATCCATCTCCTGCAGAAACTCGCTTGTCAGCTGAACGCTAAACTCGCTTGCATCCTCCCTGGCAGGTATGATTGAATCTATTTCATCTATAAAGATTACCGCAGGCGCATTCTCCTTGGCCCTGTCAAATGTTTCCTTTAGCATTGCTGTCGCCTTTTCCAAACCCTGCTTGCTCAGATCTGTTCCGGATATTCTGATCATCCGAAATGAGCCTATCTCATTTGCCACCGCATTCATAAGCATGGTCTTGCCTGTGCCCGGAGGTCCGAAAATCAGTATTCCGGATATCCTGCTTATCCCATACTTCTTTATCAGCTCAGGGTGCAAAAGCGGTATTTCTATCGCTTCTCTTACTGCTTTCTTGGCCTCTGCAAGGCCTATCACATCACTGAATTTTACGCCTTCTTCGTCTTTTTCCAGCCTTTCAGGATGCATTCTTCTTTCGTAATCAAGCTTGAATCTTTCGTACTCTGCTACGTGGGAAAGCGATGTTGAAGGTTTGGTTGCTTTTATCACTGACAGAACGTCTGTAGTGTTTATCTTAAGCACCTTTACGTTCTTTATCGCTATTTCAGAGACCATCCTTGCTGATTCTGCCATAACATTGGCTATGTCCGCACCTGAAAACCTGCTTGTTGCCTGCGCGAGCTTCTCGAAGTCAAAGGTATTGCTTACAGGGTATTTCTCTGCACACTTCATGAAGATCTGCTCCCTGCCATGCTCATCTGGCAAGGACATATATATGACCTTGTCAAAGCGCCCGGGCCTCATTATGCTGGGATCAAGCATCTGCGGCACATTGGTAGAGCCGACTACCACAACGCCCTCTATTTTCTGGAATCCGTCCATTTCTGACAAGAGTGTTGAAAGAAGCTGCCGGCTGCTGTCACTTTCCTGCGCATCTCTCTTTGCTGCTATCCCGTCTATCTCGTCAAAGAATAAGACACTAGGCGCATGCTTTCTTGCCATCGTGAAGATCTTAGAGAGCGCCTGCGCTGCTTCGCCAGAATATGGCGAAAGTATAGAAGAGGTCTTAACATAAAAGAACCTTGCTCTTATCTCATTTGAAAGCGCCCTCATCATCATAGTCTTGCCTGTGCCCGGAGGTCCGAATAGAAGTATGCCCTTTGCCGGCTTGATGTTGTATGCACCGGCGATCTCCCTGTGTTCTATAGGCGCGAGCACAGCATTCCTCAGTTCTTCCTTAGTTTCTTCGTAATTGCCGATATCATCCAGAGTTTCTCTCGAACCGTTCGCTAACTCTTCGAATGCTTCGCCGAATTTTCCGAGGAAGTCCTGCTTCATCACCTCCAATGCTCTTACAACCTTTATGTCGTTGAATTCAAGGGCTAGAATGAATGGCGGAGTGATAATAAAACTTATCCAGACATTGAAGTCTGATGCGTATCTAAAGAAGAACGCCAATGCGAAATAGCTTACAAGTATTATTATCGAGTAGATGCTTGCCTCAGCACCCTTGTATGCGGACCTGCTCTTTATCACATATGAACTGATTGTAAAGACAACGAAAAGCCAGACAAGAATTTGTACAACTACGGTAAAGATATTGATATAGATAGCTTCTATGAAGAGTGAAATGGAATTGAAGATATATTCGTCGGATTTAAAATTTATGAATTTGCCGCCTATGCTTGCGAACGCAGAAGGAAATGAATAAAGGGAGGGAATGGGGCTTGATGGTTCTAGAAAAGGAAGAGCAGGATTCCCTGCTGCTGCGGCAGAAAAAGAAGCAGTATTGTATATTATTGGGCCATTTAGAGGTATGTTTGTAAGTCCGGAGAAGGCGCTTGCGAGTATTATGGTCAATGCAGCTACCACCAGGCCCCTCTTGAATCCCACGAAGAGAATCCCGAAGACAAATGTGGGAATCTCGAGTATCACTCCGATTGGCGAAAATGGAAGCGAAAAAAGCGCATAGACAAGCGTTATGGTTCTATAGTGACGATAGCCTGCTATGAGTGAAATGGTAATCAGCAGTGTAAAAATCCATGCCAGTAAAGGTGCCTGATATATGAGCATAGGCAGGGTGGAGAATAAAAGCAGCATGAGACCGATAAGGGGATGAAACCTGGATAAGAGGAATACAGCTATCAGAATAGGGACAAGGATCAGGATAGGGTAGAAAGGAAAGGCAAGTGCAAGACTTGCCAGAGCAAAAACAGAAAGCACAGAATCTGGAAAATAGTTGTGGTTTACGAAATCTCTCAGGAAGTCCTTGATCCAGTATATGGAAAGCGGTACATGGGTGCGCTCTCTTTTTATTGGCTTATTATACTTTAAGGCTTGTCCAGCACCTTTAGCCGGCATATTCCCAGCCGGAACTTGACCGGGATTTTTGCTTGATGCCGCATTGGTTTTCTTGTCGCCTCCGGGCATGCTTTTATAGCTATGTATAGGTATAAATAATTACCCCATATATAATTCTTACAAACCCGTTGTAGCTCAACGGCAGAGCGGTCGGCTGTAGTCCGTAGTTTCTTGTTCAATACGAGAAAGAAACCGACAGGCTGGGTGTTCAAATCACCCCAACGGGAATACCATTTATAATTGGGCAAATGATTTACTTCTTTGCAGCTATTATTGCAGCAGGCATGCCATTCCTTGCAGTAACATATTTCAATGAATACGAAAATAGTGGAATGGCTTTATCTGTCTTTGGCCTGCTCACGAATGTTTATGTGGCTTTGTACCCGTATTAGGTAACCTAATTGCTGAGCCTAGAAATCGATTGATCTACCTGCAAAAAACCCTCTAATCCGTGCCTCTCCGCCGTATTACCTGCGCAATGAGGTATGTGATGCAGGGTTTGTGCTTTGACTTGGCGTTAGAACGTGAATGTCGGCTCTTGCATGCTGTTTCTCGCCCTAACGCATTTATAATAATCATTATTTATTATTACTAATTAATTAGGATAAAGGTAAGGCATATGGCAGAAAATAAAGTAATAGTAGTAACTGGTGCGAGTGATGGAATAGGCAAAGCCATAGCCAGGAAGCTTGCGCGTGAGGATCGCACTTTGATTCTGGTTTCGAAAAACGAGCAGAAACTGAAGGATGTTTCCTCGAAGATTAAAAATTCGCGATATTTTATCTGTGATATTACGGACAACGGACGTGTAAAAGACATAATTGCAAAGGTAGAGAAGGTATATGGCCGAATCGACATACTTGTAAACAATGCAGGAATGTGGATAGAGGGGGAGTTAGATGCTAACGATCCTGAATCTATCAGAAAAACCCTGGAAACAAACCTGCTTGGGCAGATATACGTAACAAAAGCGATTGTGCCGCTTATGAAGAAGCAGAGATGCGGAATTATAATCAACATAGTTTCGCATTCTGCAAAGCACGCTAAGGCTGAAAGGAGCGTATATGATGCAACTAAGTTTGGCTTTGACGGTTTCACTAAATCCTTGCAGGAGGAGCTGCATAGATACAATATACGCGTAAGCGGGATTTATCCGGCTAAAGTGAAGACAGACTTCTTTTCAAAGGCTGGCATAGATAAGAGCATGGACGGCGCAATAGAAGCAGATGATGTGGCAAACGTAGTGGAGTTCATCCTCTCGCAACCAGATAGCATAGAAATACCAGAGATAGGAATAAGGAATGCCGCTTATAGATAGATTGCATGAAGATCAAGGTTATAGTAGTCTCGCCAAAATATCAGTTGAATATAGGGTACATTGCTCGTATCTCTAAAAATTTTGGTGTAAAGCAGCTGCACTTTGTCAAGCCGCGCGCGAAGATAAATGGGGGCAAATCGATTATGTATGCAAAACATGCAAGAGATCTGCTTGAAAGTGCAAAGATTTACGATGATTTCGATAGCGCTATCTATGATTGTGAGGTAGTTGTAGGCACCACTGGCCTATGGAGGCGCGGATACCATTCCGGGAAAATAGATGTTGCGGAAAAGATTCTTAGGCAGGTAAATACTGGAAAAAACAGAACTTTGGGCGTAGTGATAGGGAGGGACGATAAAGGGCTAACTAATGAGGAGATAGAAAAATGTGACAAACTTGCGTTTATACCCACCAATCCAGAGTATCCTGTTCTCAATATTTCCCATGCACTTTCGATAATTCTCTACATCCTTAAAGAAAAGGAATTTAATATGTATAAAACTGCTGAGCCTGAAAAAGCTCAGCAAACAGAGATAGAGATACTTTTCAACTCGTTTGAACGCATGATTGACGGTAAAAGGATAAGAAATAGGGCCATGGTGCTTGAAACATTCAAGAAGATGGTAAGGCGTTCAGGGCTTAACAGGCGCGAGATTCACGCACTTCTTGTAGGAATTAAATAACTGAAGAATGCACCTCTTTGACTGATGCTTGGTAGATGCGGATCTGTTCAATAAATACCGGCAATGCCCGTTTAGCTACCGATTACTTAAGATTAAGCAAAAGGAAAGGCAGCACTCCCAATATTATTGACATTATCATAAGAAAAGTGCCGGAATAGATTACGCTGCTCGCAAGTCCTTTATATGGCTTGGTGTATTTTTCGCCCTGGAAGATGCGTTCGTAAAGCCAGAAAAGCAGCGCACCCATCAGGAACACCCCTGCCAAAGGCAATAACCCAACTACCCTGAAAGCTTCGAATGCGCCAGTGAATGTAAGCAGATCGGCTATAAAGCCAGACGTTAAGGGAAGCCCTATGGCTGCCATGACGCCCAGTATGAATAGGTAGGATATGCTTGGAAAGTTCTTAAGCACGCCTTTTATCTTATTTATTTCCAGAGTGCCATAGAGCTCATCGAGCGTTCCGGCTATAAGGAAGAGCATAGAAATTGCGAGCGCGTGGCTGAGCATGAAGTAGAGCGCTCCTGCTATTCCGAGACTATTAGAGGCTGCTGCTCCAATAGCAACTATCCCCATATCTGTTATGCTCGTGTATGCTATCGCCCTTTTCAGGTTTGTCTGCCTGAGTGCTACGAGTGCCGCATAGATGGAAGAGAATGCAAACACCATTGCTATATAAATGGCGTAATGGGCAGCTATTGGAAGTATCAGAAAAGCGAGTATTAGGCCGTATCCGCCAAATTTAAGCAGTACTCCGGCAAGTATCATGCTTCCGGTTGTCGGTGCTTCTGTATGTGCATCTGGCAGCCAGCTGTGGAAAGGGAAGATCGGCATCTTTATCATGAAAGAAACCATGAATAGGACAAGCACCAGAAGTTGGCTTGCTGCAGGGATAGCAGAGCCGTTCGCAATCAGCGTCTGGATATCGAAGGTGTGAGGCGTGATGCTTGTGTAAAGCACCATCATTCCGATAAGCAAAAGAAGACTGGAGACAAGGGAATAGAGAATAAACTTAAATGCAGCATATCGCCTATCATAGCCCCCGTATAGGTAGATTATAAAGAACATCATTACTTCGCTTATCTCCCAGAAGACAAAAAGGAAAAAGAAACTCGAAGATATGAAGACTGCTAAAGATGCCCCTTCGGCTATGGCAAAAATGATATTATACTTCCTTTCTCCGATTCCTATGGAAAATGCGCCCACCATTGAAGCTGCAAGGAAGACTGTTGCTGTCATCAGGAGTAGAATAAGGTTGATCTGACCTCCCACAAGGCCAAAGCTGAGGCCGAGATAGTTTATGTAAGATACGCTAATGTTTAGGTTGTAGTTGCTGTATGCAAGGTAAAGCGCCAGTATTGTCAGCACAAAGGTCAGAGCTGATGTAAGTATTGATATGGAATGCAGTATCTTTTCCTTTGCTGCTATTAGCGGAAGTATGGAGATAAAGGGTATTAATATAATCAGTAACAGGAGTGGAAACATCAATTCACACCAGATTTCACACTCTAACCTATGATATGAAATATTAAAAGTTTAGTGGTAAGGCAATAAAACATAGGATGGGTTACCTTAGCACTCTGAACAGGGCTATATCTTTGTCAGGATCCATGCGTTCTTTTATGAACTGCTGCTTCCTGAGGAATTCAATATCACCAGTGATCGCTTCAGTAGAGTCTGAGTTAACTGCAACAAAGCTTATCCGCTTGGCACCCAGGATGACTACAGCTGCAAATGTATCAGGCAGTATCTCTTTAAGAGTGGCAGCCTGAACTATATAAGTATTAAAATCAGGCGCTTTTGCTGCCTGCATCATTTCAGCATACCTGACATCAGAAGGCCTGGCTATTATCAGTTCATGCTCCCCGCTTAGATGCTCCGGCACTTTAAGCGAAGATATCTTCACAAAATCAGGTAAAACTGAAATGTTTCCTGATCCTGGCAGGCTTGCGTATATCCGATCTATCTGCAGGCCCGGATTCTTTGACTCAAGCTCATTTCTTGTACTGAATGAAAGCGATTTGTAGCTCTCAACCACGCTGCCCTTTATGATATCGTCAAAAACTTTGCCCTCCTTCAGCGCGGAGTATGCTATGCTGCATGCTCCACAGTCGCTATGGGCCACAACCACTATCTCGATTTTTCTATCTCCGCTTTTATACTTGCTTACCAATCCGGATATTGTGGCGATTACCCTCGAGGCATCAGGGCCTGCGTTCCTGATGAATAGAGTGCTGCCATCGTTATATGTGCGGTCTAAATAATTGGATAGACGCCGGTCCATGCACGCGACTACTATACGTGCAGGCTTCGACTGCGATGCGTTTCCATGCTCTGCTAATGCGACAACCAATTTAACACCTTTAGATAAGCATAAATCAGGATGAATAAGTGTGTATCTATTAAGATATTTAGATTTATGCACCTAGACGGCGTTGTCGCTAACTTTCGTCGCTAACTTTCTTTTCCAGTTTTCCGTCCTCAGTTACAAGAGTCAGATTTGTCTCTGAATATTGAACAAATGCAGCATCATAGAAAGAAAGCTTAAAATCAAGCCAAATAAGGCCTGCCGTCCTCTTCGTCTCCGCATAGCGATTGCCTGCAGCTCACACCTGTTGTAGAGCTTCGTCGAAGTTTATATAGGCCCAGCACAAAGTATCCCGGGCATAGCATGAGCCATGTAGTATCAGCGTCTTATCCCATTGTGATGTTGAAATCGTCCTTCAGGCGCTTCTTGTCTATGGACGTCGGCGAACCGTCCAGCAATGATTCATACTTCTTGTTCTTCGGAAAAAGTATGAATTCCTTTATATCTTCTTCGTGGGAAAGGACCGTGACAAGCCTGTCGAACCCAAGCGCGATGCCACCATCTATTGGTGCACCGTATCTAAGCGCTTCTAAAAGGAATCCGAAGTTCCTCTCTATTGACTCCTTGCTCATTCCTATCCTAAGCAGCGCTTCTTCCTGCATCTTTGCATCGTTTATGCGTATTGAACCGCTTCCCATCTCCATGCCATTCATGACAAGGTCATACTGCCTGCTCAGCACTTTTTCAGGAGCAGTCTCGATGAATCTTTCAGTTGCCTTTGTCGGAGCAGTAAACGGATTGTGCGAGGGCTTTAGCTTGCCTGTGACCTCATCTTTCTCAAATAGGGGAAAATTGTCTACCCAGAGCAGCTCGAATTCTGATTTGAATGCGCCGATCTTCCTGCCTATCTCCCTTCTGACCCTTCCCATCACGTCAAGCAGGAGAGTTTCTGATGTATCGGAGCAAATGACTATTACGTCGCCTTCACTGGCATTGAGCTTGGAGAGCAATTCTGCGCATACCTGCCTGCCCAGCGACTCCGCTATGCTCTCAGGGTCAGATGTTATCTCCCCATTTTTGACAAATAGCCATGTCAGTCCCTTCAGACCCGCTAGTTTTGCAAAATCTATCATCTTGAGCATATAGTTTTTGTCAAGTGCTGCACCGCTCATGCCAAATTTTGCGCCGAATGCAACGGCTTTTACCCGTCCGCCGTTCTCTATGACTCTTTTAAGTATATTATAGCTGCTCCTACTTGCCTCTTCGGTTATGTCAACTATCTTGTTGTCGAACCGCAAATCCGGCTTATCTGAGCCGTAATTGCTCATTGCTTCTGCATAGGTAAGATGCCTTAACGGGGTTTTCAGCTCCTTTCCCAGGACTTCCTTAAAAACCCTCTTAAGCATGTTCTCGATAAGCTCCTGTATCTGCCTCTCGTCCTTGAACGAGACTTCTATGTCTATCTGCGTATGCTCCGGCTGCCTATCCTCCCTTGGATCCTCATCACGGTATGCCCTTGCCATCTGAAAGTACTTGTCTAGCCCGCTTATTATGCATAATTGCTTGTATATCTGCGGCGACTGAGGCAGCGAGTAGAACTTGCCTGGATTCGTCCTTGACGGTACAAGGAAGGTCTTTGAGCCAGTTTCGTATGTGTCCTTTACAAGCGTGGGGGTCTCGAGTTCCAAGAAGCCATTCTCCCAAAAGAACTTTCTAACTTCCTTGGCCACCTTATCCCTAAACTCTATCTTTCTTATCATCTCTTTCCTTCTTAGGTCCAGATATCTGTACCTTAGCCGCAATTCCTCATTTGCGAGGAACTTCTTTTTTTCTTCTATTATTTCAAACGGCGGCACCTTTGACGCGTTTATGATCTCCAGTTTGGTGACATAAAGCTCAACAGTGCCGGTAGGATTAGTCCTGTCGATTGTATCAGCTTCCCTCGCTTTTACCTTGCCGGATACCTGCAGAACATATTCCTTGCCTATCTTCCCGGCATCGTCGAGGATTTTACCTTCGAAAACGAGCTGCGTTATGCCGTACCTGTCTGCCAGATCTATAAAAAGCTTTCCGCCATGGTCCCTCTTGTACCTGCACCAGCCGTACAACTCGACCTCTTTGCCAATGTATTTTTCATTCAGGGAACCGCAATCGAGAACTTGCATATTTAGACCTTACTTACCTGCAAAAATCAAGTTTAGCCTTTCAGATATAATCCGTGGATGAACCTTATATTTCTTTGTTATCTCACCTACTATGAAATTTATTGCCTTTGGATTCTTCCTGTACTCTTCCACTATCCTTGGATTCCTCTTTATGTACTCACTTATCTCTTTATCTATTAATTTTACGTCTATCTGCTCCACCTCCACTTCTCCCCCATTGTATATCTTCATCAGGGTTTCCTTGTCAGGATAGGAGCCTTTGCTCACCATATCAAGCAACCGGACCATGGCACGCTCGCTTATATCCATAATTCCGTATTTCTCAAGCAGTTCTATCGAGCCTATCAATGCTTTCATCTCGTATTTTTCCTTCCATCTCTCTATCATTTCCAGTGCATCCTCGTTGAATAGCACCAGTTCTGCAAGCGTCTGCGCGTTGACTTTGTACTTTGATGCATATTCCTTGGCTATCCTGCTTGCAAAGACGGCCTTCTTTGCATTTACCGAAGCGGTAGAATACTCGCTAAGATCAGGCTCATAAATAAACCCGTATTCCTCGTCGCTCTCCTTCTCCCTTGACGGCACTGTAATCATCTTTGCTTCGTTATAGGATCTCGTCTCCGCAGGAACCTTCTGGTTTGCGGAAACTAATTTGTTCTGCCTTTCTATTTCGTATTTTGCAGCATCGATTATGTTCTTCGTTCCGGTTATGTTCTTGATCTCT
>JAJZND010000017.1 GCA_021848025.1 Microcaldota archaeon | reverse complement strand
TCGTATTGCGAATAGGATGCGCTGTCTACTGTGAGCATCTGCTGGAAGGGCGCAGGGGTTGCGGTGTTCTGGTTGTTGTATATTGTTATGGGCAAGAGATACTGCATGCCTGACGGTCCATCGGAAACGCTTACTGTGAATGGGACAGAAGTTGCAGTAGATGGAGTGGAATCGCTTGCCTGAAGCTTGAAGCTATATGTGCCAAGCGGTGTTGCGGAATTGGTTGCAAAGGTATACGTGTTTGAAGTTGCGCCTGATATTGCAGTGTATGAGCCTGAACCCGGGGCTTCCTCGTACCACTGGTAAGAGGAATATGGAGGTGTGCCTCCTGCTGCAGTGCCTGTAAGTTCTACGCCTTGGGTGCCGAATAAGGAGTTATAAGGCGCTGTTATCGTTATAGTTAGTGGTCCTGTTGCCGTACTGTAAGTTGTGCCAGGCATTATCCCATTTGGCGGATAAGCAGGATGGAAATAGTTGACAAGCGCATTTGAGTACATTGCAGTATAAGCTCCACCTCCATCTTCAAAATAATCCATCTCTATGCCGTAGTCTCCAGGAGAACTTATTGCACCGGAATAGGTAGTAGCGCCTTCAGTATGCCACCCATTAAACAGATTGTCAGGATTTGATGAGCCCCCGAGCCAATCGATGCCATTTGAAGAGGAGCTTGCGGCAGCATAGCCCATCGCAATGCCATCGTCTCCGACACCATATAGAGTTGCAGGTGCATTGCTGCTTACGAATCCGATTGCCTTTATCAGCCAAGAATTGCCATTGTTAGATACTGGAGGGTTAGGATATGGAGCACCGCCGCTGTAGCCTTCCTGATAGTTGATTATTACATATGGTGCGTTGGCGCCATTGATATTTTCTGTAGTGCCGTTTTGTGAAGTGCTGAATGGCGGAGTAAGCGATAGGAAAGTTGCGCACGATAGTATATTTGCATCAATCCCTATCCCTTCTTGATATAAATTGTTCTGGTAATTGGTATTATCGCACCCGCCTGAAGCGTCGTAGTATATCTGGTAGGCAAGCCCCGAATCCATTACATTTCCAATATTGTCATATTGACCAGGCGTGGAACTGAACTGATACTCCTCGCCTATCGTATTGCCATTAAACAAATCATTTGATGTAGCCGCAAAGCCCATGTATATTAATACATTTGAATTTGCTGCTATTCCATGGCTTAACTTCAGCCAGTAGACAGTACTGGAAGAAGTGTTGGAGTTGCCGCTCTCAAGCCATGAAGGTATTATTGTATCGTTAGGATAGAAGAATTCTATGTTGTCCAGATTGCCTGCTTCGTATTGCGAATAGGATGCGCTGTCTACTGTGAGCATCTGCTGGAAGGGCGCAGGGGTTGCGGTGTTCTGGTTGTTTGAGATTGTAATAGGCACATCCAGGACAATACCAGAAGGCATAGAATATACTATTACGTTGAATGGAAGCGAATTTGCAGTATCTTGAGGCAGGGCAGAGTCTTTCGCCTGAAGTACAAAGCTGTATGTTCCCAATGATGTATGCGAATTGGTTGCGAAGTTGTAGTCAATAGTGTTGGCACTGGATATCGCATTATAGGTTGATGACCCGGGCGTCTCTTCGTACCACTGGTAGGAGTAAGGAGAAGTGCCGCCTACTACATTACCAGTAAGCATGTCGCTAGAGTACTTGTCTATGGAATTATAGCCAGCAGTAATTACTGAAACAAGCACGGCATTAGAGGGTGCAGAGAGTGTAATTCCCGGCATTATTCCGCCCGGTGGATATGCTCGCACTCGAATCCAGTTTCTGAAAGTTGCAGTACCAGTATATGCTGTCCCGGATGCACCGCTTCCATCCACTACAAGACCAAAGAGCTGCGACGAAGCTGCTGCAAGTGGGTTTACAAAAGAGCCTTGCTGAGTCATGCTAGTGTAGTCTGGCCCGTAGAAGCCACCTATCCCGTTGGAAGAAGATGCAAGCTGGAGGTAAGTAGGCAGATAAAGATATGAATTTTCCTCTGAGAACTGCGATGGCGCATATGTCTGTGAATTTTGCCATTCGAAGATGGCGCCATAGTTTTGCGTCGTGGCGACCATGCCTGCCTCTCCGTTTCCGGCTTGCGGCAGGATTGTTGAATTCATTACAAAAAGGCCTGCCTGCGCCCAATTATTGGGGTCGTTAAACGAGTTAATTGGAGTTTCAATTATGTAATTGCTTGTAACTGGAGCTTGCGAATAGACATACTCTGCAGAGAAGCATCTTGAGTCATAGCCGCCTATATAGCCATCGGTGTTTGTAATTGTCAGGCCATTATCTACAGCGTATGAGCCGGGAGACACGCCGCAATATGAAGTGTATAGTTGTGCTACAGCCCAAGGTGCCTGAAGCGAAGTTCCTGCGAAGTTCCAGTAATTGGTAAAGACGTTTGCGCCGTCGTCGTATTGACCATATAATGGACTGAGATTTGCTGCTTCACCGACTGTACTGTTGAACATGTTGGTTTGGCTTGGTGCAAAGCCCATGTAAATTATGATATTTGAATCTGCTGCGATGCCCTTATTCAGCTTCAGCCAGTAGATCGTGTTCGTGGCTGTGTTGGAGTTGCCGCTCTCAAGCCATGAAGGTATGTTTGTAAAGTTCTGGTACATGAAGGCTACATTCTGCAGGTTGGCTGCCTCGTATTGCCAGTAATTATCGCTATTTATGTTTAACCTCTGCTGGAAGGGCGCAGGAGTAGGTACATTCTGCGAGTTGGTTATGGTTATTGGCACATATGCAAAGAGAGGAATTACCTGCAGCGTCTTTGTGGCGGATTTGACAAGGGTATTTGCATCTTCTGCATAGTATGTGTAGTTTCCAACTGGCAGGTTTATAGATGTTGAATATCCGACTGTACCGCTTGCACTAGTTGCAATAGGTATGGAATTGCCCTGCAAAAACAGCTCGCACGTATCTGATGAGGGAGTGCATGTGCCTGTAATAGTTGCAGAGTTCTTTCCTTGGAAGAAACGCGAAATTGAAATAGTAATCTTCGGCTTTGTCGACACATTTCCTGTACCTATTGACACACTAGGCATCACATTGTTTGGAGGTATGGATGCGTAGAATGCATTCACGCGATTGTTAGTCCATAAATAATCGCCGTCAGGCAGGCAGCCGTTCGAGCATTCGCTGCCGCTTATGTAATCAATTCTATAATCTCCGGGCGTGCTTATTGTGCCGCTGTATGGTCCTGTTGCCGTATCCCATTGCGAGATGAGATTTTCGGGGTCGTAGCCACCTCCTAGCCAGTAAGATGAATTTGTACCTCCTCCGACACCGTAGCTTACTATAGGGCCTCCGCGTTCATCGTATGTGCTGAAGGTTGTAGATGAATCAGGCATCTGGATGAAGCCTATTGCTTTGAGAATGTATCCCTTATCGCCGCTTGTGTATGTGAGCTGGCCATTAGGAGCTATTAGAGCGTTGCTTGTAGAAGAACCAGTAGGTAGAGAGACAGGAAAACCTACAATATTAATAGGCTGAGGTTCTTGATATGAAAAGAATTTCCCATTGCATCCATCATTTAATATGTTAATGTTATTCAACATGGATGCAGCATATGCCGGTTGCTCAAAACTTGGAAAGCAGTAGTAGTTACCGTCACTGTTGTATATCTGGAAGATAAGCCCTTGGTTCATCACCTTGCCTATATTATCATACTTGCCGTAAGCGCTTGAGAGTTGCGATGCTTCTCCAGTCGGACCGTTTGTGGACATCACATTAGTAGCTGCAAAGTCCATGTAAATTGTAGTGCTCGACAAAGGAGGTATGGATTTAAGAAGCTTGACCCACACTATTGTTGAGTTTGATGTGTTGCTTGCACCGCTCTCAACCCATGCCTGCAGAAAAGTAACATTTATACTGTTTGGAACCTGCTCTGTAAACGCAACATTAGACCAGCCGGAGTTTATGGCGTTGCCGTACAGCGAGCTGGTTATGTTTATCAGCTGCTGGAAGGGCGCAGGGGTTGCTGATGTCTGCGTATTTGTGATAGTTATCGGGACATAGCCAGTTATGCTTATGACATCAAGATATTTGTCTGAGGACTTAAGATTATCCCTTGCATCAAGTGCGTAGTAGGAGTAATTTCCTGCTGGAAGGTTAGAGGGGGTGGTATAAGTGGCAGAACCGAGACCACTTGCCAATGCTGAAGAATCGCCCTGCTGGAAGATCTCGCACTGGTCAGTACTTGGAGTGCATTTTGCGTTCAGTATGGCCTGTCCTCCTTTTATTACATAGTTGCTTGAGAGCGTCAGGGTAGGTATCACGTTTGCAGTTGATACGCCAATAAAAACACTAGGCATTACACCGTTTGGAGGGGGAGCCGGGTGGTAATAATACACCTGGCTGCTTGTCCACCTGTATGACATAACTCCCCAGGCACAGTTTCCACATACCTCCCATCCATCGAACTCAACCCTGTAGTCACCTGGAGCATTCAGGGTGCCGCTCTGCGTAGGATAACCTGAACTCCAGAATGAATCGAGGTTGCTCGGATCTATAGTCCCTCCAAGCCAGTAAGAGGAATTGGTACTGCCCCCTATTCCGTAGCTGGTTGCGCCGCCGCCGCTATTCCCATAGCCGTACCCAGGGGTTTCGTATGCATAGAAAGTTACCGGAGAGTCCGTAGGCATATGCATGAAACCTATTGCCTTGTAAGCAAATTCCACGTTTGTACCGTATTTTGATGTGAAGGGATAGGTCCAGTAACAAACATCTGTGTAATTGAGTAGTCCGAAATTTGTTGCGCTATGCAATCCGTTATAGCCATTGCATGCAGGCTCCAGCACTACAGGATAGCTTTGATCTGTGGTGTTTGTAGGCCCTGAATTAGAGGTTGACTGACATATCCCGCTTCCCTGTATAGTAATATTAGAGCTCATCGATGCAGCATACAATGGACCCTCTACAGCCCCATTCATTCCGCAATTTGCCTGAGACTGGTAGAACTGCAGCATCAGGCCAGGATCCATCACATTCTGTATGTTGTCGTATTCGCCATATGTGGAGCTGAGCTGAGCAGACTCGCCAGTAGGCCCTGAGGAGGACATCACGTTTGTAGGCATGAAATTCATGTATATTGTTTGCTTGGAATCTGCAGGTATTCCGTTTGGCAGTTTTATCCATATTGTAGTATTAGTAGCGATATTGCTGGCATTGTCTTCTATCCATGCCTGCAGGGCCGTTGCAGGATCGCCTGGCAGAAGGGTAAACTCGACATTGTCCCAATTCGAGTTTATCAGGCTCGAATAGAGTGCGCTGTCTAGTACAAGTTCCTGCTGGAAGGGTACAGGAGTAGGTACATTCTGGGAATTGTATAAGGTTATTGCCACGTATGGCGTCCCTGAAATGGAAAACTGAAGAGGAAGCTGCTTGGTTGCATACGTTGTGGCGTATCCAGATGTATTGTATATGTACTGTCCCTGACTTACTGCACATTGGGCTCCTTTGCAGATGTTATAACTTATAGTAAAGTGAGGGTTAAGCTCTGTGCCTATAGGAAAGGTAAAATTATAGAATGTTGCTCCGCACGTCACCTCTTCTCCTCTTGGAGAGATTATCGGAGCGCACTGGCCAGTGTAATGCACAGAGGATGTTGAATAGGGATATATTGTAAATGCGTTGAGTGGAAAGACAATCTGTTGACCTATATTGTTGTAGAACCTTACTACCGCATTTGCTGTCGTGCCGCTTACTCCTATTGCGGCTTGGATGCACGGGAATGCAGGATCTATGTAGCAGTAGGATTGCGTGTATGTGCCCTGGTTCCTCGAAACTGCAGCTATTGCAATTACAGCCACGAAGAGGGTTACTAAAATAAGCGTCCATGCGTATGTAGTCAGATACTCTATCGCAGACTGTGTCTTCATCTGAACCCGGTTAGTGGATGGATTTACATCATTAAAAAGCTTTCTGTGCCAAGATATTTGAGACTTCTTCGATGGGCTGCCTCAGTTATCTTATTATGGTTTGCCCTTCCCCACTATTTTCAAAACCAGGCCGCAGACAAATCGGCAGTTTTGGCTTGACACAGCTTTTTCACTACCCGTACACCTTGAAATCTATCACTATTTCTATAGTGTCAGGGGCGTATGTCCGGACCATCCTGCTTTTGAGGAATCTTACCCTCCTGCCCTTCCTTATTGCTGCAGCTTTTATAATGTCTTTATGGTCTTCAAAAGCAGAAGCGATGTTTCCAAAAGCGTAGTAGTGTATAATGCATTTTTTTCCGGCCATCCTGAATGCGGTTTCAAGAAAATGATGCGCATCTTTTGGAAGCGGCATGATTATCCTGTCTGCAAAGCCCTTGTACTTTTCCGCATACTTTTTAACATCGCCGAGCTCTGCCGCGATGTTTTTCAGTCTGTTTATTTTTATATTGGTAAGCATGTCCATGTAGGCTTCCTTGTTCTTCTCTATGGCAACGACCTGCGATGCCGGCCTGGCTTTGGCAAGCTCCACTGCAAAAGGGCCTACTCCTGCAAACAGGACTATTACTCTCTCTCCATCCTTCGAACTGTCTGCTATCCTCTTTCTCTCATACGCCAGCCGCGTGGAGAAGAAGCTCTTCCGCAGGTCGAACTTAAACTTTGCGCCGTTCTCCGCATAATCCGCTATGAATGTGCGTACGCCTGCCACATGCTCGTACTCGCGCCTGCGGTATACGCCCTTGACTGCGCCGTTCTTCCGTATAACGGTCTTTACCGATTTGTTGGCCTGCATTATTGCACTGGCTATCTTCTTCGCGTGCCTTCCCTCCGCCTCTATTATGGCTATGCTTCCGAGCAGATCGTAGCCCTTTGCCACATCATCATACGCAGTACCCAGGCTTCTTTTAAGCAGTTCGCGATAGTCCTGCGTTTTTCTTCTATCTGCCCGGCCTGCGCGCATTCGCTCTACTGATGCGCCAAGGATTTTCAGCAGCTTTGGACTTACTTGTGCAGCGTCAGTGATGGGAAAGTATATAAAGGAATCCTTACTAAATACCTTATAAGATTTATCCAATAGCTGATGCGCTGAAAGATACTTCCTTGCCTTCTCTGCGTTGGGTTTTTTTACCTTTAGGGAAAGTGCAGGCATGGTTAGGTATAATAAGTGCAAAATTATAAAATAGAATGAAAAGTGGTATTTAATGTACCTGATAGTAAGAGTGACATCAAGCCAGGAAAAGATAACCGCAGATATACTTGAAAACAAGATAACGAAGACCAGTCTGCCTATCTATTCGATAGTGCTGCCTATGGGCATGCGCGGTTATCTGATAGTCGAGGCTGAAAGCGAGAGCGCATGCCGTGAGCTTATAATGAACGAGCCGCATGTGAAGGGAATGCTCCCCAAGCCACTTGGCGCGGAGGAGATGGCTGCCATGCTGGCAGTGAAGCAGAGCTCGCAGCAGATAGATGTTAACGACATAGTTGAGTTCCTCTCAGGTCCTTTCAAAGGCTACAAGGCAAGGGTCAAGAAGGTGGATCCTTCCAAGGAAGAGATTACTGTTGAGCTTATGGACGTCGCAGTTCCCATACCGGTTACAACTAAATCAAATATAGCGAGGATTGTTGAAAAAGCAGAGGTAGTATGATATGCCAGATGTAATAATAAATGGACTTATAGAAGGTGGGAAGGCTACAAGCGGACCGCCTTTCGGCCCTGCGCTCGGGCCGCTTGGAGTGAACATTGCAGGTATAGTAAGCGAGATAAATGCGAAGACAAAACAGTTTGAGGGGATAAAAATACCAGTAAAGGTTAGCGTTGATCCGGTAAGCAAGACTTTCAAGGTTGAAGTAGGCTCGCCGCCAACCAGTGCGCTTATACTGAAGGAACTGGGCATACCAAAGGGTGCCAAGGCCAAGGACGAGAATGTAGGAAACATAACGATTGAGCAGGTAAAGAAGGTAGCAAAAGCAAAGGAGATGAGCCTTTACGGGAATACGCTTGCAGACAAGGTAAAACAGGTGCTTGGGACATGCAAGAGCATGAACATAACGTGCGAGGGAATTTCTGCGAAGGAGATGATAGCGAAGATAAACAGCGGCGAAGTCAAGGTTTGAACCCGGCCGGGACTGAACTCTTTATCTTATCCTGACATTGTATGCGCTTTGCACCTGCCTTAAGATAAATATATAAAATATCAATGGTGCTTATGCTTATGTTTGCATGAGCATGGAAACAACGCTGGTTTACGTAATAAACGGAAATAAAGTTCTGCTTAAAAAGGCTACGCGCGGAATAAGCGTAGGAAAGTGGAATGGTCTTGGGGGCAAGATAGAGGAGGGGGAAACTCCGGAAACCAGCGCGCGCAGGGAAGCCTTTGAGGAATCCGGGCTTACTGTAGAGAGGCTTTATTACCATGGCATGATGAGCCACTATCTTGACGGCGGGAAGGAAAAGCCAACAGTCAATGTGCACCTCTTCTCCACGCGGCATTTTTCCGGCAAGATCAAGGAGAGCAGCGAGGGAGAGCTAAGATGGTTTGATGTCGACAAATTGCCATTAGGCGAGATGTGGGAAGATGACAAGTACTGGGCAAGGGAAGCAATATCAGGACACTCATTTGATGCGTCATTCTATTACGACATCGGGAACAAGGCAATACTGAGGTACCATATGAGCCCGCGGAATGCAGAACCAGGCCTGCAATGAGTGGTTCGATGCCCGTAGTTAATAAAGCCATGCTGATGCGCTTATATTCTTCGCTTAGGAAGAGATTCGGATATCTTGACTGGTGGCCCGGGGAGACGCGCGACGAGATGATTATAGGCGCAATACTTACGCAGAACACATCATGGAAGAATGTGGAGAAGGCGATAGCGAGGCTGAAAGGGAACGGCTTACTTGAACTCTCAAAGCTCTCTTCTGCAAATATTGGAATGATAGAGCAGAGCATCATGCCAAGCGGGTTCTACAGGCAGAAGGCGTGCAGGCTGAAGGGTCTCGCAGCATACATAACCTCGAATTACAAAAATCTTGACGACTTTTTTTCCTCTGAAACACAGGAGCTGAGGAAGGAGCTTCTCTCGCTCGACGGCATTGGCAACGAGACTGCTGATTCCATAATTCTTTACGCTGCAGGTAAACCGGTATTTGTGATTGATGCATACACGAAAAGGATAATGAAAAGGGTATATGGCATTGATGAGAACATGGAGTACGAAGAGCTTCAGAAGTTATTCATGAACGCTCTCGGAGATGACGCGCCGCTTTACAACGATTTCCATGCTCAGCTGGTTGAACTCGGAAAGAACTACTGCAGGAAGAAGCCGCTCTGCGCAGGGTGCCCTGCAAGAAAGCTCTGCAACTTTGCAAGGCATCCTCAGACACATTGATTTCGGATCTTTTGTTTCTGTACTGTATTTCATGCCAGCTACTGCCCAAGCTGCCAGGTATTTCTATCCTGCGCTCGGATCAGGCTAAGTATTTAGTAGGTATTAATAAAGCTAAGCAGGGATATAATCTCTAGTGGTGAGGCTATGGCAGAGCATGAAAAGAGCGTTGCGGAGCATAAAGAGCCAAGGGAAAGATCATCGAAGGTCGAACCGATTTGGTATATGTTTACATATGTGCTTGAGATCGTCTCCGGCCTTATAATATATTTTACCATGGTGCAGACAAGCGGGGATGAGAGATTAAAGATGCATGCAGAGCACGCGATAGTGCTGGGCATAATCGCCATTGCCATCGGTGCACTTGTGGAGACCTTCTTGCCTGGTACAATAGCATGGCTGGTAAACTTCATTGTCTGGCTCTACTTTGTCTACCTTGGCTTCGAGGCGTATTCCGGAATCGATGTTCCGATCCCAGGATTTCCTACGCATGCTTCATCTCCGAAAAAATGATGCTGCACTGAGATTCTGCTCAGATGCACCTTTTTGGGCGGGATTATGAATAGTGGAACTTTACGAACCCCCTTTATATTGCTTCTCTACAGGCGTGAATATTTATTTAGATTTTAAGCTTGCGTTATGTAGAAAAATTAAAAATAAGTATAGCTTATGCACATTCCTTGTATTTTCTGCAACTTAATAGAGTTTTTATAAATAAGCCTGAAAACACAAAGCTATAAATAGGACCAGAGACACTTTATATTGGGGGTGTAAGAATGGGGATTGAAATAGGTGGACGCGACGACGCGGCAACCGCTTTCCTTGGCTTTACAAGGAAGGTGGCTGCTTCGGACGGCGCTGAGCATGATGTGGATGAGACTGAGGAAAAGGATTTCTCCTACATCATACAGGACAGCTGTATGCAGTGCAGCAAGCCTTTCACAGCAAGCATGCTGAAGGTCTTGCCGCCGAGGTACATACAGGAAAGGGACCAATACGTGAGGAAAGGCATAGTGGCAAGGAGGTTTATGTGCGTACCCTGCTACAACAGCTTTGACTCCAGAGCCAGAGTGAAGATGAAGCGGGCAGTTGCTGCGAGCACAGGCAGAAATGCTGTTGTGAGGTCGCTGCTGGGCGGCCTGCTGGCCAGGCATTAGCGCAGGTCCTGATTGCATGTTTTAGGGTGATTCAAAATCATTGGATAACATTGTGAGGGGTGGGGCGTGAATAATTTCTTTTGTTTCAATTTTTCCTTTGCCTGCTGATTGAGCGTCAGGTTTTCCCGGGCTTTGTAGCTCGATATTTTAAATTGATTATGCTAATCTTATGTGAACGGATATGAGGATTGCTTTTCTTTATGATATGCCCTATCCATGGCACAAGGGCGGCATAGAGCAGATGATGACAAATGAGGCCAAGGAGCTCGCGAAGGAAAACGAGGTGCACTTCTTCACCATGCGCCTTCCAGGCATGGAAATGGAATTTACCGCGTCACGGATAAGGTACCATGCTGGGCCCGAAACTACTGATGAAAAAACGTACAAGAATGGAAGGCGCACAGTATCTGAGGCTTTTTTATACTCGCTCTCCTGCCTTAGCCTTTTCAGATATGATTTTGATGCTGTAGTAACAGACATCTTTCCTGTTCTCCATCTCCCCATAGTCAGGCTTTATTGCGCGCTTAATGGCAGGCGGCTTATACTCAAGGCTTCTGAAGTTTGGGACAAAGACTACTGGAGGTCTTATTTAGGCGCGTTTCTTGGCATGCTTGCCTACCATTACTTCAATTTTTGCATACTGTCAGACCGCGCCAGATATGTTGCAAATACACACGAAACCGCACGCAAATTAGAAGCTCTTGGAATACACGCTTCGAGGATAGAGGTCTTTGCGCCTGTGATAGACGATGACCTGGTAAAGAAGGCTCTCGCAAAATATGGCAGAAGAAAAAGGGAGAAGCGCGTCATCTTCTCAGGCAGACTGATAAAGGAGAAATCGATAGAGAAATGGATCGATGCATTTTTCCAGGCGTATAGGCATGACAGCAGCCTGCGCGGCCTAATAATAGGCGAAGGGCCAGAAGCAGAGCCTATGAAGAACCTTGTGGGAAATCTGGGGCTCAGCGGGAAGATAGAGTTCAGGAATTTCTATTCGGATAAGATGGACCTGTACAGGGAGATATTGGAATCTGCAGTTATGCTCCAGATGTCAGAGCGCGAAGGGCTGAGCATAATAACGCTTGAGAGTCTGGCACTGAATACCCCCGTAATACTACCCAAGTATACGCCAATACCTGAAGACGTCAAAAGGATGTGCGTAGTGGAGCATGAAGCTGATATACCGAAGAGCATACTTGAGATAGTTTATGGCAGAGGCAAGAAACAGTACATAAGAAAAAAAGACCGCCTGCGCTTCTTTTCCACCGCTTCGGTAAAGGAATTCTACAAAAAACTGCTGCTTAATCACTGAATTTAGGATTACGCTTTCTGCAGGCGTTGCAGAGTGAGCCGGGCCTTAGAGCGCTTTGCTCACTTTTGCAGCTGCGTTTGCCATAGAGCCAAGAATGAGGAGGTCATTGGCATCGTGTATTCCGTAGCTTTCCATCCTTGCTGCTGCCGCGCCTGCACCTGAAGCGTTCCTTGAAGCCCAGCTTATAAATTCCTGCACAGGCAGGGAGATGTCTTTTACTATTATGGTGACGCGTGAAGCCTGCATATTGTCCGTCGCCATGACATTGAAGTATGCAGGCGTGTAGCCGCGCGCATCAGGATCCAGGGAGACGAAATAATAAGCGTTTGAATCTGCTGCGCTTCCATTTCCACGCACTTTGTCTACTGAAGAGAACGCAACCTGCTGCACCATAGGAACGGAAGAACGCGAAGCACCGGATTCAAGCCTTGTAATCATAACCGCCAATGGGCCCACTACTCCTTGTTTTACCGCATAAACGCCTTCGCTGGCCAGGCTGCCTTTCTCATCGCCAAGATAGAACCCCATCTCTGGGCGGCTTGGCCATCTTGCCCCTATCGCTGACGCATGCCTCTCCGCTGCCTTTCTGTCTTCCCTGTTGATTCGTTCTAATTCTTTGAAGAGCTCAGGCATGACAACTCTGAACTGGAGCAGGTTAGAGAAAGTAACTAAACTTCCACCTTCCCTTTTTGCCAGACGCAACGAGTGTTCTAGGCTTTCTCCCCCTTCCCTTATGCTCACGGATGTCGCAGTTATTGCAGTATTATGCCATAATTCCCTATTCTGCGCGACTTCGGCCTTCCTGAAACGGTACACTGACATCGCATCACAACAGAGAGACGTAGAGTGGATATGATATTTAAAGCATTTGTGCAACATTAAAAAGAGGTATTAAACGTTCGCGCCGCTTATTATCGCAACTGCCCGATCGTTTTCTTTAATGCCCGCTTTCCTGTACGCTGCAAGCGAGGCTACTCCGCCAAGTTCGGCAACGATGCCATAGTTTTCGTATAGATGCTCTTTCTCAGCCTCCAGCTCCCTATCGTTCACTGCAACCGCATAGCCTTTGGTTTCCTTGAAGGCCTCCATGGCCTGGTTGCCGAAGGTAGGCAAACCCACGGCAATCGCATCGGCCTTTGTGCGCGGCCTTTCATACGAGAGCGGCTTTCTGAGTTTGAATGCGCGCACGAGAGGCATGCAGCCTGAAGCCTGCACGCCTATTATCTTTGGCATTTTTCTTATTTTATCTGCCGCTTTCATCTCCTTGAGAGCCTTGTAGACACCGCTTATCAGCGTTGCATTTCCAACAGGCACAATAAGGTGGGTGAGACTACGTACCTGCTGCATCACCTCATACGCGACTGTCTTCTGGCCTTCTTTTCTGTAGCAGTAGTCCCCAGTAAGGAACGCTTTGTGCTTCTTAGAATAAGCCTCGGCCTGCGCAAGCGCCTTATTGAAATCGCCTTTTACCCAGTGCACCTGCGCATCTCCTACCGATTCTATGTCATTAATCTTGTCCTTATTGGCGTCTGTGCTTATGAAGACCTGTGACCTGAGCCCGTAGAGCTTAGAATAATAGGAAATAGAATATGCCATATTGCCTGTAGAAGCGCACACGACTTCATTGAATCCATACTCAGCTGCCTTCGCAAGCTCCACTGCGCTGCCCCTGTCCTTGAATGAGTGCGTTGGATTCTGTATCTCCATCTTCATAAATAGGCTTCTGCTCTCATGAGCGCGCACGAGAGGTGTCATTCCCAGCAGGTAATGCCTGTATTTCGATTTTGGCAGCTGGTCCTCGTAATCCCAGAACGATTCTGCATCCAGGTTCGGCTCCACCTTCTTTTTATATTGCACTTCAAGAAGCCCGGAGCAGGACCCGCAGATCTGCCCGGCGTAATTGCTGCCGTATTTTTCATTGCATATGTTGCACTTCAAATAATAATCCATCCGATTGCCTTGGAATGAAGAAACAGTTTTATACACAACAAAAAACTATTTAAAATGAAAGTAATAGTCTTATTCATGAATCCGGGGATTGATTTTGTTAGGGAAATTGTCAGGGAATTCTCATTGGGAAGCAGCAAGAAGGTAAAATTTTATTCCCTGCCTGAACTTCAGAAACTTGGGCTTGGGGAGATAAGCAGGCTGCCATTTTCCATAAGGATAGTGCTTGAGTCGCTGATAAGAAACCTTGACGGGAAGGAAGTCACAATGGATGACGTCAAGTCGCTCGCAGCATGGAATCCGGTAAAGCCATTGGAAAGGGACATCCCTTTCAAGGTTTCGAGGGTCCTGATGCAGGATTTTACAGGCGTGCCTGCAGTTGTGGACCTTTCAGCCATGAGGGATTACATCTACAGAAGGCTTGGGAAGAAGACCCACGTGCAGCCACTTATACCGACAGATTTGATAATAGACCATTCGGTGCAGGTGGATGCCTTCAATGACCCGCAGGCGGTATCGAAGAACCAGAAGATGGAAATGAGGAGGAACTCGGAGAGATATAAGCTGCTTAAATGGGCGAGCGGCTCTTTTGCAAACTTTCGCGTCTACCCTCCTTCAGCGGGCATCTGCCATCAGGTTAATCTGGAATATTTGGCTACATGCGTAAAACTGCATAAGGATACAGGCGGCTATCTGGCTTTTCCGGATACGCTCGTAGGGACCGATTCCCATACAACGATGGTGGATAGCTTAGGGATCGTAGGCTTCGGGGTAGGCGGCATTGAGGCCGAGGCCGCCCTGCTCGGCCAGCCGGTCTCGCTCATGACACCGAAGGTTCTGGGTGTGAAGCTCACCGGGAGGCTTTCAGAAGGAGTTACTGCCACAGACTTCGCGCTGACGCTCACCAGGCTGCTCCGGGAAAGAGGCGTAGTGGGCATGTTCGTAGAATTCTTCGGAGAAGGGCTTTCGAATCTGAGCGTGCAGGACAGAGCCACGCTTTCCAACATGTGCCCAGAGTATGGAGCGACCATAGCGCTCTTCCCTGTTGACAGGAAGACGCTTGAATACATGAAGGACACCGGAAGGAGCGAAGAGCAGGTCGAGCTTATAAAGAAATATTATGGCAAACAGGGCATGCTGGACATAGATTACTCGAAGATAAGATACAGTGATGTGATGGAGGTTAGGCTGGATAGTATAAGGCCCAGCGTCTCTGGGCCCAGCCAGCCGAAGCAGCAGATGGAGCTGAGCGCAGTAAGCGGGAATTTCGTAAGCTCATTCCTCGAGAGCGGAGAAAAGGATGAGAACAGGAAGATCAGCCAGACAGATTACACCAGGTGGGCTTCGGAAAGCGCAGCTGTGGAGAATGGAAAAATCAAGAATGTGCCGACACGCCATGGCATAAGAAAGGTAAGGCTCGCATACAGCGACGGCTATGTAGCTGAACTGCAGGATGGAGATGTCGTGATCTCTTCGATAACAAGCTGCACTAACACAAGCAACCCATGGGTCATGATAGGCGCCGGAATACTGGCGAAGAAAGCAGTGGAACGTGGCCTGAAGGTAGATACCAGGAAGGTCAAGACAAGCTTCGCCCCGGGATCAAGGGTTGTTATAGATTACCTGAAGAAGGCAGGCCTGATGAAGTATCTTGAAGCACTGGGATTCGGGCTCGTTGGCTTTGGATGCATAACCTGCATAGGCAACAGCGGACCTCTTATAGATAAGCAGAGCGAAGCAATTAACAGCAACGGGCTTGCCGTTGCGTCTGTTCTTTCAGGTAACAGGAATTACGAAGCCAGGATACACAGGGACATACGCGCAAATTACCTAATGTCTCCGCCGCTCGTAGTAGCTTATGCCATCGCAGGAACGGTGTTGAGGAATATCCATAGCGAACCTCTTGGCATAGGCAGAGACGGCAAGGAGGTTTACCTGAAGGATATCTGGCCCTCAAACGCAGAGATAAGCAGGGAGATAAGGAAGGTTGTCAGGAGAAGCATGTATTCAAAGGACTATGGGCCTGGACTTTATAAGGTAAATCCATACTGGGAGAGCCTTTCGACTCCGTCAGGAGAGCAGTATAAGTGGGATGCAAAGAGCACTTACATAAAGAAGCCGCCCTTTTTTGAAGGGAAGAGAAAACGTGCAGATCTCCACAATGCCAGGATTATCGGGGTCTTCGGCGACTCGCTTTCCACTGACCATATCTCTCCTGCAGGCGCCATAGGCATTGAGAGCCCCGCAGGCCTGTACCTGAAGAAAAACGGCGTTTCCTTTGATGACTTCAATACATACGGTTCAAGAAGAGGCAACCACGAAATCATGATGCGCGGCACATTTGCTAATAACAGGATAAAAAATCTGATGGTCGAAGGAATGGAAGGCGGCTATACCATACATTATCCTGACCGTAAGAGAATGCGCATTTACGATGCGGCAATGATGTATGCTCGCGAGAACGTTCCTTTGGTTGTGATTGCAGGCGCAGAATATGGCTCTGGCAGTTCGAGGGACTGGGCCGCCAAAGGGCCTATGCTGCTTGGAGTAAAGGCAGTGATAGCGAAGAGCTTTGAAAGGATACACAGGAGCAATCTGATAGGCATGGGGATTCTGCCGCTGCAGTTTGAAGACGGAGAAGGTTTTGATTCTTTGGAGATGGATTATTCCAAAGAGGTTTCTGTTGACCTGCCAGAGGTACTGAAGCCCAGGCAAAAAGTGGAGTTGCGCTACTATCGCAGAGGGAGCAGCAAGGAGAGCAGCGCTACTCTTGAAGTAAGGCTTGATGCTGAGATAGAGGCAGAATATTACAAGGCAGGAGGAGTTTTAAATTACGTGATAGATAAGATGCTTAAGGAATGATTGATGATTTGCCCGGCAATCCGGCCATTTCAATGGTCGGTTAGGGGCGTGATAAGCGTATAATGATGGAAAATAAACAAGAAGGCATGGAAGCACTGTGTGCCTGCAAATTCAAGGTATACTCTGGCGCAGGCCTGGCGGTAGCCTGTGGTGTGGAACGGCTTTAGGATGGTGTCACCGATATGGATACATGGAAAGTAGCAGTGCTCCCTGGCGATGGGATTGGGCCGGAAGTTGTAGATGCAGCCATAAAGGTAATCGAATCAACAAACAGAAGATTCAAGATTGCCATGGTGCTGCAAAGCGGCGAAGCAGGGTTACATTGCATAGAGAGATACGGCACTAACCTTCCGGAAGACACGGTAAAGCTTCTTAGGAATAGCAGCTGCGTAATAAAAGGGCCCATGACAACTCCGGAGGAGCCGGGATCCGAAACTAGCGCAGCTGTCAAGATAAGGAAGATGTTCAGGCTTTATGCTGACGTAAGGCCTGCCAAGAATTTGCCCGGAGTGCCTTCTATCAAGAAGGGCATAGATCTCGTGATAGTCAGGGAAAATACCGAAGGCATGTACTCGGGCGCAGAATTTGCGGTATCGGACCAGGCAGCCATCGGATTACGGGTTATAACTAAGGAGGGGAGCAGAAGGATAGGCAAATTTGCATTCGAAATGGCCAGCAAGAGGAAGAGGCATCTGACCATAGTGCACAAGGCAAACATACTGAAGATTTCTGACGGGCTGATGAAAAACACAATACTCGGGCTTGGGGCAAACTATAGAAATGTCAGGGTAGACGATGCACATGTTGATGCCATGGCCCAATGGCTGATAAAACAGCCGGAGCTTTATGATGTCATCGTAACCGAGAACCTGTTTGGAGACATCCTGTCTGATGAGGCGTCCATGCTTGTAGGCGGTATAGGAGTAGGGCCGTCTGCAAATATAGGAGAGAATTATGCAATGTTTGAGCCTGTGCATGGATCCGCGCCCAAATATGCAGGTAAGGACAGGGCGAATCCAGTAGGTACAATACTCTCGGTAAAGATGATGTATGAGTGGATGGGATACAAGAAGGCCGCAGGTGCTATAGAGAATGCGGTAGAGACGGCAATTAAAAAAGGGGTAAAAACACAGGATTTGGGCGGCAAGTACAAGTGCTCTGAAGTAGGAGAGGGCATTGCAGGAATAATTAGCAGGGCGCGGGTGTAGTAGATAATGCATGATTATGATCTGATCATTGTTGGAGGCGGTATAACTGGCTCATCGCTGGCATACCTCGCGAGCAGATACCTTGATGTAAAGAAGATATTGCTTCTTGAAAAATACGGCAGTATAGCTTCGCTTAATTCCAACGCGCTGAACAATTCCCAGACCCTTCATTTTGGTGACATAGAGACTAACTACAACGTAGAGCATGCGAGGAAGACCAAGAGGGCTGCGGAGAGGATAGTGAGGTATGCGCATGTTGAGCTCGGGAGCAGGAATAGTATAATACAGAGATGCCAGAAGATGGTTCTTGCTGTAGGCGAGGAGGAGATTGATGTGCTTTCAGAGAGGCTGTCAAAGGATATGCGCAGGCTCTTCCCAGGCTTGCGCGAAATCGGAAAGAAAGATATCTCCAAGCTTGAGCCGAATGTGGTGAAAGGCAGGCACCCTGATGAAATGATCTCTGCTCTCCTGTCTGACACAGGTTACATGGTAAATTACGGCGCACTCTCGAATTCATTTGTGGAGAAAGCCAGGCGGCAGCGGAATGTGAAGGTAGATATTCTTCTGAACAGCAAGGTCGAGAGTATAAAGAGGAATGAGGATGGCTACATGATTTATGCTGGCGATAAGGCTTACAGTGCCAGCTTTGCAGTCTTTGCAGCAGGCACATACTCTTTATATTTCGCAAAGATGCTCGGATACGACAGGAATCTTTCCATAATCTCTGTAGGCGGAAACTTTTACGAGACCCCGAGGCTCCTGAATGGCAAGGTATACCGCGTGCAGATAGAGGGTGTTCCCTTCGCAGCAGTGCATGGGGACCCGGAGATAACAAACCCGAAGATAAATAGATTTGGGCCCACAGTATCGGTAGTGCCTGAGCTTGAGAGGAGGCACCCTGAAACATGGCTCGACTACGTAAGGACATTTGATTTTGATGAGCCAACCTTAGTCAGCCTGAAGAACATACTGCTCAGCAAGACCATACGCGAGATCCTGGCTAAGAACATTGTTTACGACCTGCCGCTTATAGGCAAGCTGCAGTTTCTGAAGAATGAGGCTGGCAGGATAGTGCCAGGCCTGAGAAACGCGGACCTTAAGCTGGCAAAAGAATACGGAGGAGTGAGGCCGCAGATAATAGACGAGGATAAGAGATTCTGGATACTCGGAGGCGCCAAGCTGAAATTTGAAAATATAATCTTCAATATAACGCCTTCTCCAGGTGCAAGCTCATGCCTGGAGAGCGGGCTTGAGGACCTTTTATACATCTCGAAATCGACAGGTGCGCGATTTTACAGGGAAAAATTCGAGAAGGAGCTTGGTCCTGTTGATGTCAGTGCATGAAGCGGCAGTCTATTCTCTATCCTCTATTTCAATATATTCCAGGTCCACCTGGCCAGTGTAGCGTTCGAGAGGCCTCAGCAGCCTGTTTGACCTCCAGTATTCAATCATGTGTGCACACCATCCAGGAACACGGCTTGCTGCGAAGAGTGGGGTAAAGAGTTCCGGAGCTATGCCTATCCACGTATACACAGGACCTGCAAAGAAGTCTATGTTGGGCCAGATTCCCTTTGTCTCCCCCAGCTTCTCCACCATCAGCTGCTCTGCGTTAAGCGCAATCCTTGTGAGATTGCTTACTTCCTTGGAGGCGTCATTCTGAAGCAGCTCAAGCTCGGCCTTTATTATCTTGGCCCTCGGATCGTATGTTTTGTAGACTCTGT
The DNA here is from genome assembly GCA_021848025.1 of Microcaldota archaeon. GTDB lineage: Archaea > Micrarchaeota > Micrarchaeia > Micrarchaeales > CABMGC01 > JAJZND01. Next base: position 7,049 of record JAJZND010000017.1, on the reverse strand, counting down.
GCCCGAAACCCATGATCCTGGTTTTTCCACTTAGCGCTTCGTTTATGTAGCGCTCTGTATTCTCCGGCTTGCCTATCTCCTTCATCATCTTGAGCGCGGCCTCATCCGCGCCGCCGTGAAGCGGTCCTTTGAGGGTAGCCATGCCGGCAGTGACACTTGCGTAGAGATCTGCCAGCGTTGATCCTGTCACTAAATTTGAAAACGTTGATGCATTTGAACTATGCTCTGCGTGGAGTATCAGCATGGTATCTAGAAGCTTTGCCTTCTCCCTGTCCGGCTTTTTTCCGGTAAGCATGTAAAGGAAGTTTTCCGCATGGCCGAGTGAGTTATCCGGCGCGGTGTACTTGCCCCTGGGCGATGAACCTATGGCAGCAACTATGCTTGCAAGTTTAGAGATCAGCTTTACCGCCTTGGTCATGTTTGCCTCTTCAGAGGCATCGTATGCGTTTTTGTCATACGCAGGCAGAATCGAGATTGCTGTCCTTGCGATGTCCATCGCATGCGCTCTGCCTGCGGTCTCTTTTATAAGGTTTATTACCTCTTTTGGAAGGCTTCTTTCCTCTTTCATCCTAGATACGAAGTTATCCAGCTCCCGTTTATTCGGCAGCCTTCCGAAAAGCAAAAGATAGCATACTTCTTCAAAGGACGATTTTAATGCCAGCGCTTCTATGGGATATCCACGGTAATAGAGCCTTCCGCCTTGACCATCGACCTTGCAGATTTTTGACTCTGTAAAATATATTCCCTCTAAGCCTTTGTGTATCTCCTGGCTTTCATCTTCTCCCATCCAATCGTTCATTTATGAATAGTTACTAATAAATACTTTGATGCTGGCATCGCATTGCAGCCTGGAAAAAGCTAAATGGATGAGCTGTGGAATCCTATCATGAACAGCTGCGAACATATCTTAGCTGCTGACAGGTCAGTTAGTGGGAACACGGAAGGGTGTGAGGAATGCCTCAAGGAGGGCATGCGATGGGTGCAGCTGCGGGTCTGCCTTTCCTGCGGCCATGTTGGATGTTGCGACTCTTCGATAGGGAAGCATGCGACCAGGCATTTCAAGGAAACAGGCCACCCAGTGATGGCATCTTTTCCTGACAGGTCCTGGCTCTGGTGTTATGTAGATGAAGTGCAAGGCTGAGTTCTTCCCTGCCTGGTGGCTCCTTTGATAATAATAGTAGCAGCAATGACCAGGAATCATGTCATAGGCAAAGATAACCTGATACCCTGGCACATTGAGGAGGAGACGCAGCATTACAGAAATCTGGTGGAAGGGAAGACCCTGTTAATGGGCAAGGCCACGTTTGATCTTATGAAGCATCCGTATGCGCACGGCCATGACATAGTGGTTACGCACTCCAGAATAAACCACAAAGCAGCAGATGTGTGCGGCAGCGTTGACGGGGCACTGAAAAAAGCAAAGGAATACGGGCCAGATGTCTTTGTAATAGGAGGGCAGAGTATCTATGAGCAGACCATCGGAATAGCTGACAAAATGCTCCTTTCCTACATCAAAAAGGATTACGAAGGCAATAAATTCTTTCCGAAATTCAGCAATGTGGAGTGGAGAGAAGTTAGTGTGGAGGAGTTCACTGACTTTGCATATGTAGTGTATATAAGAAAAAGAAACCAGACTTTGCAGCACATTTAGTGACATTTGCATGCCACTAGAGCGCACAGGATTGGCTTGTAATGCCAATAGGCTCCAACAAGATGGTGTTTGGGTTTCCTGCTCATTTTATTAAACTGAACTGCATATTAGTACTTGTTGATATCGTGAAGGTCAGCGGCAATACAGTGCTTATAACAGGCGGTGCAACGGGAATAGGCCTAGCCCTTGCAGAGAAGCTCTTGGGGCTTGGCAATGAAGTGATAATCTGCGGAAGAAGGACGGCAAAGCTTGAAGAAGCAAGAATAAAGCTGCCCCATCTACATACAAGAAGATGTGATATCTCTAAAGAGAATGAGCGCGAGGAATTATTCAAATGGATTGAATCGAATTTCAAGAATTTCAATGTTCTTGTGAATAATGCAGGAATACAGAAGCGCATAGATCTTAGGAAGGGCAGGGAAGACCTTTCAGGGGCTGAGGATGAGATAGAGATAAACTTACGCTCCCAGATCCATCTTTCTGCACTTTTCATACCCCTGCTGTCAAAGAGGAAAGAAGCAGCGATAATCAATATATCTTCAGGGCTGGGATTTGTGCCGATGGCATCATTTCCAGTATATTCTGCAACCAAGGCAGCCATACACTCTTTCACCATTTCGCTCAGGCATCAGCTGAAGAGCACGCCGATCAAGGTTTTTGAAGTAGTGCCGCCTGCAGTACACGATACCGAGCTCAAAGGCAGGCCTGCGCAAAAAACCGAATACAGCATCTCAGCATGGGAGATGGCAGGCGCTATTGTAGAGGGATTGGAGAACGAGAGATATGAAATAAGCGCAGGAGCAGCCAAGAAATGGATTGAAGCTTCAAGAAGGGAGCTTGATGAGGCATTCAGCAACATCAACCGGTTAGAATAAATAATTACCATGCTGCATAATATAAAGTAAGCGATGTAATGGCAAGGCGCTTTGCTATCTGCATAACCGGTGCATCAGGCTCAGTCTACGGATACCGACTGGCAAAGGAGCTTTCGTCTGCCGAGGGGGTAGAGGCTTATTGTGTTGCCACGAAGTCAGGAATTATGGTTATGAAACAGGAGCTTGGCTTTGGGGTAAAGGACCTGGAGAAACTATGCAAGGTTTATGACGACCACAACTTCATGGCTCCGATTGCCAGCGGATCGTTCAGGCTTGATGGCGCAGTAATAGCCCCATGCTCTATGAAAACGCTCTCTGCCATAGCCACTTCGTATGAAGAGACTCTGGCTGCGCGCGTTGGCTCGATCGCCTTGAAGGAGAAATGGCCCCTTATACTGCTTACCAGGGAGAGCCCGCTTAGCCAGATACACTTGAAGAACATGCTTGCAGTCTCCAGGGCAGGAGGCATAATCATGCCGCCATTGCCGCCTTTATACTATAAGATAGACAGCATGGATAAGCTCGTTGACATAACTGTTGGAAGAATTATGACAATGCTTGGAGTGGAGAATACGCTGCACAGGGAGTGGGGAGGATCGGGATAGTGGTGTGTTGTTGATAAGCGATCTTCGCGAGTACATAAAGTATCTCGGCAGTAAAAGGAAGCTTGCAAGGATAAGCGGCAGCGTAAGCACGGATCTCGAGGTAACTGCAATTACAGACCTTGAGAACAAGGCAGGACGCTACGATGGCAGGGCGCTGCTTTTCGAGGATGTTGAGGGTTACGATATTCCGGTAGCCACAAATCTCTTCGGCTCTACTATAGTTCTTCAGGAGCTCTTTGGCTCCAGGAAGATCACTGAACTCTTTGGCCTCGCGACAGGCAATAGCAGGCAGATACTGCCTGCACTTAAAGGGGCCAAGTCGCTTATCGATTCGAAGCCGAAAAGCGTAGGTTTCGAAAAGAGCAGGTATGAAAAACTGAAGAGCATCGAAGAGCTGCCTGTGCTGAAAGTATGGCCCAACGATGCCGGCAGATTCATAACGCAGCCCATGGTGGTTACAAGGAGCCCTATTGACGGAAGGATAAACGTTGGCGTATATAGGATGCAGGTTTATGATGGCGAAACTACTGGAATGCACTGGCAGGCGCAGAAAGGAGGCGCGTACCATGCTCTCGAAGCTGAAGAAAGGAAGGAGGAGCTTAAGGTTGCGGTTGCCATAGGTTCGGACCCGTACACAACCATCGGTGCGGTTGCACCGATACCAAAAGGGATAAGCGAATATGCCTTTGCAGGCATAGCAAGAGGCTCGAGAAGCTTGCTCTTCGAGAATGGGGCTTATCCGCCCGTGCCTGCGAATTCCGAATTCATAATAAATGGGCGGGTTGACCCTATCGAGAAGAGACTGGAAGGTCCTTTCGGAGACCATACAGGCTATTACTCTATAGCGGAAGAGACTTACGTCTTTCATGTAGAGGAGATTTACGCAAAGAAAAAGCCGATATACCCGGCCAGCGTCGTTGGTTTCCCATGGCATGAGGATGCCGTCATAGGAAAGTTCTTGATGGATTATTTTAATCCTATTATAAGGATGATGAATGACAGCATACTGGACATTTATCTGCCTCCTGAAGGCTCATTCACAAACACCTGCTTCATAAAGGTAAGGAAAAGATTCCCTGGAGAAGCAAAGAAGGCAATGTTTGCAGCTCTTGGCCTGGGCCAGCTCTCATTCACGAAGATAATAGCGGCATTTGATGAAGATATCGATATACGCGATTTTGGCTCTGTAATCTGGGCGCTCTCTACGAGAGTGGATCCTGACAGGGACATGCAGATCATAAAGGGCGCGGCAGGAGATTCGCTTGACCATTCCACAGGCATGCCGGCTTACGGCTCGAAGGTGCTGATAGACGCTACCAGGAAGATGCCTGGCGAGGGATATCATAGAAAATGGCCAGAGACGATAAGTATGGACAGCGAGGTAGTGAAGAGAGTTGAGAAGTTATGGAAAGCAGCAAGATAATTAGAATAATCAGAGAGCTCTTCGTTCCCGAACTCCTGGTATTCAACCTCTCCTTCATATACGTTGGCATGCTCTTTGCATGGCCTGTGAGCCTGCGCAATGCAGTACTGATAACAATAGCGTTCCTCTCCGCGCGCGGCGCTGCCTTGGTTATGAACAGGTATATAGGCAGGGACTTCGATCTGCAGAACAAAAAGAAGGCAGATATGGCCAGCCTGGCAGTGCCCAAGAATGTGCTTATGGCCGTATTCCTTGGTTTCTGCGCGGTCTTCATCTCAAGCGCATGGCTTCTGAATACGCTATCGCTTCTCCTTGCACCTCTGCTTATTGCACTTTTTATATTGGATCCGCTGCTCAAGAGGCATACAAGCCACAGGCACTACAGCGTAGGGCTTGTAGAAGGTTTCGATCCTATGGCAGGATATATAGGTGCAGCAGGAGTGATTCCGGTCATTCCGGCATTGTACTTGCTGATGCTAGGAATAATGTTCCTTGGCGGAGGCTCAGACGTGCTCTACACCATAAAACACACAGAATTTGACAGGGCGCACGGACTTAAGACTTACCCTGCAAAATACGGTTTCAAAAAAGCGGCAAGGCTCTCTTCGTATTCGCACGCTGTCTCTTCACTGCTGATATTCTTGTTTGCAGCTGCATCCAATTCATACGTAATAATGCTTGGCGCAGTTGCAGCAGTATACCTGATTTCGAGGCAGCATGTAAACCTTATGCCAGAAGACGAAGGCATAATGAGGAGATATGCATTGCTTAACACAGCCGCGGCCTTGATCATGCTCGTTGCCACTGCGGTATCTATTTTTATATTTAATATTGCGATATTCTGATTCTGAAAGATGATGCTATGGCGAATCAGGGAGCAGGCGGAGGATGCGAATGCGGCGGCGCGTGCATGTGCGGATGCAGGACAGGATGCATCTGCAAGACGGGATGCGACTGCGGGTGCAGTTGCGGCGAACGCAGGTTTGAGAGGAAAGGGCAGTATTACGATTGATATTATGCTGTGGGCAAACAACAGGACAGGATTCCCTGCTCATTAGCCAATTACTACTTCTACCTGGTCATCCACTTATCCTGTACCCAGAACGTAAACGCACCGTATACCGAAGCGGCCGGGACTATCGCTACTGCAAGTATGCTGGAATAGGCTATTTTCTTTTTGGGTCTTGAGACGAGAGTGAAGACGGCAAGAGTGAAGATAGTGCCTGCAATAAAGCTCAGCACCCTGAATGAGGTAAGGTACAGCAGCAGTGTGGTAAATGCATTGAACCGCGTTGACATCAAGGCCCTCAGTAGAAGCGAGTACGTTCCGAGAAGTGGATGGTGGTGAGATATGGAAATGTAGAGATTAGCTAAGAATAACATGCCTATCAAGATTGTTATGAAGTAGGTGTAGACCATGTTGAAGACATATAGCCTGCCTTTTTTAAGGAGTATGCCGTCGCGTATATCTTCAAAGACTGCCATGTAGCTGCTTCTTGACCATCTTATCAGCTGATTTGTGAATATCTTAAATGTCTGCGGGGCCTTCGTAACCGCCTTTACGTCGTAGTCTATTATAACTCTATATCCTTTCTTTACCAAGTAGCTTACTTTCTGTGCGTCATCGCCTAATTTCCGTTTTCTGCCCATAAAAGTTGCGTTCCTGAACTCGTCAGAGACAAGAAACGGCTTTATTACTTCTGTTCTGAAGATCGCGCCCCTGCCATCTATTATCACCGTATTCTTCGATGCAGAGAGCGATCTGAAGACAAGCTCTTTGGTCCTTTCGAAAAGCTCTGCGCAATGGGAAACGATAGATTCGTCTAGCGAGATGGAGATGTTTGCGCCTACACCACCAACATCTTTATCCATTATCGAGAGCATCTTCCTTACTGCATCATGCGGAAGTACAGTATCTGTGTCAAGTTTCATCACATATTCAGTGTGCACATACTTCATCGCCTCTGAAAACGCTTCGCGGGCAGTTCCTTTGAACGGGATGAACTTCCCGCCTTTCCCGCGTACGTAGGAGCTGTAAAAGGCGTTATCGCCTTCCCCTATTACTATAAGTTTTGAGCCCTGTGCCGCGGCTGATGCTATTGAAGCGCTGAACGTCTCCCTGCTTTCCTTATACACGGGCATTACTATTGTTGCTTTCTCAGGATGCGCGCGGCTCATGATTCTTTTTGGCGCCTTGTACCTTCTGTAATTGTAAGCATTGTACAGGTAGAATATAATTGTAATTGCAGTGGCGGCTATGGAAAGGATATCTATCAATTCGCCTACTCTTAGATGCATATATCTTAATTGCATCTGCATCGTTTATAATCTTATCCTAATCTTTCGAATCGAGGCGTTAGAGTGTAAATGTCAAGTTCCTGAATTGAATCTTGAAGCAATGTTTATAAACCTTACTTGAGTATATATTGGTTGGTGCTTTTATGGCAACCGTTAGCTCCTAGAGGCTATTATTTTTCGAGAGCATCTAATTTTAG
>JAJZND010000021.1 GCA_021848025.1 Microcaldota archaeon | reverse complement strand
GGAAGTATCCTTTTTGCACGCCTGTGCGGCCAATATTCAAGGGAACCTCTTCTCATCCTCTCAGCTTTTAAACGTTGCTTATTCCTTTGTCAAGAAGCGAGTCGACTTCGCTTATTATGCGGAGCTGCTTGAGCACGCTGTTTGCAGATGCAAGAAGCGCGCGGGGATCATCTGCCGCAATCGCTATCTCCATGCTGTCCTTGTTATCGCTTATCTTTACGCTGCTTCTCTTGTAGCTTATATCTTTTCCCGTTAAGCATATATATTCTTTTGCTTTTTTGCCGAGCTTTATCGTCATGCTGGCTTCCAATGCTTTAGCGCCTGCCTTCTTGTGCATGATCTACCCACTTCTCTCATTCGACCTTACGCTTGGCCTGTTCCTCTCTGTGCCAAGGCCCTTGCCTGCCAATCCGCGGTGCTTTATTCCTGAACTTGTCAGCCCTCTGAATGATCTGCCTCTCTGCTGCACCATGCCGGAGAAGTTAGGATCTGCCAGGACTGCGCCGTGGGCCCTGTCTGCCAGAATCACTTCGTAAAAGAGGTACTGGCCATCCTCGCCCACATAATAAGAGTTTACAACCTCGCAGTTGCTGAACTTTCTTCCTGCACGCTCCTCGGCCATAGACTGGAATGACTTCTTGTGAGCAAAGAAGCGTCCGCTCTTTGAAGGCTTCCTGCCTCCTCTTGGCTTTGGCCTCTTGCGTAGGCCCCGCCTTATCTTTACCCTTGCCACAACAACGCCCTGCTTTGCCTTGTAGCCAAGGTTCCTCGCCCGCGCTATGTTTGTAGGCTTCTCTACCTTCTTTACGCTCTCTTCTTCCCTCCATGCAGCTATCTTCGACTTGAGCAGGTCGCTTCGCTCCTTGTATTCCTGCTGAAAGCTCTGCTTTATGTATTTATAAGCGCCCATTATGACACCGATACAAATATATTTCCAATAATAGTTATAACTGCAACGCACAGGATAAGCGCAGCATTGAAACTAAGTACTATTTATGTAAGCTAAACCTTTTAAATATAAGTACATGCCAGCGTATACGGGCAGTCTCACTTTTTCATCCTTGAAAGGGCCGAAAGTCCTGCCGCCCATAACTATCTCGTAGTCTGCATTTGCGGTAACTTCTATCTCTCTTCCATTGAATGCTATCGCCTGGCTCATCGGATCGAAGCTCTCAAGATCCGTAAGTGAACCGACATTTCTGGCTACAAGGCCGGTGCCTCCGTGTATGGTATCTGGCATGCGGATCAGGTGCGTAGGATCCTTTGTAACATTCTTGTCTATCCTGTCACTCTGCGCAACAGCCATCTTTTCGAGAAGGGCGCTCCAGAATGCGGTCTTGTTCTTTATCTCGACTATGTCCCAGTTTCCGTTTCTTACACCCATCTCAAGAAGCGCGCGCTTCTTGAAGAGGCTCCTGGCCTGGGCAGGAGTCATTCCTGCAGATGCCAGCGCTTCCGGCCCTGCCTTGAGCTTTGAAAGGAAGCTCCTTGCTATCCTTCCGGACCATCCGGCATCCTCGGGCCTGGGGCCTGCAAGCTTCTTGCCGCGCCTGCCGCTGGTGTGCAGAAAGTCCTCAAACCTGAAAAAATCCTCGAAGGTAATCCCGTTTCCTGCTATGTAATCGCTGATCTCTTCCCTGGCCTTTCTGCTTAGGCTCTGCAGCGATTCCCTCTTTATATGGACGTGGTATCCGCGGTTTCCGCTAAAGTTTACAGCAATCTCATTCTTTGAAAAGCCGAAGTCGCGCATGAGAAATTCTTCTATCAGCTTTATTGTCTCTGACTTGACGCTCTCAAGGCAGTTCTCGCAGACCCATGACTTGCCGTGCTTCTTCTGGCATTCGATATCCATATCATCGACATCGAGGTCGAAGACGAGCTCCGAGCCTGTCCAGCCCTTATTCTCCATAGGTCTGAATGCAGGATTCCTGTAATATGCTGTTGAGTATGAGATGTAGGGAGGTGCGTTGGCCACAAGATAGCCTTTAAGCTCTTCTTTAGTCTTGAAGGAAAGATGCCTTGAAAGTATCTTCGTATCAAAGGTTCCGACCCCAAATTCCCTCGACTCTATCTTCCCCGGGCCTATGCCTGAGCTCTTCGCGTAGTACTCGCGTATCAGCTCTGTGGCAAAGTCCCTCCCTTCCTGCACGGGTCCGTCTTTTGGCATGCTTTCCATTTGCCATTGCAGCTATTTATTGCTTGCTCATGTCATTATGGTAGCTGGGAAGCCGTGTCATTTACCAATGATGCGAAGCTCTCGCTCGTAGAGTTTGTAAGCACTGAAAGCATGACGATTTCCCTGCCCTTTATGCCTGCGAAAAGCACCACAGTGTATGGATTCGACTGGTTTGTGCGCGTAAACGGTGAGAGGTTGGTAGAGAAGGAAGCGAAAGAATAATCCAAGCCCATTTCAGTATCGTTGAACTGCACGGTAAGGTTTTTCGCAGGATAATTTGCCAGTTCCGAAGTCAGCAGGCTCTTGTTTAGCGAAAGGCCGAAAGACTGCAGTGGACCGGTGTTGCCGATGCTAAATTCCTTGATTACAATTGAGTATAGTGATGAAGCGTCATTTGTTGTATTGGCCACAATCACATACTCGGTAAAATTAGTGTATGCAGGATTTGATGAGCGATAGGTTACATTGTATATGCTCGTTATATTAGCAAGGCCGGAGCTGCGTACCTCTGTTCTTGAAAACTGCGATGACGAATAACTGCCTCCTGAACCGAAGAGTGCCTCTGCCTGGGTTTTTTCAAGATAGTAGCTGTTTGAGTAATTGGCTGGCGCCTTGCCCAGTGAAGTTGATTGCGTGGAGTTCAATGCACTGGGTTTTGACGGGCCGTGCACCATAAGAACGTAGTATCCAGCGCCTATAATTATGAGTACAATGATTATTGCCGCGATATACTGTAATCTGCTCTTTGCTGCAGAGGTAACATGCGAGGCTGACGGGTTCGTGTCCGGGGTTTGGTCTTTGGTCTCCATGTGAAGTCAGGATTATTAATGTATAAGAAGATTTAAAGACTTGTTCAAAGTCCGGAAATTACTGCATTTAGAATAAGTAGAATTGCGCTAAAAAAATACAATTAACTTGGCACTTGCTTCCTGTGCTTCTCCCACTATCATGCGCTTATTTATTTTCATGTTATGCTCCCGCTCCCGTCCTGTGGGTCACTCTCGTATGCCGTATCAATTCAGCTACAGAAGTAAATTCTGCGCTGCATAAGATACAGCCTATTCCATTTTCCATCTCCTCACCCAAGATGCATGAAGCTGTAATTTTTTATATTATTGATAGATATTTCTGTTTTGCAAAGGCAGTTTTGCAAGATAGACAAGATTGGAAACTGAATTTCTTTTTTATGCGCAGGGCATAAATTAATCAGCCCATATGGTACATGGCAACCTTTGATTCAGTATGCCTTTTATATTTTAACAGAAATAGCGTATGTTAGAGATTGCATGGAAGACGAGATAAAGCAGGTAATAATAATAAGGAATGATATTAGCATGAGCAGGGGAAAGACAGTTGCACAGGGATCGCATGCTTCTCTGATGAGCTACCTGGAAGCAGATAGGATGGATCATGCGCTAACGAAGAGGTGGCTGGCAGAAGGGGAGAAGAAGATAGTGCTGAAGGTCGAGAATGAGGACTCGCTGAAGAGGATTTTCGAGGCATTCAGGTACAAGAAGGTGCCGTGCGCCCTGGTGACAGATGCCGGACTGACAGAGCTGCCTCCTGGCACGGTAACTGCTTTGGGCATAGGGCCTTGGAGAAGCAGCGAGATGAATCCTATAACATCAATGCTCAAGCTGCTCTGACTTTTTCTATGTTGTATTTACTGTTACATCTGCGAATTTTGCATACTGTGGGTTTGGATTGCCGCTTAGGTAGTACCTCATCCAGATCGAGCCTGTAAAAGTGCCGGAAGTCTGATTTGATATCTGCATATCCACTATGGAAGCACTAGGCACGTTTAAATTACCTGAAGCAACTCCAAAAGATTGATAGCTAGAACTTAGGCCAGTGAAACTGACTTCCGGAACTCCTGAGCTGTTTAAGTGTGTTCCTGCAGGCACGTAGGCGAACGTCACATTATTCCAATTGTTGCCAGTATCCTGGCTCACCATCAGGTTTATGAATGTGCCATTTACTATCTGTTCTGCTCCGGCAGTGTTGTTGTATAGGTATACGGAACCGGTAGTAACATTATTGAAATTGGGAGGAGTGCAGTTGAATTCGCTGTTTGCGGGTGTGCAGGAAAGCGTACCTGAAGAAGAAGTGTAAGGCACCGTGGTATATGGTATTGTTGTATAGTAGTTTGTGTTATTTATTATAGGCCCGGTAAGAGCGCTTACACCTGCTATTGTGACTGGTTTGCCTATAGACACTTCATGAAGCTTCAGGATAAAAGATAGGCCTGACATAGATGTACCGGGATCGCCTGTCACAGATAAATTAAGCAGAAGCGGCAGCTTGTACTCTCCGGAGAGGCATACGGTAGAATTCATGCTTATGCTCTGGTTCAGCCTGCCATTTATCTCGACAACAGCACAGGCCTGGTTGTTATAGGTCGAACTCCCTACTACAGTTACCGTGAGATTATTTTCTATATCCGCTATAGAAGGATTATTAAGGTTGCTCAATGAGCTTAAGCTGAATCCCGAACCGGAAGGCTGAATTTGACAGTTTATGCCTTGCGAGCCTGAGGACTGAGAAGTGAAGACCGAAGAATTGGAGCTGCAAAGATAAAGGGTTCCGTTTTGAAGCTGTATGTAAGTGTCATTTATGGCTCCGATCAGAGGTATGCCTGTGGCATTAAGGTATATTCTGAAATTGTTGCCGTATTTCTCGAAACTGAGCTTTATTGGGGCATTAAACTGTATGCTGCCCAGGGGCGAACTTGAAGGCGCAGAAGCCACAGCCGTTCCGCTGTAGCTCACATTGATCTGACCGCTTGATATCAGCTCTCCGGCAACTACATTTATTACTCCTTCAGGTGTCTTGTTTGCCGGAGAAGAGAGCTCTGCCAATAACTTACCTGTGCTTGAGGAGGACTTTGCAATTAATAGGAAGTATGCCGCAGCGCCTACGAGAATTATTATTACTATTATTACTACGGCAGCCATGATAGAGGACTTGCCTTTCGGTTTTTGCGCAACTGTGTTATTGTTGTTTACAGTTGAATTGGTTGTTTGACTAGGAGTTGGGTTGGAAGTCGGGTTGGAAGGTTCGGTTTCCATTATATCGGTACCTTATATATGGAAAAACTTAAAATAGTTTCTATGGCTTCCTTGAATCCCGGCTTTTTTATACAGAAGGCTTATTAATAATGTATTAGATTCTATCTCTGTGGGAGAATGAAGGTCATGCGCTCAGCGTTTGAGGGAGAAAATGAGAGGGATAGATACGCGTCTCTCGCCTTAAGAGGGCAAGGAAGGTTGCTTGTGCTCTCTTCGCTGGCAAGAAAGCGCGAAGATGGCGCAGAAGAGGCTTTTGGACTCCATCTGCATATGAACCGGCTTGCAGGTATAACACGCCTTAATCCAAGCGGCTCTTTCTGGAGGGTTGACTTTGATCCGTCAAAGAAGGGCATAGAGCTATCTATGAAAATAAATATTTTTGCAGGCGCAGTATCAGAGAATGCTTCAGGTGCAGTTATAAGGAATTATGCGGTAGTGGACACAGGCGCGAAACTGCTTATGATAGGCACTGGTTCGGGAGAACTGGCTGTTGTCTCATATGGAAAAGGAGTATACGTACCTATTGAATGGGGATATGAGAGAGATACTAGCGTTTCTGGGCGTGGCAACGCATTTATACTGAAAGCAGCAGGCTCAGGGCTGGAGCATGCGCTAACATTTATGCCGCAGGACGATGAGAGGCGGATAAGATTGATGCACAAGGTACTAAATCGCGAGACAGGAGCAGGAGGCATTGTGGCTTATGCGGCTTTAGGCTCTTTCAATACAGAAAAATCGCAGTTTGAAATACATGATAGCGCCAGGTTGGTGGCGTAGATGAAAATTGCAGGAGATCCCCCTGATTCAATTAAGGTCCTGAAAACTGGAAACGTTTATAAGGATTGAACTAGAAGATAAACTGCTTGTTTTATGGTGTAAGTATGGCTACTCAAGGAAACCCGCAGTCTGAAGCACAGGATCTGGAAAAGATGCTTAAGGATTATCAGGTTATTCAGGACCAGTTGAGGTCGGTAGCTCTGCAGCTTGATCAGCTGCAGGCGCAGAAGATCGACATGGAAAAGGCCAAGGAGGAGCTGGATAAAGCTCAAGGCAGGGTATACATCACAGTAGGAGGCGTAATGGTAGAGACAACAAAGGAGAAGGCGCTCACGGACATCTCTGAGAGGGTATCGCTTAATAAGGCAAGGATAGACTCTATGAACAAACAGTATACGGAGCTTAGGAACAGGGAGAAGCAGCTCAACGAGAAGATAACCAGCGTATACAAGTCCAGCCAGGGAGTTGCGTGAGGAGACTAGATTTAGATGAGCTGTGTAGTTTTATAGAAAATTCCAGAGGAAAGAAAACCCTCTGCACATTCCATACTGTAGGGGACAGGGATGGGGTCTCTTCTGCGGTAGTGACTTCATCGCTTTTCGAGAGCGCAGTGGTAAGGACGCCTGATTTTGTAACAAGCAATGCAAGGCGCATGCTGGAGCATGCGGGTTATGCACAGAAGATAGGCTCATCGTTCCCAGCGGATGTTGAGCTTGTAATAGTTCATGATGCAAACAAGCCGGACTCGCTCGGCCCGTTCAGCAGCAGGCTGGAGCGCTTTGACGGCGAGCTGCTCTTTATAGACCACCACGTAGAGCCGGCCAGATATGTGGATGGAAAAGATACATACTATTTCAATGACGAGTCATACAACTCCACAGCAAGCATAGTTTATGAGGTAACTAAGAAGCTGGGCAAGCAGCTTTCCAGGCTTGATGCCGAGCTGCTCCTCAACGGAGTTATTGCAGATTCTGCCGACTTCGAAAATGCGACTGCACAGACTTTCAGGCAGGTCTCAGAGCTTACTGAGATTTCAAAGGTAAATTACTTTGAGATAGCAGAGTACTTCCATTACAGGATACCGGCAAAAAACAGATTTCAGCTTATAGAGGATCTCTCCAAGTCGACAGTAAGATTGGAGGGCGATTACGTCATTGTCTTTGGGGAGGCGGAGAGGGCCAATGTCGTAGCTGACGCTGCATTGAAACTTGGCGCAGATGCCGCAGTCTTCTTTGCGATTCACGAGAGGGAGATTTCGCTCTCTGCCAGGATGCGCTCCACACTAGATACAAAGTTTTCGCTGCATCTGGGCAAGGTCATGCAGGGGGCAGGAAGCATAATCGGAGGCAACGGCGGAGGGCATCCGTGCGCTGCCGGCGCATACGGGCCAAGAAAGGAGCAGGCAGAAAAGGCTCTCGATTATGTTGTTGGGCAGATAGAGAAAGCGATGGATAAGACCGGAACAGAGGCGCTCTGACAATATCTATGTTTTAATAACTTAACCTGCAATTAATTAATATCTTGTTTTGGGTCCGTAACTCAGTTTGGCTAGAGTGGAAGGCTTTTAACCTTTAAGTCGTGGGTTCAAATCCCACCGGGCCCGCATATTCCACAGCGCATTATGATGCGCCTGGCAGCAGAAATCGTAAAAAGAATCGGATTGCTGCTGTGCCAGTGCATTAGGCAAGGTTTATATAAGTTTATCACTATTTCACTTTGCTACTAAAAGGTGACACATTATGGCAAAGAAAGACTCCAAGCACGAAAAAGACGAAGACGAAGACTTTGACGACGATGACGAAGAATTCGAGGACGACGACGAGGATAGCGAGGAGGATTGGGACGAAGACTTTGACGACGACGAAGATTAACCGGTTATCCCGATCCTTATTTTAAATCTTTTTTATTGGATTTACGCCTTGAAGCGTTCCTGCTCCTTCCTCTTTTATTTCCGTCCCTTGATTTTAGCATTAGTGAGAAGACTACTAGCGCAGCAACTATGAGCAGCACCATATACACGCCTATGTTCCCATAATTAAGTTCATAGAGACCTATGGGCGTGCTGTAAGCTGTTTCGTTAGGCGTCCAGAAGTAATTGAGCGCATTGTATGGTGTTGGCCATGCGTAGAAGTTGGAGAATTGAACCTGCGTGTTTGCAGAGTACTCTAGCGGAACCTGAGAGACAAGGAGAGGCTGGCCGCTGGGGGAGCCGTAGAACTTGGCTATTATATCTGCACTCCCTATGCCGCATGCATTGACTTTCATGCTGTTCTCACCTAGTGCGTTGGTTGTGACAATCTGGATCAGGCCTGCCTGTGTTGTGCAGGTGCCTGTGCCGTTCGAGTAAAGCGGCAGGCACATCTCCTGGTAGCTCTTCCCTCCGTACGCTGCAGTGGGACAGGAGGCGGTTAAGCCCTGCTGCCCGTAGATGTTGCAGTTATTGTTTGTAGGGGCAAGCAGGCTGTTTGGAGGGCCTATGCAGGAGCCGCTGGTCAGCGAAACGGGGCCTGAGGCAAGCGTATTGTAAGACGGGAAGTAAGTTACCTGATTTGCATTGGCCTTGGAGTTGACGTACGTAGGATTTGAGAGGTAGCAGTTCTGAGGCGTAAGACCAGGCTGGGTGCTGAATGAGCAGAGAAGCGCATTCTTGGTGTCTGCGCCGCCTGCTTCAGGATTGTATGGCACGTAATTTAGGTCTGCGTCATAGTATAAGTATATCTGGCCGTTTGCCATAGGCACCTTGACAAAGCCGCCATTGACAAACTTGTAGTAGTATGCGCTTGTATTGATAATTAACGTGGACTGGTTTGCGTTTGTAGTGCTTATGACAGGAAATACGCCGACGTTGAGCACAGTCCTGTTGGCTATATCCGCATCGATGGGTGCATAAATCGTGTTGTTGAAGATGTCCGTGAATTTGTATATGAGGCGCTGGTAGCCTATTGAATTGTATGTTCCTGTATCAACGCCAGTGTATATCTGGTACTTTGTATCGTTAATGAAGAGGTTCAGCGGACCGTTGAAAATGCTTTCTTTATACCAGTCGAAGAGGTTTATCACTGAAGGAGGCGGGGCATTCTGGCTGTAGAAGAATCCGATTCCGTTGCTTGTCTGCGCTACATCCTGCTGGTTCCCTCCGGCATAAACAGGACTGTAATCGCTTGGCGAACCCGCATATGGCGAAGTGGTAATGTTCTGGAAAGTGAGCAGAGGGCCCAGCGTGTACGTGTGTATCGTGAACTGGTCCTGCGAAGTGGCATTTAGTATCGCCTGCGGGTTTCCGAGAGATGGCAGAAATTCATTGGTTAAGAGCGTATCGTTTACCGAGACGTTGCTGAAATTCCTGTCTGTCTGAATCGTGAATAGAATTTGCGGGTTTATTACCGTGCTTATATCAGAAAGGTTTGGCACATAATATGCGCCGCTCTGTTGCTGGTACTGCAGGTATGTAGGCCCGCCTTCTATATACGCGCCGAGCCTGTTTGAAGTGGCAGTGTCTATCGAATAAGAATAAATGGTGCCTTTTGTATTGGAAGGCGGCGGAGGCGTTGGAGCCTGGCTTACGCAGGCTGAAGAGTATGTAGGGTCGCTTGCAGAGACGAAGGTAAGCGGGCTGTAGCTCTGCGTAAGCGTGTATGAATACTTGTATGGTACCACAAGCGAGCCTGTAATCACGCTGTTAAGCGAAGGCGCCTGGGCGGCCAGCTGGCTACTGGGATTTGTAAGGCTGCCGTAGTTTCCGCTCAGAGCGTTGAATGAAGAAGGTATGGGAGGCGCGCCCGAAGGGAGGCACTGCACAGCATTAGACTCGAAGCCCGATTGGGTATTGGATGTGAACGAGCTCTTGCAGCCGCTGGTGCCTGTCGGCGGTGCACCGTTGCCTCCTGTGAATGTTGAATAGAAGTAGTTCTGGAACGAGAGAATCTTCTGCGAGCCTGCATTTTCCATATAGTAGAATGGGTTGTAAAGCAGCGAAATAGGCGGAGTCATCATTGCCATTCCCGGGTCGTAGGCGCACTCTGGCATTACATATGAGCTGGACTGCGAGCTGACACCCTGGAAGGTAGATCCTGAGGCTGGCTTGTAATCAGTAAAGCAATAGTAGCTAGGCTGATTGTCCAGTATGCTTGTGTAGTTTTCTATTCCAAGGTTAACGAATAGGGTTTCGTTGTAATAAAGGCGCACGCCTGAGCGGTTGTTCTTTCCGTTCTGGTTCTTTGAGCCATACGAGCTGTACGGGAAGAGAATGGCTATCGTAGAATTTGCATCAGCAGTCATCGACGCGACTATCGGGATTTGCGGATATGTCTTGTCCCCAACGCCTATGTCGCAGCTGAAAGAACCGAAGATCCCGCCGCAGTGCGACGCCTTTAGAGGCGGTCCGGCTGGCGCGTAATCACCCAGATATATCCCTCCGGCAGCATTCGGATCCCTCACATTTGAAGGATTTACCGTGCACTCGCTCGAGGAGCATGCTGTGAAAACAGTCGTGCCTCCTCCCAAGCTCACATTCGCAGAGAGTATCCATCCGTAAGGAGGATAAGTATCATTTGCATAATATGTGGTTGAGGCGAGGGATTGATAGCTTGTGCTCATAGAGCCGGAGTTAACGCATTCGTAATAGCCGCCGGCGCTATCTCCAATGTTGCATGAATTAACTTGTTGATACGAGCAAGAAGCTGTGGAAGAGCCTGAGTTGGCAGGCTGAATGCACACGCCGGTTGACCCTTTTGTATATTGGGGATGTAGGAGGCACTGATTCTCAAGCATATTATTTGGCTGGGCGCACTGCGCCTCAGTCCACATGTCATTGAAGTAGGTTGGGCTTATAGGCACGTTCTGGCCTGTAGTGTTTATCGCTCTAAGCATAAGTATATTGAACCAGACTCCGCCCTGGCAGGCAGTAAAGAAGAAGGCACACTGCTGGCCTGGAGCGCCTGACCAGTCGTCAAGTATATAAAGATAGCCATTGGTATCGGAGAGTGCTATCGGGTGGTGATAGTTGGTATGATCCCTTTCGCTAAAACCATCAGAACCGCCAGGGTTTGAAGCCCATGGCAGGCTGTAATTGTAGATTCCTCCATGACCTACCCAGTAAGTAATGTTGAGTGTGGCCAGCGTGCCATAGTTTGTGCCGCCCAGGCCTTGAACTGACTTGGAAAATACAAGCGGTATAGATGAATCGTACTGCAGGGTCTGGCCATCATACGCGTATATGTTTCCATCATTTGGATTTGCAAGGAAGGCAAGGCTGCCTGTAGGAGACACTGCGATTATAGGCAACTGCATTGATCCGGTAGGGCCGCTCTTAAGGTCATTGGAGCTGGCGGAGAGGCAGCCGATTCCGGATTCTGCACATGGGATAAATGGAGTAAGTGTGTTTGAGATTGATGCCAGCATAGGATCTCCGGTATTCGGGCCGCCCTGCATGGAGTTGTATCCGGAGATGTAAATCTCTCCGGAATCTGTAACTGAGATGTTATATGGGATTATCCATTGGGTCTGAGGAATCACTTGCAGGTTGATTGCCTTTACCAGATAAAGATTGTCGTTCTGCTGGCTTATGACTCCGTTCCAGTAGTTGGTCCACTCGCTGTTGAATGTTGTGCTGCTGGTTGTTGGAGGGACCAGTGAAGTCAGCGAAACTCCGCTGGCATTCTCGTAGCCTGTTGGTATTGTCCTGAAGATGTAGATTGCATAGCTTGGCAAGTTCGAGTATGTGCCGTGGAAACCGACAAAAGGCGTGCACGAACCTTCGGATGAGTTGGCAGTAGTGCCTGCCATCTGGCTTACGTAGCTGTTGACATATGTAGGGTTGCCTATGTAGTTGAGGAAGATGGCATTTGCTCCCCCTGCCTGAAGCTGTGATGCCACAGTAGGATTGCTCGGGTAATCTGAAAGCGGCGCTCCTGTCAATAGATACGAGCCTATAATCGAGTAGGTACTGGTCAGTGCCGATGCAGTCTCTGCTGCTCCGCATGCCGCATAAGGATATGAAGCTGCATTGTTCACATCAAGCGGGTTGAACTGCGGCTGCCCATTCAAGGTAAGGGTAGGGTTCTGGAACATCGCCCATGAACTCAGCAGCTGTATGTCATTTGCATAGGCAGACTGAGGTACTGTTGTGCCCATATCATTGCCTACATCTTGTATCACCATATCGAAGAATTGAGTGCCGTTGATTGAGCCGAAGTCTATCTCTTCTGGGAGCGATGAATAGGATGTGGGTGCATTTGACAGTACGAAGATGTAATTGTTAGGAGTAGATGCTATCGAGATAGGAGAGATTGAGAACTGTGTCGAAGCAGGAGTTGTCGAGCCGCCACTGCCTCCGCTGCCGCCCCCGCCTGAGCTGCCCCCTCCGGGGCTTCCGCCAGGACCGGAGGTGGCTCCAGGCACGCTCCCATATGCAACTATCCAGCCGAAACCAGTCTTTACTGTTGCTCCCCCTGGCGCATCAGGAGGCAGACCAGAAGCTTGGGAAACTCTCTGACCTGTTGCAGGAGCATCTATAATCTGCGAACAACCTGTATTAAGACATATACCCACATGGGTCGGATTCAGGCTTCCCGCCTGATCGCTAAAAAATACAAGGTCGCCGGCAACAGGGCTTGTTGTGATATCGCCACTTGACTGTATTATGGAGAGCTCTCCTGATGTGCCCTGTCCGTGCACGCCTTCTCCGTATTGGTTTGTAGAAATTGTGCCAAAAACAGTAATGCCTGCTTTTGCAGTTGCCCAGTCGACAAGGCCGGAGCAGTCAAAGCCGCCTGAAGTTGCAGTCCACATACCGTATCCTAGCGGGTCAGATGAATCGCCAGGGCAGGCATTCTGGGGACTGCCGCTTGGCTCATAGCCAATAGGCGGTGTGCCGCCTGGTGATTCGCCTCCCCAGCAGTATGGCACTGCCTGGCCTGCATCTGCTGTGAGCTGTGTTTCAGCCCAGCAGATTATGGCAGCGGAGCTGCTATCTGAAAGGCAGCCGCCTGAGCTGGAACTTCCGCCGTATCCTGTTCCGGGATTTGAAAGCCCATAGGATGCCCATGGGAAATTATCGCTATTGCTGCCTTGGGGACAATTTTCTCCAGAATAGGCAGTAGGCATATATTGACAATAAGCTGCGTTAGGATCTCCCGGAGGATCCTGATTTATGTACATATACGTACCCCAATAGCAGAAATCATGCGGGTTTGGTGTGCCCATCTGGGCAGGAGACGGAGCAGCAGTTACACCTGGATCTATCATAACGCATTGGCCAGAATCCATACTTGAATAATACTGTACCTGATCATATGCCCAATTGAACTCGCAGGTAGGATTCTGATTCCAATTAGTTGTGCCGGTAGAGCAGCTTGTACTGGGATTGTAGCAAAGCGAAGAGCCAGAGCAGTCTGGATTGTTATTGTTGCCAAGCAATCCTGAAGCAACATTAGAGTTGAAGGTTGATTCGGCCATAGAAATAGAAATTATTATTGGAAGTTGCACACCCCTGAATCCTGCATAGTAAGCGCAAGCATATACTTGATCAAAACTGAGCGTGCCTGGATCTACAGTATTAGGACAAGTCGTAGTAGGAGTACTACCACTACCGACGCTTGTGCTCATTCCTATTCCTGTCCATGTATTCGGAGATCCGCCGGGAAACGCAGTTGCAGAGCCTGAGGTGCACCAGCCTGGAGGCTTTGGTGAAGGCGGCGAAGGAAGCGGGTTTGGCATGTAGGAGCAGTAATTCTGATTAACATAATCATTCCAGAGGCCCCACATGCCGTCTGTCTTGCTGCCTCCACATTGAGGAAGTGAAGAATATGATGACTGGGAGCAGTACTCGTAATATGCATAGGCTAGCTGGAATGAGCAGAACGGATTATTGTATATGCTTGTCCAGTCGTTGCCGTCTACTGATGCAGAGTATGAAGGGCAGGATTGGGGCTGGTAGGTTGATGCAGGCAAAAAGCTCATTGGAGATCCGGACTTGCATGGATTGCTTGTGCCGTATGTACCATAAAGCGCAAGTATGCCTTCGCCATTGCATGAGCTCGATCCGCCAGTATATTGCGTATTGAAGCTGCTCTCTGCAGCAGCGATTGAGACAATCATATAAAGGGGCGTGCCGGAGAAGCCGCCGTTGCAGGCACCTCCTGAGCCTATAGTGCAGCCTGCGCCTTCTGCGCATGCTACTGCCTGTGAAAGTGAGAGTGTTGAGCCTCCGAGCCCTGTTCCGAACGCTCCCGGGCTGCTGCCGGGGCAACCTACAGACTGCCCGTTTACTGTGCAAAACACGCCTCCGCTGTTTGTGGTGCATCCAGAGCTTGAACCGCTGCCGCTGCCTGAGCCGCTGCCTGAGCCTGAACCGCTGCCGCTGCCTGAAGTCGATGTAGATGAGGCTATAAGTGGTGAGAGATAATTGCCTTCGTATGCCAGTGAGCTGGGATTGAACATATTCAAAGCAGGATTCGAGCCATTTGTAAAGAGAAATGCCCTGAGATTCAGAGGCATAGGCTCTATCTGCTGGGGCCTGTAGTAATTGAACGGGCCAAAGACGCCATAGGAGATTGAGGACAGATTCGGAGTAAGGGTCTGCACAGCATCGTACATAGTCATATTGTAGTCGTAAAGCAAGGACGGAACCACTATGGTGTTGAACTGAACGCTCTTCGGCACTCCTCCAGCATCGCTCGTAACTACGTTGTATGGCACATTCACATTGGAGATGCTGTCAAGGGTTGTCTTTACCGTGTAAGTGTATTTGTATGTGCATGTGACTGTTGTTGATGCAAATGTTGTCGGCCATATGACCTGCTGCGAGTTTGACTCTGTCGGAGAAGCAGCCTGCGATGACAGACAGCTTGGGTTTGTAGGCTGGCAGATTATAGGAGTGCATGCGTCACCTCCGCATGGCTGTGATGCAGGGCATTCCTGCACATACACGCCAGGGCATCCGCTTACAGTGCATGGGCCGCTCTGGCAGGTATGCTGTCCACTTCCGCCGCCTCCGCCGCCTCCGCCGCTGGTGGTTACGGTAATGGTGTTTACATAGGTATAAGTACCTGTGAAGGTTGCACTTTCTGGGGTGTGCGCATTAGCGAAGTCTGCAAAGACCGCACTCCATGCCCAGATCCCATGCTGCGGCATCGAAGGCACCGACTGGAAGATGTATGAATCGGTTGAAAAGCCATTGGAGAGCTTCCCGTTGACAGAAGGCGTGAATTGGTAATTGTAAAGGTTTAGATTGCCAGCATTTATAACTATCATTCTGCCTACAGAGGCAGATGCAGCAAAGGACGTCTCTGAAGCAGGCGGATTAACTGCAGTAGGAAGCACGATGGTTGTTGTAAGCGAAGACTGCTGGTTTAGGCAGATGTCACCTGCTACATAAGGATATGAATTTGGCATTGGATAGAAGAGCACATTAGAAGTAGGGTTTACCGGAGTGGATTGAGGGCAGAGGAGATAATAGTTTGCACTCTGCTCGTTGTTTTTATTTATCTGGGAAACAGGCGAGCCTCTGCCTGCCGATGAGGCCGAAGTCTCCACAGGCGCAGTACTGTAATGGGTGGTGTACAGATTATAATTGGTCGTAAATGTATCCACTACGGCTTCGCCGTACGCTGAAGAAGGAGCTGCCAGAAGATTCTGGTTTCGCATGCCTGCGCTGCCTGATTGCAGCGACTCAAAGCTTTCTATCTGCGCTGATGCATTAAGTACTGTCGTAGGCACAGGAGTGCCTGTGCTTGAATTGCGAATGCTTCTTCCTGCGTTAAACATGAGAAAAATGAGGGAGAGCACTATAGCAAAAAAGAGGAAGTAGGATAGTTTCCGCGTTTTTTGCGCTTTCTTGCCCATATTCAAGATCTCGCCAAGACAGCAAGATTTATCTCGCACTTGCCATTTATAAATATTGTTGCAAAACTGTTGTAGCTGACAGCGCCATGCGCAATGCCAAGCTGATGCGTGCAGGCTTTTTTCTATGCCAATGAACTAGAATGTCTTGTACTTGCCCATTGAGATGTCAAGCGTAAGCCTTGCCATATCTTCGAGATAGCTCTCCGCTATGTAATTTGCCTTGGCCCTTATATTCTCGAAATTTGCCCCGCTGTCCAGTATCAGGTTTATGTTCAGGTTGTGCGGTTCGCTTATGCGCTTGCCTATCTGGGAAAGTATTGCAATGTCGCATTCCAGTATTTCAGGATATTCTTCTGTTATACCGTTTGCCATCTTTGTTGCGAGTATGTTGTATATCTTGCCTATGTGATTCACGGGATTTTTGCCTGCTGCGGCTTCAAGGCTCATGTGTCTGAAAGGCGTTATCAATCCATTCACGCGGTTGCCTCTGCCTACGGATCCGTCGTCGCCTGCCTCGCAGCTCAGCCCCGACTTGGTAAGGTACACATCGTCTTCCTCTACTGCATCTCCGGTATTCACGTTTGCCCTGACTTCCTTGCCGGTAAACTTCTTGGCATTGTTTATCACGTCCTTCTCTATGGCTTCCTTAAGCCCCATGTAGGTATCGATGTCCTTTACATGCTCAGCAACAAAAGCTATTGCGATTGTAAGTGTTATGGCATCGCGGTCACGCATCCCCATTACCTTTACATCCTCGCCTACAGCAGGTACTTTCGCCTTGTATTCCTTACTGTTCAGATAATGCTCAGTTTCGAGCACAAGCCTTTCGGTCTCGCTGAATGGGGCGAAGCCTATGCCGAATGACGTATCATTTGCCAGCGGTACCGATGAAGCGCCGCGGTTGAAGATGCCGGTAAGATCGGCGCTCCCTTTTGCGATCTTGGATTCAAAAATTACCTCTGTGTCTATGTTCAGGTAGCGCGTATTGTCCTTCAGGTACTTCCTAGCCACATCTTCTGCTATCTGATTCACATCTATGGACTTTCCGCCAGCGGTACCTGTCGCCCTTCCGGTAACTATCACTTCTATCGGCCTTGTTATCTCCCCTGAGCCGAATGTTGCCTTTGCCGCTCCGCCTACTATGAGGCCTTTGTCAACATTGTGATGCAGTATGGTGCCGAACTCTTCAACGTACCTTCTGCAGAGTTCGTGGCTTGTCTCATCGACTATGCCGTCTATGAGGCTGTCCGGATGCCCTACACCCTTCCTCTCAACATACTCTGTATTCTGCCTGCTTACCGGAAAGATGTCAAGCTTGTTTATTGATATATTCTTCATTGTACCGCCAAGTATTCTATAAGCGGATTTCTCAGAAGATATATATAATCATTGTCACATCAAATATTACTGCTAGTAATTAGCAAAGGATATAAAAGGTAATGCTTTTGCAGCAGGAACTTGAAACGCTTGACGCAATCTCGGTAAGGATAAGGAGGCTTAGGAAAGTTATTGGAATAAGCCAGAAGAAGCTTGCCAGACTGTGCGGCATGAGCCAGAGCACTATCGCAAGGCTGGAAAGCGACATACGCAGCCTGAATCCGAGTTATGAGACCGTATTCAGGGTATTTGACGCGCTTGCATCATGCCAGTCCGCTCTTGTGCCTGATTACATGGCCAACAAGAAGGCGGAGGACATCATGCATAAGAAGATAGTTTATGTCAGCCCTTCGGATACGATCGAGAGGGCAATAGCGCTTATAAAAGATTATGACTTTCTCCAGATACCCGTTCTTACAAGGACAGGCAGCGTAATCGGCGCTGTAACCCAGAAGCGCCTTCTTACTATAGCTACAGACAAGCCAATGGAGATCTCAAAGGTAAGAGTAGGTGAGATTGCAGGTCCGTCCCTGCCGCAGATAGACAAAGAGACGCCGATATCCAAGCTAAAACCTATGCTCGAGAACTTTGACGCGATATTGGTAACTGAAGACGGGAAGGCTGTCGGGATAATAACAATATATGATATACTTAAGCTTGTCTAGGATCAGACAAGTTCAAGATAGGAGAAGAGTATAGGAAGTATTATTGTAGCATCGCCGTCTATTGTAGAGTATTTTGCGTTCTCCTTTACCTTGCCCCAGGAGACTGCTTCTTCAAGCCTTGCGCCTGAGAGGCTGCCGTCATACTGGGTCGCAGTTGTTATGTATACGGCATAATCAAGCCCTCCTTTGAACTGGTTCCACCATATGACGTGATGCTTGCTTATGCCGCCGCCGACCATCAGCGCGCCTGTCGTCTTGTTGTCAAAGGCGATGTTGCTGAGCTTCAGCTCATCCTTGAGCAGATTAAGCTTGAAGTCGTGGTCCTGGGCGTAAATGCTAAGCTGCGTGCCGAATGCACCGTCAACGATGCCCGGCACGAAGATAGGAACCTTGTTCAGGTATGCCTGCCGGAGTATTGAGCTGTTGTCCTTTATCCTCTTTCCGAACTCGTATAAAAGCTCGGAAGGGCTGTACTCCTTTTTGTACTCTCCTGATTCGTGTATCTCGTCCATTATGCGCTTAAAATTATCCTCAACAACATCGCCGTACTCGCTGTTCTCTATGAATACGTTTCCGAGCCTGTAGATGCTCATCCTGTGTAATTTCTTGTCATCCGCACCGAAGTTGCCCAGGCTGTACCTGCCGCCGCAGGACCTTGCGAGGTCATGATCCAATGTACCGCAGGTTGTCATTATCGCATCGAAGTACTTGACCGAGTCAGCGATCATGCCCCTGAGTCCTGTTGCTATTATGTCTGCTGGAAAAGAGAAGAAGTTGTAAGAGTCCTTGTTGTCAAACATCTTCCTTAGCACTTTTGCCCCTGTTATCATATGCTGCGCTGAAAATCCGCCTACAGCATCCATGCTCTCTATGAGTTCCCTTACGCGCATTCCTTTCTTGAGCTTTATGTCCTTTACCTGCCTTGAAAGCATCTCTTTCTTGGTATCCAAAAAATCAACCCTAGATTAGAAATACGTGCAACTATTATTTAGTATTTTATAAGCGAAAAGACTTCAGAGTCGAGCTTTTTCCTGCCCGAAAGGCCGGTGAGCTCTATGAGAAAGGCGCACGAATCCACCATGCCGCCTAACTCGCGCACAAGCTCCATTGCTGCATGTGTGGTGCCGCCTGTGGCAAGAAGGTCGTCTACTATCGCCACCCTCTTGCCGTGCTCTATAGAATCAGCGTGAAGCTCAATGGTGGCGGTGCCGTACTCGAGCTCATACGACTTTGAAACAGTCTTGAATGGCAGTTTGCCCTTCTTCCTTACAGGGATGAAGCCAACGCCGAGAAGTTGCGCAAGAGGCGCGCCGACGATAAATCCGCGCGACTCTATGCCTACGACGTAATCTATCTTCCTACCCTTCAGTTTAGATGCCAGCTCTTCAATGCAGAGGCCGAAGATCTTTGGATCCTTAAGCAGCGGCGTGATGTCCCTGAACGTTATGCCCTTCTTTGGATAATCTTCGATGTCTCTTATCAGCCTCTTCGCTAGAGGTTCTATCTCCGGACCATCGTCCATGTGTCTCAGTTGCTTACCAATATATTTATATCTTTGCTATTTCATAATAGGAGTGGAACCTGTAGGGCCCTATGTTTACTATGGGATTGCATCACCATGAAAATAGCTAATCTTCCTAGAAATATTGCAATAATACCGGATGGAAACAGGAGATGGGCAAAGTCCAACAGCTTCTCCATATTCAATGGTTACGAGATAGGCGTCAAGAAGTTCATGGACTTCAGCGAATGGTGCCTTGGATACGGAATAAACAGCATAGCAGTGTGGGCCTTCTCCACGGAAAACTTCTCCCGCAGCAGAAACGAAGTGAATGTTCTTTTCAGAATTTACAATAAGGTAGCCAGGGACAAGGAGATACTCAGAAAGCTGCACGAGAACAGAACCAGGCTCAGGGTCATCGGCAATCTCAGTATGCTTCCAAAACGCCTCGTCGAGGGTTTGGGCAAGTTGGAAGAGGAGACATCTATTTACAAAGAGAGGGCAATAAACATGCTTATGGGTTATGGAGGGCAGGACGATATACTGCATGCAGCAAGGGCATTGGTGCAGCAGCATGCTGAGCCCTCAGAGATAAGCAGGGAGAGCTTCAGCAGATACCTTATCTCGTCTTCTATGCCTGACATAGACTTTATAATAAGGACTTCGGGAGAGCACAGGCTATCTGGCCTGATGCCATGGCAGACCAGCTATTCCGAGCTTTATTTCTCACGGAAGCTCTGGCCTGAATTTACCAGGAACGACCTGAGGAGAGCGCTTCTTGACTACAACGAGAGGCAGAGGAGGTTCGGAAGGTAACGTGTTGCCATGCCTGATGAAACCAGAGACGTTACCAAGTTCACGAAATATTTTAACATACCCTTCCCAAGCAGCACAACCATAGCCTCGCTGATAATTATAATGGGTGCGCTTACCGGGATAATCTCCAGCCTGCTCGCACATGTGAGCGCAGATTCCAATCCTGCAGCTTTCGCAGTTTCAGGGGTAAGCTATGGCATCTTCATGCTCAGCATACCGGCTATACTCACAGCTGCAGTGACCAAAGCGCTGAAAAGCAAACTGAGGCTCAGGCACGCGCTCGTTGCGACCCTTGTCATAACCATAAATTACGGCATCTTTCTTATGGTGGATTCGCTTGTCTTTGCGCTTACTTCAAGCGCAGCCATAGCCTACATAATACTTATACTGGTAAATGCGGGAATTTACGAATACTGGTTTATAATCGACAAGGTTGTAATGCACCATAAGCGCATCAATGTGCTCTATGCGGCAATACAGCCTGTCCTGAACATCCTTTTCTATATACCTGTAAGCAGGTACATGCTTGACCTCCGCGTGCCGGTGGAGAGCACAATGATAAAGCTCTGGGCCGGCATGCTGGTCTTCATGGTCTTCGGGTATATCATACTTTACGTAATGGACAGGCCGGCCAAAAAGATCCTGAGGACAAGCGGGGTTGAGATAATATCATCGATGGTAAACCAGTGGCTCTACAATGTAATACAGGAGGTAAAGGTTTACGGCAATCCTGAATCCAAACGCGATGTGAACGTGAAGGTTCTCGCACTTAAAGGTAAGGAAGGATACAAGGCAATCTTCGTGCAGCCCGACATACACTACGGGCCCTACCAGTACATGGGGGGCAGCATAGCTACCGAATACATAGGGAGAAGCCTGAGCTACAGGTACAAGGCGATACCGTTCGTGCTCCATGGAGCAGTGAGCATAGAGGACAATCCAATAAGCACAAGCCAGATCTACGCCATGGAGAAGAGGATAGAGAAGCACATCGACGGCCTCTCCGACCATGCATTCAGGGAGGCGAAGGGCAGCATCGCCATAGGCGAGGACAAGCCATGCAAGGCAATCAGCATACGGATTGAAGATATGAAAATGCTTACGCTGACGAAGGCGCCGTCGATAACAGAGGATATTGACAGGGAGGTGGGAAGGCGCCTTTCCGGTCTTGCAGGTGATCCGTCGCGTGTGATGCTTGTAGACGCGCACAATTCAAGGTACGAGAGCGCTAGCAAGGATGAACTTCGGGGCATACAGGATGGAAGCGTTTACATCAGTAAATATGAGAACGCAATAGCCAAGGCCATCAGCGCCGGAAAGCAGGCCAGGTCGATGAAGTTCGGCGCAGCTGGAACAAACCTTAATTACATTGTAGGCAAACGCGATATTGGAAGCGGCTTTACCGGAGTCGCTGTCTTCGAGTTCGGCGGCAGGAGATTCTGCCTTGTAAACTTCGATGCCAACAATATGCTGCCCGGCTTCAGGGAGCAGGTGCTTAAGAGGATAAAGGAGAGGTATAAGATGGATGCCGAGGTCTGCACCACTGACACGCATGCCGTGAACTCGATAGCGCTCTCGGCCAGCAATGTGCTTGGAAGGCGGACGCGATTCTCTGAAGTCTCGAAGCAGATAGACAGCATGATAGACAAGGCGCTTGCTGAAATGGAATCCGTAAGCTATGTGTATGAGAATCTTGTAATGAGCAACTTCAATGTCTGGGGCAAGGGCTCAGGAGAGGCAATAGTCAAGGTTACCAGGGATATAATCAGGACTGGGAAGAGGATAGTGCCGTTCCTTATAGCAGCAGGCTTTATAGTTGCAGCCTGGATAATTTACATAGCGTAATCTTGAAGCCCGCCGCTCCGAGATAATGTGTTCTCTATGCTGTATCTCGAATCTTCTGCCTTCATTCTCGCCGGAATTGGCATCTTTCTTTACAGAATGTACTGCAAGAAGGCGCTGCATCCTGCTTCGCTTCTGCTCTTTCTGGCCATAGGCGCTGTGCTTTTTTATTTTGAGTCTGTGCAGCTGGCGCAGCTGCCCATGCTTCTTGGCGGAATACTGATCTTCAACGCCATCATAGAATCGTACGGGACCAGAGAGCACAGCCTTTACCTGCTGGCAGGCCTCGCCTTCGTTCTGGCCGAATTCTCTTTATCATATGAGTACGGGCTGGTGCTCGCATCTCAGGCAATACTCGCAGGCCTTTTGAGCGGAGTCGAGCGTGTGGGAAAGAAGAAGATGAAGAAGAAGATTGTTGAAAAAAATGTGGAGATGAAGAGGAATGCGGTGCAGACTGCAGGCGGGCTCGTATTCATACTGCTCTCTGTCTTTGCAGGCTGGCCTGCCGAGTACGCATTCATTGTCCTTGTCCTTTTCCTCGGCTTCTGGCTGGGCAGCTACGCGACAATGAACAGGAAGAGCCTTCTGAACACGGCGCTGAGCGGACTGGAAAGGAGGGGGACCAGGCTGGGCTTCGGCGCAATCTGGCTTGCGATAGGAACATTCTTCGCGATCTCCTTCCTCAATCCTTACCTGGTTCCGGTCGTCTTCGGCGCAATTTATATAGCAGATTCCTTCTCCACAGTAATAGGAGTAAATTACGGCACAGTGAAGCTTCCTTACAACAAAGACAAAAGCGTGTTGGGCACCCTTTCCTATTTCATAGTGAGTTCTGCAATAGCGTACCTCTTCTTAGGCCCTGTCGGAGTGCTCGTAGGCGCAATTGCAGCCATAACAGAAAGCCTGCGCCTGCCTATAGACGACAACATGAGTGTTGCAGTAGTGCTT
The DNA here is from genome assembly GCA_021848025.1 of Microcaldota archaeon. Taxonomy (GTDB): domain Archaea; phylum Micrarchaeota; class Micrarchaeia; order Micrarchaeales; family CABMGC01; genus JAJZND01. Next base: position 5,939 of record JAJZND010000021.1, on the reverse strand, counting down.
GTCGCAACATTGCTGCTTATATGAAAGCGTGGCTGCTTCGGAAATGGCTGCCCGGCGGATAGCGCTGCCTGGCTTCGCTTGGCAGTTGAGGCCATCTAAATGGCAGAAGGCGCACTGGCTTCAATGGCTCTTCGCTTTGCTGTCGCCATCGCCTTCATCCCCCTCGAATGCTCTTCGCACATCCTGTTTATCTGCCTTATGGCATAATCGAGCGTTTCCACAGGAGGCAGCGCAACTATCCTGAAGTGCGAGGGCTCGCCGAAGCCAGAGCCTCTTGTAAGCTGCACTCCATAATCATCGAGTGCCGTTTCGACGAACTCCTTGTCGCTCTTGAAATCGAGCCTTGAGAAGTCAAGTTTTGGAAGCAGATAAAAAGAGCCATTTGGAGCGACCACGCTTATATGCTCGTTCTCCCTAAGCATCATCACAGCGTAATTGACTCTCTTGCTTATCTCCTTTACAATGTACTTTACCGATTTGCCATGCTCCTTCGTATTATTCATTGCTTCTGCAGCTGCAAACTGGGCAGGCGTGTTTATGCAAAGGCGGAGCAGAGCGTAGTCCGCAAGTTTTTTCTTAAGCACTGCTGAAGCCTTATCCTCTCCAGGTACTACCATGAAGCCAACCCGGAAGCCTGTGGAGAGGTAATTCTTGGAGACACCGTTTAGTATTATGTGGGGAATGCCCTTTGCGACCTCTGCCATGCTTGTAAACTTAGCCCCATTGTACACTATCTCGTCATAAATCTCATCGCTTACCAGGACAATCCCATTCTCATTGGCAATATCTGCAAGGCGGGAAAGCTCCTTTCTCCGGAGCACGTTTCCTGTAGGGTTGTGGGGATTCGTAATCATCATGTATTTTATCCTGCCCTTATTGCTGCCTGTTTTCTTCAGTTTTCTTTCCAGGCCGTCAAGGTCAAGCTTCCACCCGCTTTCCATCTCGTACCTGCCCACAACAACCCTGCCGCCTTCTACTTCTACCCTTGGTATGTACTGGGCATAGTAAGGCCTGAAGAGCACAGCCTTGTCTCCAGGGTCAAGCAGCATGTTGTTTATGAAGAGGAGTGCTTCTGATACTCCGGCAGTGATTATCACATCTTCTTCGTTCAATTGCGCACCGTACATCCTGCCATATCTGCCGATGACCGCGTCTTTGAGTTCCTTCTCGCCTGCGGCTTTTGAATAGAAGGTCTTGCCCTCCTTCAGCGCATCTATATATGCATCTATTATGTACTTTGGAGTAGGGAAGTAATGCGGCGGATCGCCGCGGTTTAGCTTTACAACCTTCCTGCCCTGGCTGATGAGCTCTTGCGCCCGATTCTCAGTTTCAAGTATTATGTTCTTCACGTATCTGCTTCTTCTGGAGAGCAATTGCATGGGATCACTAATTGAATAGGGATAATACTGCATCCTTTAAAATGACGTTATGTGATTCGCTTGGTGTCGTTTCTGCACATCGGATTTATGGTTCGTTGGTAATGGTCCGGCAGGCATCGTAAGGCCTGTTTGCGCGCCGCATATTGGAATAAGTATGGGACAGGAAGCCGCAGGAACTGACGGCGCATTGCCTGGCATTGTTATATGGAATCAAGTTTAGTTCTTATAGTCAGAAAGGTGCAGATAGGATTTATAGCATTGCATTCCCCATTATTGCCTATTCTGTGGTAATATGGTTTCTAAAGCAGTAATGGCCGGGACAGCGGTAATAGTGATAGCAATAATTGCAGCAGGGATTCTTGCCCTTTACAAGGCGCCTTCGCCACAGGTATCTAATGCTGCCGGGGCCGCTGGCGCACAGTCAAAAACAAATAGCGGGCTGCTGTTCAATGGCTCGCAGTATGCACAGTATGCTTACCTGATATCTGGCAATGCTACGCTCTCTGCCGCAGGAAGAGCTGCAACTGCGGATTTCAATATAACGCACTCCCAGCTGCAGAATGGCTCTGCCGAGTATTTCTTGAAGTCCCGCGCAACAGGCATAGTCTACAATGCCACAGTCGGGCCTGGAAGCGGGCTTTATTTCATAGACACCAATACTGCTGACGATTATCCCACTTCTGACGCATCGACAGTTGATGACGGATATGCAGTTGTGAATGCAAGCGGGTACATAGTAAAAGAGGTTTACCCTCTGTCAGGAGCATAGCTCTTAGGTGGCATTTACGAAAATATTAGGGCAGACTATTGCAAAAATGCACTTGCTGGCGATATTGCTTCTTGTAGCCATAGACGCATTCTCAGCTTACTCGCTAAGGCTGTTTCCCTATTCTCTGGTACTTGCAGTAGCCACCTGCACTGCTGCTGAACTGCTGCTTAGCAGGTATTACCTGAAACATTCTTCGCTCAGAGTGCCATTTCCAGCCATCATAACCGGCCTTATTATAGGCTCCGTTGCCCCGGTAGGCGGAGGATTCCTTGCAGTAATCATTGCATCGGTGGTTGCAGTGCTATCGAAGGACTTCCTGAAGGTAAGAGGCTCCAACCTCTTCAATCCGGCGGCATTCGGAATGCTCGTGGGCCTGGGGCTCTTCGCAGTAGGAGACGTCTGGTGGGCCTCAAGCAGCCTGAATATAGGCTCGGTTGTGCTGCCGGTTGCAGCGTTGCTCGTAATTGCGACGTACGAGGCGCGCAGGCTTACCGCTGCATTCTCATTCATAGTAACTTTCATCTTGCTGGACCTGCTCCTTTACGGCTCTTTTACCCTTGCAGGCCTTGAGGTCGCGGTTCTTGGCACAAACTTCTTCTTTGCGCTGCTTATGCTTCCTGATCCGAAAACATCGCCGCACAAGGCTGCAGCGCAGGGAGCATATGGAATAGGCATAGCAATAGTCTACCTTCTGCTCGCCTCGCATAGGATTCCGCATTCCTATTTCATAGCCCTTCTTATCGGGAATCTTGGCTTCGGATTTTACAGGGCCAGGGGGCGCAGGCTTTTCTGAGCGCAGGCACCTGAGGCGACTTTGAGGCTGATGTGTACAATAGGCTTATAGGCTATGGCCTTGCTTCTATTTTACTTATTGTCTTTTGCATGTGATAGAATGGGAATAGAATAGAAGTGCTGGATACAACCCTTCGCGATGGAGCGCAGGCGGCAAATGTCTCGTTTCTTCCAAAGGATAAGATAAGGGTGGCGCTGGCACTTGACAGTCTCGGAATAAGCTATATAGAGGGCGGCTGGCCAGGCTCAAATCCGAAAGACAAGGCCTTCTTCGAGGAAATAAAACTACACAAGCTCAGGAATTCCAGGCTCTGCGCATTCGGAAGCACCAAGCACAAGAATACTGCTGTAGAAGATGACCCTAGCCTCAAGTCCATACTTGAATCAGGAGCCGGTACAGCTGTGCTCTTTGGAAAATCGTGGCTGCTTCACGTTAATGAGGTTCTCGGGATAACTCCGCATGAGAACCTTAACCTGATACGCGATTCGATAGAGTACTTGAAATCCGGCGGCCTTGAGGTAATATTCGACGCTGAGCACTTCTACAAAGGCTATGAGGACAATGCGGACTATGCGCTCTCTGTACTGGATGCCGCAAGGGAAGCCGGCGCAAGAACCCTTGTACTGTGCGATACTACCGGAGGCACTCTGCCGCAGAGAATCTATTCTGTGACTAAGGCAGTGGTGGAGAGTTTCGGCGGTGTTGTGGGATCCCACATGCACAACGACATAGGCTGCGCGGTAGCAAACACGCTTATGGCAGTTGAAGCCGGAGCCAGGCACGTGCAGTGCACTGTGAATGGAATAGGGGAGAGGACCGGCAATGCAGACCTGGTGCAGGTAATGCCATCGCTAGAGCTTCTCATGCACAAGGAGACGATTGGAACTGAGAAGCTGAAGCTGCTCAGGGAGGTGTCTGCGCTTGTATACGACCTTGTTAACATGCAGCATGACCCATACCAGCCTTACGTGGGAGCAAACGCTTTCGCGCATAAAGGAGGCATACATGCAGATGCGGTAAGAAAGAACCCTGCAGCATATGAGCACATAAATCCGGAGCTTGTCGGCAACACGAGAAGCGTGATAGTCTCAGAGCTTAGCGGCGCAGGCAACATGCTTATGCTTGCGGAGGAGCACGGAATAAGGATTGACAAGGGAGATCCCAGGCTCAAGAAAGCCCTGCAGAAGGTAAAGGAGATGGAGCAGGAGGGCTACAGCTTTGACCTTGCTCCTGCATCTGCGATGCTGGTTCTGCTCGGTGAGCTTGGGCTGTACAAAGAATTCATAAATCTTGATTACTGGAAGGTGCTCTCTGAGAACGAGGTTACAATGGCAGTGGTTAGCGGGGAAGGCGCCGCAGAGGTTTCTGAGGGGGAAGGGCCTGTGAATGCTATAGACAATGCGCTGAGAAAAGAATTTGTAAGGAAGTATCCAGAGCTTGAAGAAGTTCAGCTTACCGATTACAAGGTAGTCCTGCCAGGCAGCGTAAAGAATACTGCAAGCGTGGTGCGCGTGGTGGTGGAATTCTCAAGCAACGGAAAGAGATGGAGAAGCACAGGGGTATCGAAGAACATAATAAAGGCTTCGGTAAAAGGCCTGCTTGACGGGCTTAATTATTACCTTTGGATGAAACACAGGGAAAAGGGACAGGTCCGGATTCGCGGTGTTGGCAGGCAGGCTTAGCGTGGAAAGCATATGCGGCAGAGCATTGCACCGCTGAACGGAACTTACAAGGAGGGTATCTGCAGTTAGTTATAAATATCTCTGCGTAAAAGGTAAAAATATGGACTTCACAGCTGACGAGTATGTAATACAGAGACCCACTAACTTTAAATTCAACGTAATGTTCCAGGTCTTCGATGGAAAGGGCACTCCCGCATTTGTAGCAAAGAGGCATATACTAGGAACGCGCACTGACCTTCTTGACCCAAACGGCAATCTTCTAGGATATTTCCAGCAGAAATTCGCACTCAAGCCCACATATGAGATGCACGATGCAAGCGGCAGCGTAATAGGCAAGGCCGTGAAGACAAGCCATATCGTAAGCCTGAACAGCAAGTATGCCCTTGAAGATCCGAGCGGCAAGCCGGTAGCGCTTGCGGTGGGAGACGCATTCAGTTACAACTACTCGGTAAAGGACTCGAAGGGCGAGAAGGACTTGGCGACAATCTCCAAGGTATCTCCTTTCAATGCAGCTTCTTCAGGTAATATGAGCTTCTTCGGAGAGCTTGCCGCAGCTATGATGAACGCTTACAAAATAACTTTAATTGATAAGGAATTCGACAAGCTGCAACTAATCGAATTCGCCATGCTCATCGATTTGATAATAGCACAGAATTCAGGAACGGGAATAAATATGGGTGGAGGGATAGGCAGCACAGGCGGAATGGGAGGCGGGTTCGGTGGCACGTCCATCAGGATTTAGCCTTATTAAATATTCCTGCACAAGTTTCCAGCAAACATATTAAAGCCTGACATGGTATTGTCTAGTGATGGGCGTGGAAGAAAAACAGATGAACGCACAAATCACTACAGCAGCCAAGGCAGCCGGCACTGGAAATGCAGGGATGCCAAATATTGATTTCGGTAGCCTAGACATATACGGAAAGAGAAGGAGAAGACGCATTGCTCTTGCATTGCTGGCGATTGTGATAATAGTGGCAGCTGCAGTGGAGCTTGAAGGCGTGCTGCACCAGGCATTGACTCCAAAGGCCCTAAGCGGCCAGCCAGGCAAGACTGCACCCGCATCAGAAGTAGCCAGTACCTTCGCGTCCGCTTTCTTTTACAACCCAATAAATGTGACTTACACAGGCACATTAAGCTACATGGCAAAGGAGAGCTCAGGCGCGGTTGTAGGCTCGGCTTCTATACCGCTGAATATCGCGTTAGAATCCAGAGGCAGGCAGTATAGGATTTCTTTCACTTCGAATAGCGTTTATTTTGATATTGGAAACAGGCAGTCCGGACTGCCGCTGAACCTTACAATTATAAATGGCTCG